>PMBU01000068.1:2411-11967 GCA_003153895.1 Methanomassiliicoccaceae archaeon | reverse complement strand
ACGGAAAAGATAGGCGCAGGGATGGTCGTAGGCGGAGGCATCACCGGCGTCCATACCGCATTGGACCTGGGAGACTCGGGCTTCAAGGTATATCTGCTAGAAAAGAAGGCGAGCATCGGTGGAACGATGGCCCAGCTGGACAAGACCTTCCCGACGAACGATTGCTCCATGTGCATCATGGCGCCGAAGCTTGTCGCGGCAGGGAACCACCAGAACATCGACCTGATCACGAACGCCGAGATCGAGGATGTGGCGGGAGGGCCAGGCAACTTCACCGTCAAGGTCCGAAGGAAGACCCTGAGGGTCAACGACGAGAAGTGCACCGGGTGCGGGCAATGCGCCGCCAAATGCCCCGTCGAGACGTCCGACGAGTACAATCAAGGCCTCAAGAAGCGCAAGGCCATTTATGTGGCATATCCACAGGCAGTCCCGCTGATATTCTGCATCGACAAGGACACCTGCATCGGCTGCGGCATCTGCTCTGAGGAATGCATCGCCAAGGCGGTCGAATACGAGCTGAAGGACGAGGTCCAGGAGATCAAGGTCGGTTCGGTCATCCTGTGCCCGGGCTTCGAGGAGTTCGATGCCAGGCTGAAGAAGGAATATGGCTACGGGGAGTACAAGAACGTCGTCACGGCCATCGAGTTCGAGAGGATGCTCAGCGCCACCGGCCCGTACTTGGGGACGGTGATGAGGCCTTCCGACGGGGATATCCCCAAGAAGGTAGCGTTCATCCAATGCGTCGGCTCGAGGGACGAGAAGGTGGGCAATCCCTACTGCTCCTCGGTCTGCTGCATGTATGCCATAAAGGAAGCGATAATCGCGGGCGAGCACACGGCAGGGCTGAAGCCGACCATCTTCTTCATGGACGTCAGGGCGTTCGGAAAAGAGTTCGAGTATTACCGCGAGCGAGCTGAAAAGGAGTACGGGGTCACGATGCACCGCGGAAGCAGGGTGGCCTCGGTCGGCGAGGACCCTGAGACCAAGAACCTGTTCCTGAGGTACAGCATCGAAGACGAGACCAACACCGAGGAGTTCGACCTGGTCGTCCTTTCGGTCGGAATGAAGCCCGCGGCGGACGGGGAGATGCTGAGCAAGAAGTTCGGATTCGATCTCAACAAATATGGATTCTGCCAGACGGATGCTTTCTCGCCCTTGAGCACATCCAGGCCGGGCGTGTTCGTCAGCGGCTCGTTCGCCGCTCCGAAGGACATCCCCGATTCGGTGGCGCAGGCGAGCGGCGCAGCGGCGCTAGCTTCATCCAGCATAGCCTCGGAAAGAGGCAAGTTGGTCAGCGTCAGGCAATTCCCGCCGGAGATGGACGTCTTCGGAATGCGCCCCAGGATCGGCGTGTTCGTCTGCCACTGCGGCATCAACATCGGCGGCGTCGTCAACGTGCCATCAGTGATGGAATATGCGGCGACCCTGCCCGACGTCGTCTACTCGGGGATGAACCTATTCACCTGTTCCTCGGACACGCAGAAGAAGATCAGGGAGATGATCAAGGAGCACAGGCTGAATCGGGTGGTGGTGGCGTCGTGCTCGCCCCGTACCCACGAATCGCTATTCAGGGAGACCTGCATGGACGCTGGGCTGAACCCGTACCTCTTCGAGATGACAAACATCCGCGATCAATGCTCGTGGGTGCACATGCATGAGCCGGAGAAGGCAACGGAGAAATCCAAGGACCTGGTGCGAATGGCGGTCGCCAAGGCAAGACTGTTGAAGCCATTGAAGAAGTCGAAGCTCGGCGTGACCCATTCGGCCGTCGTATTGGGAGGGGGATTGGCCGGTATGACCGCCGCCCTCAACATCGCCGACCAAGGTTATGCTGTCAACCTGATCGAGAAGGAGGGGCAGCTCGGTGGCAATCTGGCTAGGCTCCATCATAAGGAGGGCGACCGGACGCCGAAGCAATTCTTGGACGAGCTCATCGGCAAGATCAGGGACGCCCCGAACATCACGGTGCACCTCAATACCCATGTCCTGGAGGTCAACGGGTTCGTCGGCAATTTCAAGGTCAAGACGAGCGACGGCGAGATCGAGACCGGGACGATCATAGTGGCCACTGGTGCCAACGAATACAAGCCGAACGAGTACCGGTACGGCCAGGACAAGAGGGTGATCACCCAGCTCGAACTGGAGACGCAGTTGGATGAGAGGACCTTGAAGGCGCAGAAGGTCGTAATGATCCAGTGTGTCGGTTCGAGGAACGAGCAGGTGCCTTATTGCAGCCGGGTCTGTTGCACCGAGGCGGTCAAGAACGCCATCGACATCAAGAAGGCAAGCCCGGCGACCGAGGTCTACGTCCTGCACAAGGACATCCGGACCTATGGGTTCAGGGAGGAACTGTACCGTGAGGCGGGAGAGCTCGGCGTCAACTTCCTTAGGTTCCCGGAAGGCAACATGCCAACGGTCGGCGACCAGGCCGGTCAGTTGGAAGTAAGCGCATTCGACACCGTGCTCAAGGAAGAGGTGGCGATCAGGCCGGACCTGCTGGTCCTGAGCGTCGGCATCAGACCCAACGCAGGGAACGAGTCACTGGCAATGATGCTGAAGGTCCCGCTGAGCAGGGATGGTTATTTCCTCGAGGCCCATATGAAGCTGCGGCCCGTCGATTTCGCAACGGAGGGCGTCTACCTCTGCGGAACGGCGCACAGCCCCAGGTTCGTCGACGAGACAATTTCGCAGGCGCTGGGCGCAGCCGCCCGGGCATGCATGGTCCTCTCAAGGAACGAGATCGAGGTGGAGGGCATCATCGCGGCCGTGAACCCGAACCGCTGCACCGGCTGCGAGCTCTGCATCCAGGTCTGCCCGTTCGGCGCCATCGAGAAGATAGATGCCAAGGCGAAAGTGAACGAGGCGCTATGCAAGGGCTGTGGCACGTGCAATGCGGTCTGCAAGTCCGGCGCGATCCAGCAGAGAGGGTTCCAGGACGAGCAGATCATCGAGGCCATCGACGCGATGTTCTGCGAGGAGGGGAACGAATGAGCGGAAGCCAAGCGGCAGGAAGCACGGAGCAAGGCGCGGCATCGGCCGAAGCTGCAGAGAAGGAATTCGAGCCGAAGATCGTGGCGTTCCTCTGCAACTGGTGCTCTTATGCCGGAGCGGACCTGGCGGGGGTCTCGCGCCTGCAGTACCCCCCGAACATCAGGATAATCCGCGTGATGTGCTCCGGCAGGATATCGCCGATGCTCGTGCTCCGCGCCCTGAAGGATGGCGCCGACGGCGTGCTGGTGTCGGGATGTCATCCTGGCGATTGCCACTATCTCAAGGGCAATCTCTACACGCGACGCAACCTCCAGCTCCTGAGGAGCATGCTCGAGTACTACGGTATCGAGGCCGACCGCTTCCAGATGAGCTGGGTGTCGGCCAGCGAGGGCGGCAAGTTCGCGGACGTCGTAAAGACCGCAGTCGAGAAGGTCAGGAAACTGGGGCCGAATAATAAGTTCAAGGTGATCGACAGCGCGGATGGGGGCGAGTGAAATGAGCGACGAGAAGATCCGAGAGGAAGCGAAGAAGGCGCTGCGCGAAAGGGGCCTGAAATGCGTGATCGGCTGGAGCGCCGACGGCACGCCGTTCTTCGCCGAGACGGAGGAGGACGCCGACAAGCTCTCGTTCAACGAGCACTGCGCAAACAACCTGGTTACCTACCTGACGCAGGAGGTCCGGAGCCAACGCGGGAAAACGAGAGACGGAAAGGACAAGATCGTCAAGCCGGTCGGCATCGTCGTCAGGGGCTGCGATTCGAAAGCGCTCCGGCTGCTGCTGAACGAGAACATATTGTCGCGAAGCGAGGTCTTCATAATAGGCGTCCCGTGCACTGGCGTGGTGGACAAGCGCGCTGGGGACGTCCTCTACAGGAAGTGCGTGAAATGCGCCATGAGGAACCCCGTGGTCTATGACGTGCTGGCGTCGGATCAAGTCCCGGAGGACGAGAAGGATTACAGCGAGGTCGAGGCGATCGAGAACATGTCCCCGGAGGAGCGCTGGACCTTCTGGGAGGAGATCTTCGCAGATTGCATCAGATGCCACGCGTGCAAGCGCTCTTGCCCTGTATGCTATTGCGACGAGTGCCTGCTCGATCCAACGGACGTCGCCATCAGGCCGGACACCACCGCCGACGAGAAGGCGCATCGGCCGAGGTGGGTGGAGAGGTCGGTGAACGTCCGCGAGAACCTGGTGTACCATCTCGCGAGGATGCCGCACCTGGCCGGAAGATGCGTCGATTGCGGAGAGTGCGAGCGCGTTTGCCCCCAAAGGCTGCCGCTGAGGCTGCTCACGGCGAAGCTCGAGAAGGATGTCAAGAAGATATTCAATTACGAGGCGGCCTGTGAGGATGGACAGAAGCCGTTGATCGCTATGTCGAAGATGGAAGACGAGAACGAGTTCATAATGTGAACGGGGAGTGCAGCTATGAGCAAATCCATATTGAGAAAGGAAAAGGTCGCGGACGCACTGAACGCGCTCGGCCATGCTAGCATTGTCTACATCCCCATCAAGAACAAGCGAGGCCTTGTTGAGTATAGGGAGCTAGGGAAGGAAGCTTCAGTTGCGGACATCAAGCTCGACTGCAAGCCAGACGTCCCCCCCAAGGCGATAATGTTCCCGCAGACGCAGGTCCTATTCGCCTTCAAGAGGGTGGGGGGAAAGATCAAGCTTGCTCCAACGGTGCCCGACGAACGAGAGAAGATCATCTTTGGGGTCAGGCCTTGCGATACCATCGCGATCTCGGTCATGGACAAGGTGTTCATGGGAGGCAAGTTCGTCGATTCGTACTACAAGGTGCGCCGGGAAAAGGTGGCCGTTTTCACGATAGCATGCGATGGACCAGCCGATGCTAACTGCTTCTGCCCGTCGACTGGCGGAAGTCCTGTTGGGACGGAGGGCAGCGACGTGATGCTGTACGACGTAGGCGATTCGTACTACGTCGAGGGCATTTCCGATAGAGGGAAGAAGCTGCTCGAAGGCATGAGTGCGAACCTCGAGAGGCCTTCCCCGGACCAGGAGAAGAAGAGGGACGAGATCATCAGGAAGGCCGCATCCGCGGAGGGGTTCGCGAAGAGGATAGCCCCCGAGTCGATCACCAAGCTGGATTCGTCGTTCGACAGCAAATATTGGGACGACGTCGCCAGGAAGTGCCTCAGCTGCGGCGCATGCACCTACTATTGCCCGACCTGCCATTGCTTCGACATCAACGATGAGAAGGGCGGAAAGCGGGTCCGAACCTGGGACTCGTGCCAATTCTCCAATTTCACGATGCACACTTCGAGCCATAATCCGCGGACAGCGAAGGCCCAGAGGCTGCGGAACAGATACTATCACAAGTTCAAGTATTCCAAGGACAGCACCGGCCGCTACCTGTGCGTTGGCTGCGGCAGATGCATCGCGCTGTGCCCCGCCGGCCTGGACATCACCAAGGTCATCAGCGAGGTGAGATGATGAGCGACGAGAACCATTACATTCCGCATGTCGCAGAGATAACTGGCATCATGCAGGAAACCACCGGCGAGAGGGCGGTCAAGACCTTCAAGGTCGCCTTCAAGGACAAGAGCGCCGAAATAAAGTTCAAGCCAGGGCAGACGTGCATGGTGTCAGTGTTCGGCAAGGGCGAATCGATGTTCGCGATATCGCAATCGCCCACCAGGGGCAGCCTGGAGTTCAGCGTGCAACGCGTCGGCAGGGTCACGGAGATGCTGCATGAGCTCGAGGTCGGCGACGAGGTGGGCATCCGCGGACCTTATGGCAACGGCTTCCCTGTGGAGCAGTGGAAGGGGAAGAACATCTACTTCATTGCTGGCGGGATAGGCATGGCTCCGGTGCGCGCCGTCATGAACTATGTCGTGGATAACAAGAATGACTACGGTGAGCTGCACCTGATCTACGGCGCGCGTACCTCGCGTGACCTATCGTTCAAAGCAGAGATCGACGCGCTGGAGCAGGGCGGGGCGATCGATGTCCGGCGCACCATCGACGTCGAGGAGCCGGGCTGGACCTTGCTGGACAACAAGAACCCCGAGCAATCGAAGTTCGATCCCTCCAGCAGGAAGTTCACTGGCTTCGTTGCCACGACCGTTTCGGCGATGAAGTGCAGCCCGGACAACGCGCTGGCGGTAATCTGCGGCCCTCCGATCATGATAAAGACCTCGATTGGCAGCCTTGCCAAGCTGGGATGGAAGGACGAGCAGATCTATACGACGCTGGAGAATAAGATGAAGTGCGGCATCGGCAAGTGCGGCAGGTGCAACATCGGCGGTGTATACGTCTGCGTTGACGGACCGGTGTTCACGTACGCGCAGGTCAAGAAGATGCTGAACGACCAGTAGGTTCTGACCGCAAGCATTCTTGAACCGAGGGCGGAGGAATCTCTAAACTCGATTCGACAGATCCAGCACGCCCGACCAAATGCTCGGTCACTTCTTCTGACAGGCCAGCTTGAGATGTTCCATGAGCGCATCCGCCGCCTGATTGACGACGTCCTTCACCATCGAGGTGGGAGGACAGTAGGCGTTCTCGAACGATGTGGCGAAATCCTCCACCGTTGCGCCTTTCAGGATCGATGCCGTGAGCCAATTGATACGCCCGGTGACCTCCTCGCCTCCGACGATCTGCCCACCGAGGATGCGGTGCGTCTCCTTGTCAGCGATTATCTTGGCAGTGATACTCTTGCCACCAGGATAGTATCTCGCCCGGGTGAGCCCCGTCGCCTTGCCTTCCACAGTGCTCAGGCCGAAGTACTCTGCCAGACCCTTCGACAGGCCGGTCCCCGCCGCCTGGATATCACCGAGGTAGGTGACCCAGGGAGAAAGCGCGGCCGGATATGTCGCGTATCCGCCGGCGGCGTTGATGCCGGCAACGCGCCCCTGCCGGACTGCTGTGGATCCCAGCTGGCTCATTATCGGCCCAGGGGTCGCGGCGCTCTCGCACATCATCATGTCCCCGGCCACGTAGATGTCCTTGACCAGGTGGTCGTTCCTGTACGGCTGCAGCGTTCCGCTTGCCCGGACCGCCCCCAGCTGGCCGATCTCCAGGCCCATCTGGTTCGGAAGGTCGAGATTCGCCCTCACTCCGGTCGCCATTATCACAATTCCGCAGGGGTATTCCTTTCCCCCCGCCACCACCGATTCCACCTTCTCCTTTCCTTTGATGGCCGTTATCGGCGTGCCCATGATGAAACGGACCCCCAACCCCTCGCAGTGTTTCTGCACGATCGCCGCCATGTCCTCGTCGATTATGCGAGGGATCACGTTCGGATACCTTTCCACCACCGTCACTTTCTTACCGAGGTTTCTGACGGCGACAGCCATCATCAGACCGATGACGCCACCTCCAACGACGACGACGCAATCGGTCTTTTGAAGGGCGGCCTTGATGGCCTTGCCTCCGTTCACGTCCTTGATAGTGAATGCGCCCGGCAATCTTGCCCCCTCGATTGGCGGGACGAACATCTTTCCACCGGTCGCTAGTACTAACGAATCATAGGGCATGGTGCTTCCATCCGCCAAGGTGATCGTCTTCTTGTCCATATCCACGGAAGCGACCCTGGTCTTGATATGCACGGAGATGTTGCGCTTCTCCTTGTAATATTCCGGGGTGTGCATTATGATCGAATCGAAATCCTTGATCACGCCTTCGATGGCATAGATGACCGCGCAGGGCGAATAGGCTATGTGCTCATCTTCGGTGAAGACGTCTATTATTGCTTCTGGGTTATTCTCCCGCGCTGTCGAAGCCGCTGTCAGGCCGCCTGCCCCAGCACCGATGACGATTATCTTCCTTGGCATGAAAACATCTCGTCCGAACTAGGAAGCCAATCGGTTAAAAAAGATTTGGTCATCAGCTATTCCTATCAGAATCGAGCAACTCGCCATCGATCCCTTCGATGAACGCCCCAATAGGTTTATGGGCAACCATGGCTTCGCTATGATCTCGCAAGAAGAGGAGAACAGATGAGGAGAGATTCGTCCGAGGACCGGGCACAGAAACCTGAGGCGCTATGGAAGGAGGAGGACCTTCTGGACAACGAGAGGGTGACAGCGATGGTGCTCATCCTCCGGACCTCGGGTTGCTGGTGGTCTAAGAAGAAAGGCTGCCTGATGTGCGGCTACAATTCCGCCAGCGACAGCTCGATAGACCTCTCGGACATACTCGCACAATTAAAGGTCGCCATTGGCCGCTACGACAACGAGAAGTTCGTAAAGGTCTACACTTCCGGCAGCTTCCTTGACCGGAACGAGATACCGCTTGAGGCGCGAAATGCCGTGATGGATGCCTTCCCTTCTGCCAAGAGTATCCTCTTCGAATCAAGGCCGGAGTTCGTGACGCCCGAGGAGCTCGATGCGCTGCCTGATGGCCGCGTGCAGGTGGCGCTCGGCCTGGAAAGCGCCGACAACGAGATACTCCGCAAGTGCATCAACAAGGGATTCTTGGTAGAGGACTATGTCAGAGCAGCCTCTCTGTTGAAAGAGAGAGGAATCCCAATGCGCACGTATTTGCTGCTGAAGCCGTCCTTCCTGACTGAGAGGCGGGCGATGCAGGACACGATCAGATCGATCGCATTCGCCGCCCCCTATTCCGAGAGCATCTCCATCAATCCGTTGAACGTACAGAAGGATACTATGGTGGAAAGGCTGTGGCGCAGGGGCGACTACCGGCCGCCGTGGCTATTCTCGCTCGTCGAGGTGCTGAAGGCGGGGAGGGGGCTTACCGAAAAGCGGGTTTTCTCATCGCCCAGCGGCGCTGGAAGCCTGAGAGGGGTGCACAACTGCGAGAAGTGTGACGCGAGCTTCATCGAGGCGGTGAAGCGGCACTCGTTCAGCCAGGATGTAAAGGAATTCGGGGACTTGGATTGCGAATGCCGCACCCGTTGGCAGAACGACCTGCGCCTGCAGGACGTGATGCGCACCTCGGTGGACGTGGAGCGCTACCTCGCCGACGAGCTACTCTTCGATTGAGTTTATAGCTAGATATCATATTTCGATTCATCGGAAGGGATTGCAATGGAGTACGACATCAGAAAAGGTCACTATGCGAGCATCGAAGGCGACAAGTTGAAAGAGATCATCTCCTCGGTCTTCGGCAACGCCAAGGTCGAAGGGGATAAGCTCGTCTCCTCGTTCGGTGCGATCACCCGTCTAGAAGTCAAGGTGCTGAGCAAGACCGCTTTGGATATTTCCTCGACGACCGATAAGACCGCACCGATCGATGTGCAAACGGAAACGGTGAAGCGCTGGAACAAGTTCTTGGAACAAGCGACCGGCTTCACGTCTAAAGAGAGATCGAAGCGTTTGCAGAAGAAGGCCAAGGAAGGGAAGCTATAAATCCGACAATGGTTCCCCCGCGATGGTTCGAGGCGATAGCCAGATGAGTCGGCAATCACAACTGGTGACCACCGATTGACTTATATAGATAGACCAGTATCGCATTTCGCTCAACGCACTAAGGACGTTCGACCAGACCCCATGGGCAATGCGCGAGCATCCCTTTGCCGTGGTCCAACCATTCTGGACCACGAGAACGGCGTCACGGTCGAAGGTTCACGAAAGACACTCTTCGG
>PMBU01000068.1:0-2370 GCA_003153895.1 Methanomassiliicoccaceae archaeon | reverse complement strand
CGACAGACACCCAGGATGGATGCCTGGCCAGAGATCAGCGAAGGCCCTAAGGTTCAGGGGTTCGCCGGTTACAAGGCCGGTATGACCCATGCCTTCATCGTCGATTTCCGCTCGCAAAGCACCACGGCCGGTCAGGAACTAAGGGTTCCGGTAACGGTCGTCGAAGTCCCACCCATGAGGGTGGCGGCGATTAGGATCTACGAGAACACCCGCTATGGCCTGAGAACGGCCGGCGAGGTGTGGGCCACGAACGTCGATGAGACCCTGTCCCGTCTGCTCCCCATCCCCAAGAAGGTGGACGCGGAGAAGAACTGGGAGAAGATGAAGGACATCGACATCGAGGACATTCGCATCCTAGCATACACCCAGCCGAAACTGGTCAAGGGTGTGCCGAAGAAGAAGCCCGAGCTCATGGAGCTCCGCATCGGAGGCGGGTCCATGGACAAGAGGATGGAGTATTCCAAGTCCATCCTGGGCAAGGACATCACCATCAACGATTTCGCCAAGGACGGCTCGATGATCGACGTCGCGGCCATCACCAAGGGCAAGGGATTCCAAGGCGCCATAAAGCGCTGGGGTCTGAAGCTGCTGTCCCACAAGAACAGCAAGCACCGCCGCATGGTGGGTACCTTGGCGCCGAAGCGTCCCGGGTACGTCCGCCCGACCGTGCCTCAGGCAGGTCAGATGGGCTACCACCAGAGG
The DNA here is from genome assembly GCA_003153895.1 of Methanomassiliicoccaceae archaeon. Classification (GTDB taxonomy): domain Archaea; phylum Thermoplasmatota; class Thermoplasmata; order Methanomassiliicoccales; family UBA472; genus FEN-33. The sequence continues at coordinate 1,668 of PMBU01000068.1, read as the reverse complement.
ACCGAAATGAACAAACGCGTCCTCAAGATCGGGACGAACGGTGAGGAGATCACCCCGAAGGGCGGGTTCCTGCATTATGGTCAGGTAGTCAACCCATATGTTCTGATACATGGCTCAGTGCCAGGACCGGCCAAGCGATTGGTCCGCCTGCGCGACCCAGTGAGGAAGAACTGGACCGTTCTGAAGGAAGCCCCGAACATGGTATACATATCTCTAGAGAGCAAGCAGGGGGCCTAGACATGGCGGCCAAGAAGAAATCGCAATCGCAAATCAACGTCTATTCTCTCAGCGGAGAGGTCGTACACAAGGCAGATCTGCCGACCGTGTTCCANNGGAGTGAAGCATTCGGTCTCCACCTGGGGAAAGGGCAGAGGCGTGGCGCGCGTCCAAAGACTGGCACAGGGAGCGAAGGGCGCGGAATCGCCCAACAACGTCGGCGGTCGCCGAGCGTTCCCTCCGAAGGTCGACAGGGACTGGTCAATGAAGGTGAACCGGAAGGAGCGCATCCTCGCGCGCCTGTCCGCTCTAGCTGCCTTGTCCAACATGGACATGGTGAAAGCGAGAGGGCACCAGTTCAGCGACGACCTGACCCTCCCGGTGGTCTTCGAGGACGCCGTGGAGAAACTGGACACCACCGCTGGCGTCCTGAAGGCGCTGCAGAGCATCGGCCTCGAGGCCGATGTGGACCGAGCTAAGGATTCAAAGAACGTCCGTCCAGGTAAGGGGAAGATGCGCGGCAGGCGCTACAAGAGCGCGCGCAGCCTGCTGATAGTCGTCTCCGATAAAGAGGCACCCATCTTCAAGGGCGCACAGAACCTGGCCGGCGTGGAGATCGTGGCGCCGGAGCAGCTCAACACCGGCACACTGGCTCCGGGCGGAGCGGCTGGTAGGTTGGCCGTGTTCTCCGAGGCAGCCCTTAACAAAGTGAGGGAGTGGTGATCATGGTCAAAACAGATGGCATATTGTTTCATCCATACGTCACAGAGAAGACGATGAACCACATGACCGGGACGCCCACGCAGGACTTCAAGGACGGGAACAAGCTGGAGTTCATCGTGAAGCGCTCCGCTACCAAGGCCGAGATCAAGACGGCCTTCGAGAAGCAGTTCGACGTCAAGGTCGCCAAGGTCTGGGTTAGGATCGATAAGGAAGGAAAGCATGCGATCGTCAGACTCAAGGAAGGATACTCGGCCGAGGACATCGGCATGAGGATCGGGGTGTTCTGAGGTGGTATGAAATGGGAAAACAACTAAGGCAACAGAGGCGAGGTAAGGGCGGGTCAGTCTACCGGTCGCCTAGCCACCGGCACTTGGGCGCTGTGAAGCATCCTGAGGTCGTCAACAAGAACGGAAAAGTGCTGGACATCATCCACGCCCCCGGCCGGTCCGGTCCAGTGGCGCAAGTGGAGTTCGATGGAGCTGTGACAACCATGATCGCCGCCGAGGGCATGATGGTCGGCAAGGACGTCTTCGTCGGAGTGAACGGGGCGTTCGTCGGCGGAAACGTGCTCCAGTTGTCAGGATTGCCAGAAGGGACATTGGTCCACAACATCGAAGCCCGTCCCGGTGACGGCGGCAAGTTCGTCCGCACCTCTGGCTCATCAGCCTCGGTGGTAAGCAAGGGAGTCAAGGTCGTTCTTCTAATGCCTTCTGGTTCGTTCAAATCATT
>PMBU01000005.1 GCA_003153895.1 Methanomassiliicoccaceae archaeon | reverse complement strand
GGCATTTGAATATCATTTATTTCCTCACTTGATTCAATTCATCGCCTTCCTGGCTTTATAGTCCGCCGAGGCGGCTATCATTAGCAATAATATGAGGAGCTCATGACGATGAGTTGATCCTTGAACTCGTCATTGAGATCTGCTATTAATATTATCATGAAAGATAATGTTCATGAAGGGCAGATTAATCCTTCAGACCCCGAACCTCACTACTGAATCCTCTTGAAGACAGGTTCATTTCTCTTGGGCAAAATCTGTTTTCGATAATGTTGCTTCTTCAGCAAAATAAACGAAAGATAGGGGATAAGCGCAATAAGTCCAATGATCAAAGTTACGATACAAACGATGAAGACTGAAGGGGAATCGAAGTCTAAAGGGGAATTGAAGTTCATTGGAGTATCTCTTTTACTATTATTCTATATGAGATGGCGACTATATAATGTAGAAGATTTTATGAAAACATAAAGGGTTTGTGATCAGGTCAATTCCTTTTGATTGAACCTTAATTATTTATTACTTGATCAGCCTAGAACGAGGTCGTGAAGAACCTTATCCTGTCAGAGCCCGAACCTCACCGCATCTCGATAGGTTCTCGACTTTACATCCAGATTAGCTGCAATAATTATCAGGACAAATTGCCAGCAATCGCCAATACCACCGGTGGACCTGAGAATAAATCCATAATATCGAATCCCTTAATACTTGGTCGATGTTTGACCGCGTTTGTACTCCTGGATCGCCTGTCTAACTAATCTATTGAACAGCTTACTTCTCCCTTGAATTGGTCTTTCTATCCAGATAACTGCGGTATCCAACCAGCCCAACCATAGGTCCAACTAACATCAGAATGGCGCCAGAGCATATTCCACTTCCAGAATTCAGTGGTGCTGGAGAGTGACCAACGAATTGCAGAGAGTTTATTGGATAGGCAGTCCAACTGCCGTCTTCGAAATCTGGTGGAGTCCAACCCAGAGGATTGGTGTTGCCAGTGGCTTCAACCCATATCCAACCAGGACCTCTGCCGTCATTAATATCCCAATAATCGTTTGCATTCGAGAAATCTGGAAGCCAAATTAGCAGGGCACAATGGTAAGGCGCATCGATAACTGCCGCGTCAAAACCTGCACCAACATAGATCGTGCCGCACAGAAAGGCCATGTCTTCGCAGTCTCCGACCGCTTTGACACCGGTGTTTTGGTTAAAGGCATGCGCAAAATCATCTGCATTCTGTGCCCATTCATCTTGGGCGACGCCATTTCTGAAGAAGTTATCGCTGTCATAGCCATAGTAGGTCCATGTTTGGACGTACTTCAGGATGGCGACCGCGCAGTTTATTTTGTTTGGATACTCATCTTGTAACTGTTGGCCAATGCTATAGGCTAGCTCCTTATTTGCACCGAGTGTTTCAATCGCTAGGTTCGGTAAGTACCCGGGAAGAGCGCCACCATATCCTGGGTCATTCCTGTCTATTCCCCAGTTATCATACCAATCACCATTCTCTTGAGTGAAGCTTGAGGCCGGGATCCCGACGGCATTCCTGCTGCATGCAAGGGCTAGCGTGATGACAAACAGCAACACCAAAAGGTACCGAACGCAGCTCATTTACTCTCCCCCGATTATCCAATTGGAACAGTCAAGCTAGCCAGCATGATAAATCCTAAGAATAGCTCGTAGGAGAAAAGGAAGAATCCTATTGCCAAAGGATTCTTGTTGATGTCATCCAGATCTTCACCGAACAGCTTGAATCTAGTGAAAACCAGAATAAACAGTGCACCAAAAAACAGGCTGACGAAGAAGCTTAAGATCACAACGAGGAGTCTTTGCAGGTTGAAGTAGGCGCCGATAGTCACCGACTGTGAAAGAAAGAACGGGTTGACCATCGAACCATAAATGACCAACCCGGCAAAGATAAAAAAGCCGCCGACAAAAAGACTAGTCGCCAAAGGATTACCTTTGATATTCTCGAACTCATTGATCTTCGGAGTCATTAACGTGATGCTCTTTATTCCAATATACCCAAATAGTAAGCAAATCAAACTTGAAACAAGACCGCGGACAAACCACAAGCCTAGCGAAATGAGCAACTCTGAATCAGCCATACCAATTTCCCCCAAGGAGGTTCTACGCTGAAACGACATTACTTTTTCTTGATTTAATCTTGTCCTATCGCGCATAGGCTTGGTCGTTGCCTTCGAATTTCGTGATGATGAGTGCCGTCCACACAACTCCATTCTTCGCAAACTGTTTCTTACAACCCGAACCTCACCGCATCCCAAAATCTCTGACCCCAACGTTTAGCTACCTACGATTTTGGACACGACTTCAGCATCTCTCTAAGAAAGAATTATGAAAGGGGTAGGGAATTGCGATTTCAGGTTCAGATCATGAAAAGCCTAATCGTATACGTTTCTGTGGAACACGGCAACACCGAGAAAGTGGCCAAAGCTATCTCGGAGGTTCTCGGTGCCGAAATAAAGGAGGCGAAGGAAGTCGATCCTCAAGCCCTTCAAAATTACGAGTTAATTGGATTTGGCTCAGGAATATTCTTTAGTAAGTTCCATGCGAGACTTCTGCAGCTAGTGACCGAAATGCCCCAATGCAACTGCAAAGCCTTCATCTTCTCCACGAGCGGTTATGGCAACACAAACGTTCATGATGCTCTGAGGAAGGAACTAGAGAGAAAAGGATGCCGGATAGTAGGAGACTTTGCTTGCAAAGGCTGGGATACGTACAAGCCCTTCAAGCTAGTGGGCGGGATAAACAAAGGTAGGCCAAACGAGGATGATCTGGCACGCGGCAGGGAGTTCGCGAAAAGCCTCGGTAACTAACGCCAGAATAAAGAGAAAAGGTGAGATAATTACTATTGAAAATAGCATGGCTATATCTTATCTCAGCGCCTAACCTCAACGCATCTCCTAAAATCAAATAAAGCGAGGGAAAGGTTTCCGAGTTCAGATTCTGCTGATTAAGAAACTCTATTTGCGAATCCATTTCAATATCTCTGGCTCACTGCGTTTGCCTTCGGTGGAATATCGTCAAAGCCTAGTTTTCGTATGATACCTCTCATGGGCTGAACCTAACCGAATCGTATGAAAAAGATCACCTAAAGCTTAAGAGAGGCATGGGCAAAATGATTGGTGGCGGTCTCAAACTGGCAAAACTGTGACGTCGTATCCTTCTACTTGAGGAGGCATCTGTCCGATTTTCCAGCCTGGAGAGGTCGTCTCACAATAGTAGTAATCTCTGCCATCATAATGGAAGTATGTGCCACTGTAACCAGACCCCCACATTCCTGTTGCCATGTGTCCTACGCCGCCATTATTCGGCATTAATTGCAGGAGAACCATGCTAACGTTTTCCGGTTGAGACTCCATCAATGAGGCATACAAAAACGAGTGATCCTTACAGTCCCCAATGTGATCCACAAGTGTTTCGACCGGGTACCTTGGATAATTGACAAAGCCAGTGGTGTTTTCATCTGTTCCATAAGGCACATTCTGAACAAAGGAAAGAATGAACTGGGCAGTATTGTACCCTCTTGTCTCAGCATCGCCCTTGAGTTCGGCTGCGATATTGACTACGACCGCATCGCTCTTGGTGACATATGAGGGGTAATGATATGTCTTGGGCAGGTCATGATAGCTGATATAGGTAGCATTCGCCACAGTCTCCGTCAACGTCCAATCAGTTCCCATGTACGACCAAGAATATGTTATTGTGGAATTCCCAACTGTGGATGTTGAGTCGTGGTTCTGATTATCATTACTTATGCCCAGGTTAAGATATATCCAGCCTTGGGAGACCGCTGCTCCCAACACAACGAGAGTAAGGAAAATGGCAACCACTATTGTTATGACTTTATTTGTCCCCATAATCTGTCTTTGTGGTGCGGTCGCTTTCGGAGAACTACGCCAGGCATCCTCCGCGGCTCTTCTTGGAATCGAATGAGAAGAATTTTGAGAGTAAGGATTATTCAGTGATGAAAAGTCATGGCCTGATTGTGGAATAGGGCCAAGACGCGCCCCGCAATTATGGCAGAACGCAGCCCCCGGCATTGCCTCGCTTCCGCATTCAAAGCAGCGAACCAATAATGGAACCTCTGGAGATGAGTCAGGCAATTTCCTTATAAATTCTCCGAATCAATTATCGTGAAACTTGCAATCATTGTCCTAGGAGCCAATCCCAATAGAAAGGGAACTAGGCGTCTCGCTTTCCAGATTCCTTTTCTAATTTCATTGCTCTCAATCCAGCGACTAAAGTCCAGACGCCTATGAGAATTGAAATGACTCCGAACAGTGGGCCCTTGGCATCACTGAAAAAGGATAGGGCAATTCCAAGAACGAAGGCGATACCAAGCCCAATGTCCCAAATCACTCTCAAGAACAATACTACATCTGGTCTGCTGAAGAAATCTAGGAAGATATAAAATGGATTTTTCATATCATAAGCTCCGTAAACCTATTATCTATATTGGTCGTGGCTATCATAATCCCTTCCCTTTTTACACTTATGATTAAGATCATATCGAGCAAGCCAGGGTTCTTGATTCCGAACCACCCGATCCCGATAAAAAGAAGTAGGAAAAGGTATCGCCGTTCGAGGGTCTCGGTGCAAAATCAATTTAATTGAAACCAAATATTATTAATCTGGATGAGCATGGGTTAACTTTCTGGCTGGAGCACCGCCCTGCGCATTGGCGGTCTGAGCTCATTTCCAATTTTCAACAGTAAAACGATCTCGTCCAGCATGATGTTCGGTCAAGTATCGTCATCGTGCCCGACCGTTATCACCACTTTCCCTTTTACCAGTCCATTTGAAAGATCACCGAGGGCCTGAGGGACCTCGCTCAGGGAGATACGCCTGTCCACGACCGGCGAAAGCTTCCCCTTTTCATTGAGCTCGAGCAAGAACCTCATGTCCTCCTCGAGGTTCACTTTCCAAGGGTTGATGCCCATCTTCTTCTTGCTGGCGATAGAGACCAGAGGTCCTAGGAGGATCGCCTGGAATATGGCATATCTTGAGCCTCCCACCAGCACGAACATGCCATCGGGGGCCATGACGCGCCGGTAATCGAAGATCGACCGGTGCGCGACCGTGTCCAGGATGAGGTCGTAACGCTCCTCGCTCCTCGTGCAGTCCACCCGCTGGTAATCGATCACATTGTCCGCTCCGATAGAGCGAAGCATCTCTAGCTTCCTCGCGCTGTCCACGCCGGTCACCTCGGCCCCATAGTACTTCGCGATCTGCACAGCGAACGTACCCATGCCTCCGCCGGCGCCGTTGATGAGTACCTTCTGCCCTTTCTCGAGGGGGCGCTTGCCACGGACTCCCTGCAGGGCGATCTTGGCCGCCTGGGGGAGGGTGGCGGCGTCCTCGAAGGATATGCTTTCTGGTTTCAGCATCAATGCATCTTCAGGTGCTGCCACGTACTCCGCAAAAGCGCCATGGCCGCACATGAACAGGTCCCCGAAGACCGCATCGCCTTCTTTCAGTCGCTTGATGCTCCTCCCGACTTCCACGACCCTACCTGCGACGTCCGATCCGGGTATCCTATTCCGTGGCTTGAAGGGGCCGGCGATGCGGGCCGAGACCCCGCCGCCCAGGATCTCGAAATCGGCAGCATTCAGTGAGGAAGCGTGGACCTTTACCAGGACCTGGTTGTCCCGAGGGACGGGTCTCTCCACCTCCTCGAGCCGGAGGACCTCCGGCGGGCCGTATCTGTCGCATACTATGGCTTTCATGGTTCGGTGGCTCAGCCATTGCCATCGCCAACCACGGCTATAATCGCATTGCCCCTCCGTCCCCTATCGACGTTCCTGTGGGCTTCCAGGCTCCAGAACCTCTGGCGGCCCGCTTCCAGTTGTCACTATGGATTTCATCTTATCACCCGCATTCTCAAATCAATTATTCAACTCATTTCAGTTCCCGACCTCATTGTTCCTTGGGACCGTGGGCCACTTCCATGCGATCCATACGATCAGGCAGAGAAGTGCTGCTTCCACGATCGAACCGAACGCGTAATGGGCCTGGATCTCTCCCATGGCGGTTACGAACGCGAGACAGATGTGGAATGCGCCCAGAACGATGTTCGTGTACCGATTCGCTTTGGCCGGCAATGCCAGGGACAGGAATACCATGAGAATGGGGACGGTCATCAACATCAACATCGACAACATCCACATCTGATTGATGTCAAAGACCCATACCTTTCCCGTCATAATCTCCGCGATCAACCCCGGTTTGTAGAATCCGATGATGTCCACATAGATGTACATGAACATCACGGTCGCCCACAGTCCCGCCAGCTTGACCTGCGTGGGTATCCTCAAGTCCTCAAGGACCGTGGCCTTCTCGTCCAAGTCCTTCACGTTCTTCCTTACAATATGTGCGCTTATCATTCGATCTTGTTCCATCATTGTATCACTCGGCGATCTTCGCCAATTATGGCACGGTGAGAGAGTACTAGCAAATTGGGTCATACATGTATTATAGTTTAAATACTGGAGCGCATGTTCAGAGAAACGGTGCCATGAGAACTATCACCCTGGAGATCGAGCCTTTCGAGTCCGTGAAAGAGGGAATGGCCAAGACCTTTGCCTATGTCCAATCCTACACGATACTTGAGACCATGAAGATGGACTACCAAGAAGGCATATGCATCGAGATTCTGGAGTTCAACCTGAAAGAGGGTGCGTCGATCCACGATATCAGGACAGTGGGCAACATGGAGATCCTGAGCGTTCTGAAGTCCGCTGATAGCAAGCACATCTGCCTCATCAGATACACGGAACCGGAAGAGAACAGGGGGCGGTTCCAGGATACCGATTTGGACCTGATCCACACCATACCCACTATCATCTCGCCGGAGAAGTTCACCATCAGCATGATGGGAGAGCGGAAGAACCTGGCAGATTTTGTCGAGATGATGAAGAACGTTGGCACCATACGGAAGATGGCCTTCAGGAGAGCCGCCTACCAGAAGGCTGACCTCCTTGCTGTCCTGACCGAGAAACAGAGGGAAGTGATGGTGGCGGCATTTCATAACGGTTACTATGATTATCCCAAGAAGATCAGCAGCAAGCAGCTGTGCCGGAAGGTCAGCATCAGCAAACCAACGCTCCTGCAGCACATGAGGAAGGCCGAGGGGCGGATACTCAAAGAGATAATGACGGGGTACTTCCAACGCCTAGAGTGATTACGGGTATTACGGGACATGTAAGGGTCTAAAAATTGTTAATCTAGACGAGCATGGCCTCGCTTCCCAGCTGGAACTAATCTTTGCTCACTCATAGACCAGCGATCCGGTCGAACGGCGGCCTATCGGCGGCGAACATCGGTAATGGCGATGCGAATGGTTTGCTGGTGCACGGAACATATGCAACGATCAAGGAACAAAGACGAAATTCTTGAATTGCCAAATATCCTCGTCAGGTTGGTTGGCGAGGTTCTCCACGAAGTAGACCTTCCTGTTCTTGAGCGGGGTCCAGTCTGATGGTGCTGACAGGAACTTGCCCAGATACGGTTTGGCGATCTTGAGCACATAGTCGTGGGGCAGATCTTCGGGGGTGCATAGCCCCTCCCAGCGATGCTCGATCATCCACATGATCGCTGATACGACGCCCAATGCGACCTGAACGGTGGTAGCGTTCTGTCCGGGAGCGAGCTTCCTGGCTTTCTCGATTGTGAGGACGCTCCCGCACCACCAGGAGCCATACTCATGTCCCATCAGGAGGGCGCCGAGTATGTCAGCTCCAGAAACGATCTCCTTATCGCGTAGGATCCTGATTTTTGGCTGCATTTCATAGTTCCTACCCCTCAGCTCGTGCAAGGAGGCTATGGTATCATTGCACGGCATGTAGGCGTAGTTGACTGTCGGCCGGTAAACAACCTCCCCCTCCTTCAATACGGTGAACTTGTCCGAGAGCCCGAAGGCCTCGCCGTGCCTAATGACCATCCCGACTATCTCGCAGTCGGGGACCCAAGACCTCACCCAGGTGTTCATTCCCATCTGGGCGAGCATGATCTGGTTCCTTGGTCCTAAGGATGGTGCATACGCCAAAGGTGGCAAGGTGGTCTCATGCGTCCCCCAGCCGATTTCCGCAGGAGCCGTTCCTTCTTCCCTGAGGCCTTCGATGCTCCAGGTCCCTACGAACTCGTCGACCTTCTTGGGGTTGTTCGTGACCTGGGTGTCCCTCTCGGAGCAGTGGATGACCTTGACGCCTAGGGTCATTGACAGCTCGGCGAAACTTTGCGCTCTCACCAGGGCTCTGAGGTGCTCGGCCTCTTCTCCGCTTACCTTCTGGTCGGCTATCAACCTCTCGGATATGTCGACAAGGGCCTGCTTCACGAAATGGGATATCAAACCTGGATTGGCACCGTGGTCAATGATCGCGGTCGCCCCGTCATCCCATCCCTTGGTCATTTCCCTCAGGCGCATCTGCCTGGTGTAAAGCGACTTCTCGACCGGGCCCTTGGATTCTATTTCACCGATGGAGTCCCAGACCTCCAGCGACGTGTTCACGAATAGGACCTCGTGCTCGTGGCACCATTTGATCAAGGCACAGGTGTCGAGGCTCCAGGCCAGGTCGATTAGGAGCCCGCCTGGCGACAGGTGCTCCGAGAGGACGGAATCGAGGTTCTCCATGGTTATCCTGTGATGGCGATACCCGACGCCCTTGAGAGTCCAGTCCTTAAGCGCAGAAGCTTTGTTCTCGAAATCGATTATGGT
>PMBU01000077.1 GCA_003153895.1 Methanomassiliicoccaceae archaeon | reverse complement strand
ATCGAGATCGTGTTGCGCTCCTAAGCCAAACCCTCCTTCTCAAACCACTATCCCTTCTATCCTCAGTCCGCAAATCTTTATCCCTCAAGGTTGTTTCTTAGAGACCAATGGCCGATGTGATCATCCTTGGCGTCACCCTTGAGAACTTGCTGCTGTTCGTCCTCGTGATCATAGTAACGATGATCGGAGGGAGGCTACTTTACAATCTGGTACGGAATACGATCGATCAACATTTCTCTAGGCGCGGATCCAAAATACTGGCGAAGACACTTCAGTATTCTGTCTATGCCATAGGTCTGTATTTTGGGATCGTCACTGTCTGGGGTGTCAGCAATCTTACCGCCCTCGGCGCTTCTCTAGGATTGGCGGCTTTGGGGGTAGGATTCGCTTCTCAACAGATCATCCAGAACCTGATGGCAGGCGTCATGCTCGCGTTCGATCGACGCATTCTATTGGACGACTGGATCGACATTGCGGGAACGACAGATTTCACCATCGCGCGCGTTAATGACATCACTCTGACCAGAACAATCCTCCTTGACCCAAGTGGAAAATTGATCTTTGTCCCGAATGCCACGATAATCAGCTCGATGGTCATCAATTATACTCGATCAGGCTTCAATGAGGTCTCAATACCGATCAGGGTCCAGTTCACTGATGATATTGAAAGGGTAAGTAAGATCATCCTCGAGGTGGCAGATGCGGATGAGAGCGTCCTTCCGAATGTAAGAAACCTTAAGAAAGACAAGTTCGAAAGGTTGCTTCGGAACTCGAAGGTAAAAAAGATCCTGGACCGCGGTCCCTCTATGGACCTTTTCCAGCCACGCGTACTGATCTCCGCCGTTTCTGGATTGGAGATAGCGCTTAGCGTGAGATTGTGGGTGATCGATATCCAGAATCGCGATGAGATCGTCTCCAATTTCATCAAGCGCCTCATGGAACGCTTCGAAGTTGAGAAGATCCATTTCAGCGAAGTCAAGTGAGGATGCTTTGAACCGCATAACGCAAAGATAATTGCATGGCATACTATTCCGACTTGAGATCAATATGCGCAGCGATGTGGTCAAGAAAGGGATCGAGAAGGCGCCGAGCCGGAGCCTATTGCGAGCGACTGGGCTGAATGATAAAGAGCTGTCCAAGCCGTTCATAGGCATTGCCAATTCATGGAACGACATCATTCCGGGTCATCTTCACCTAAATGAGCTGGTCGAAGAGGTCAGGAAAGGGATAATCGAGGCGGGAGGCAGGCCATTCACCTTCGGCGTGCCTGGCATTTGCGATGGCATTGCCATGGGGCATTCCGGGATGCGCTATTCATTAGCATCAAGGGAGACCATCTCCGATTGCGTCGAGCTCATGATCCAAGCGCATTGCTTGGATGGTTTCGTTGGCGTGACGAATTGCGATAAGATCACTCCTGGCATGCTGATGGCAGCGGGCAGGATGAACGTGCCCAGCATAATATTGACGGGGGGACCGATGGAAGCGGGAGTGTCCGCTTCCGGCTCCCGGCTGGACTTACAGAGCGTTTTCGAGGCGCTGGGAAGCTATGCTGCTGGAAAGACAGACGAGAAAGCTGTCCGGGACATTGAGAGGTGCGCCTGCCCCGGCGAAGGCGCCTGCGCCGGACTGTTCACCGCTAATTCCATGGCCTGCGTCACTGAAGCGCTGGGACTTAGCCTTGAGGGCTGCGGCACGAGCATGGCCAACAGCAAAAAGAAGCGAGCTCTAGCTCGCAAGACCGGCAAGGCCATTGTCAAATTAGTCAAGAAGGACATCAAGCCTCGCGATCTGGTGACCAAGGCATCTTTCCTTAATGCGATAAAGGTCGACATGGCGATCGGCGGGTCGACCAACACCGCCTTGCACATTCCAGCGATAGCCAAAGAGTTCGATGTCGATATCGATCTGGAGATCTTCGACAAGATATCGCGCGAGGTCCCCCATATCACAAGCATCAGACCTAGCGGGCCGTATGTCATGAGCGACTTCGAGAAGGCTGGCGGTGTGCCAGCAATAATGAATAGGCTCAAGGACAAGCTGTCCGACGAGGGAACAGTCAACGGCAAGACCGTGCATCAAATCGCCGAGAAGGCCAAGGTGCGAAACGAAGAGGTCATTCGGCCACTGGACCGGCCATTTCACAAAGAAGGCGGCATCGCGGTCTTGTATGGAAATCTCGCGCCGAACGGAAGCGTGGTCAAGCAGGCGGCCGTGAGCGAGAAGATGATGCGATTCACAGGGAAGGCCAGGGTTTTCGATTCAGAGGATGGCGCGATGGTTGCGATCAAAGGCAAGAAGGTCGTTCCAGGGGACGTGGTAGTAATTCGCTACGAAGGGCCGATGGGTGGACCAGGCATGCCCGAGATGCTCTCTCCAACCAGTCTGATCGCGGGCATGGGGCTTTCCGATTCAGTGGCCCTGATAACCGACGGGCGGTTCTCAGGGGCAACCAGAGGTCCTTGCATCGGCCACATCTCTCCAGAGGCGTTCGTGAAAGGGCCGATCTCAGCGGTAAGGAACGGCGACAAGATCCGTATCGATATTCCAAACAGGAAGATCGAGCTTCTTATCCCGCAAAAGGAATTGAGGGACCGCCTTGAGAATGTGAAGGTTGTTGACAAGCATCCATCAGGAATGCTGCTCAAGTATCGGAAACTGGTAAGCCAATCCTCTGAGGGAGCGATCTGCCGTTGAACCTTGATGCTATCAGGATTCAATGATTGAAATCGCGGATTATCGACTTGAGTAAGATTGGCATAAGAAGCCTTCGCCACGAAATCTATTTCCATCCCCAAAATCGGCAGTATAAAGAATGCTGGCTTGAAGAGCTGCTATATTGTGCTCGCTTGTTCCCTAAACACCCCGGCATACAGATAATCGGGTTCATGGCGTTTCAACATTGCACCTCCCTGATTTCAATAACGTTTCAGGGAAGCGCGACTCCAACCATCGGAGTTGATTGGGTCCTCGCCTATGATTGCGGTAGTGCCATCACGAATTACAAAGTCTACCGTTCCAATAGTGAGAGTGGACCCATATCTAATTGCCTCTCCCATCGCCACTCCTTCACTAATGACCTTATTAGACGAAGGCGTGACCAATGGCCAGACCGACTGGTAAAAGTTGAGTGCGGTGAACGCCATCGGTGAGGGAGCCAATTGCACCGCCGTCCCGGTTCATTTTCCGTTTGTTGACACGGTGGTCAATGACAACCCGGAATCATTCTCCTTGGGGCAGTGGTTGCAATTGGTGTCATGCTGGGGGTAGTATTCGTCGCCTTAAGAAATCGCAAGGACAAAAGATGATGGGTCTATCTGGATTTGAACCGGGGACCGTCTAGTATGCCGAAATTTCAAAGTCAATAGCGCAAATCAGACGTTCATTGAGCTGAAACCTTTTACCTTTCCTTTTTCAACTAATATGGGTATCTATCGTCTTAGGTGAGTATTTTGGCGCTTTGTCCTAATTGCAAAATGGATGTTAGGTCAGATAATATTGTGAGGGAATATCTGAGTCAGACCTATCCAGAGATTCCAACACGTCAGTTTCCGATCTTGCCTACTGGATGGGTCAATGTGATGTTCTCTTGCCCTAAATGCCATGTAATAGTGGGGATCTCTCCGATTCTTAGCCGCTAAACCAACAATTACCGTGGCAATATTCGGTGAGAGGTTCGCGCTGTGAGAAATCAAACCCCATCAGAGATCCCCCCTGAAGGAGCATGCTTGCGATGGCCATTATAGGATCTAAGGGCCTTATGGCCTCATGGGCTTGCTCAATCAATGGGGGCTTGCGATACTTGGGAGTCGGTACTATTGATAAGCATCACCGAATATTAGTGTTATCGAAGTTGAGAATGGTTTTCCGAACATTCCAGGCATATAAAAGTTGGCATTAGTAGCAAACGGCCGCTATGGCGTTGGGTAACGCTCTTGTAGACACAATCCCAGGAGCGATGTGATAATTATGTTAGCAGAAAAGCAAGAAATCCATGATGCAATAAGTCCAGAGCAGGAGAAGAATGTCAATTTAGGAATTGTTGTGCCTGCAGAAAAGCTCAATTCCTGGAGCACCACGACGTCAGGTTTGTGAGGACCGAAAAAGATATTGACACAGTGAGGTTCAGACTGTAAATGATGCCTTTTACCAACGATCTAGCCGAGATTCTCAGAGCTTCAACGCTTCACCTCGTGCAGACATCATTGAAGCAGCTGCCGCACCAAGCATCGCATTTAGTACACCAATAGTCGGTTTCTTGCTCGCTCACTTTCTCGGCCCTTATCTTGCCACCACATATCCGGCAAGACGATTCCTCGATTTCATTCTTAGAACAGTTTTCCTCAGTCATGCGTTTCTCCTGTGCTTTCATTGCCATTCAGCTCCTGTGATTGGATTGGGGACGAGGGTATTAAGCTTACACCTAAGATGCAGTGAGGTTCGTTCAAAAAGAGGTAAGATGGAACCACTCCTCCCTTTTCCAACCTTTAGAGCATATCTACCCAATCCCAATGGAATACGGTCCGTGGTCTTCTCAGTTTAACCAGATCATACGCCTCTTCATATGGCAAGCCATATCTCCTGCTCACATAGACCATAGCGATGAATGGCGCTCTATCCTTTCCTTCGAGGCAACGAACGAGAATCCGGCGGTTTTGGTTCGATAGGGCCACAATCTGTTCAACTGCCATGTGCACCTCGTCAACCAAAGGCTCGACCATACCATAGAAGAGCGCGCGAATATCGACTACGTAGATGCCATGGTTTCTCAGGAGGGCATCTCTCCAACCACCGACGGCCACATGCTCATCAATCCAATCCATTGAAGCTCCTATTGCTGAGACTTTCTCTTTGCCTTCCCGATCTCCTCTTGGACCACTCCCTCGATTTGCTCTATCTTGCCTTTGACCTGTTCCGCCTTATTATTCGTCAGTTGGCCTACTCCCTCGCGAATATCGCCCTTGATTTGTTTGCCTTTCCCTTTCACTTCATCGTTGCTCATAATCATAAGACGCAACGTAGGGCTAATAAAGAAATTGGGGACGTATATTGCTGACCTTATCGGAATAAAGATGGAAGGGAGAATGACAATAGGACATGCATATCAGAATCTCCCTGATGGCACCTCTCATCGGGTCGCTATTCATCGGCTTCTTGGCTGACTTCTGGTCTATCCCACGGCCTGAATGAAAACAGGAATCATCCTCACCATATCCTCGCTCACTTATCTCTACCCCGCCCTCAATGGCAAACGCCTGAATCTACTTGCCTGTCCCGAGCCATGATGCTTGGGTATTGCCCATTAGATCGGCAACATGAAGGGTCTAAGTCGAAGAGAGGATGAGAATAGATCCATTCCAGGATCATTGGCTCCAGCTACCGAAGAAATAGGATCTTCCGCATCTCAGGTAAGAGGATCTGCGGCATTGGGCCTCGACCGATGCCGAAAGGTTGGATTATCCAAACCGGCGAACGCATTCCTCCAGGGTCATGATGCATCGAGTTGGGGAGCAATGCGCGATTGGTATGACACTCCTCAACCCGAAGAAAGGCTCGAAGAGCAAGAGGTTTGCCTGCCTTGGGGATTGCTTGGTCTCCTAATGGTATCAATTGTCGAGATCGACGCGGACCACCCTTCTGAAGCATTAGCAATCCTCAACGCATATCTGGCTGGAGAAATCGGCTCATTGGAGTTTGCCTTCTTGATGGAGGTTTTCCGCATAAGGATGCTGTTGAAGCCGTCAGTCTAGGAGTTTATACTGTCGTTTTTGCCTTCAGAAATCTATATAATCGGCCGGGCGTTACAAGCAAACCAGTGGGCCGGTAAATCAGCCCGGAAGATTGCCTGCTTTGCAAGCAGGAAGTCCGGGGTTCAAATCCCCGCCGGTCCACTTTCTAATTCTCCGACCTTGACCTTGTCCATCCCGTTCGATTCCCAGAAATGGGTCTCGTTGGATGCACCTTGATCTGCTGACCCATTCTTCTGTTCGTCTTTGCATGCCGGCTCATTGGCGCTCTTCCTCTAGGGACATTATTGGCAACGTTTACTGTCCTTATTTCCGGTTCAGGCTTGCGTACGACGATAATATCCAACAGATCGATTGGCTTGCGCGTTCGGGACTCTATGTCCCTGATCATGAACCGCTCCTCTTTCATGAAGAACGATACCGCGATGCCTTTCATTCCTGCTCTTCCGGTCCTTCCTATGCGATGGACGTAAGTGTCCGGGTCCATCGGCGCGTCGTAGTTTATGACATAGTCCACGGCATCAATATCCAATCCCCTGGCCGCCACGTCTGTGGCAACCAGGATCCTGATGGAGCCCTCCTTGAAGCCTTTGATGACCTTTTCCCTCTTGTTCTGGGCGACGTCGCCGTGGATTGCGGCTACGAGGTAATCGTAAGCACGCAGCTTCCTCGTGAGCTGATCGACCTTTCGCTTGGTTGCGCAGAAGACTATTGTCTTGGGATCATCCTTATCGAGGATTGTGCAGAGCGCATCCCGCTTCGCGTCCTTGTCGGAAATCATATAATATTGTTTAGTCAGGTCCAGTACGGGCTCGTCCTTGGATACTAGTATCTCCCGGGGGTTGACCATCTGGCGCATGGCCAGTTTCCTTATCTCCGTCGACATGGTCGCCGAGAACAGCAGTGATTGCCTCTTCCTTGGCACCTTGGATAGGATGAAATGGAGGTCTTTTGCGAAACCCATATCGAGCATACGGTCTGCCTCGTCCAGGACGACGACCGATATTTTTGAGAGATCCAGGTCATTCCGGTTGATGAGGTCCTTGGCTCTGCCGGGCGTGGCCACTACGATATCCGTGCCTCTCCTGAGCTTCTCTATCTGAGGCCCGATTCCCACTCCGCCATAGATTGGGATGCATGTATGGCCGGTGAACTTGGAAAGCTTGGTAAGCTCCTCGAAGACCTGATTTGCCAATTCCCTGGTGGGAACAAGCACCAATGCTGATGGGCTTCTCGTCCCTGGCTCGATCCTTTCCAGCATTATGGTCCCATACACACCGGTCTTCCCAGTGCCGGTCTGGGCTTGGGCAAACATGTCGCCACCCTTGAGGCCTACTGGTATTGCTTCTATCTGCACGGGCGTGGGGGTTTCCCATCCCATGCCGTTCATTGCACTGATGATCTCCTTGGAGATCTGTAGATCTGTGAAAGTTGTCACGATATTCACTCAATGAGAAAATTAAACGAACTGTAAGAATACAGACGAAAATTTATTCTCGTTACATGGTTGCAATTCCTATATTTATACGTTCGCATTCATTACTTGCTCAGAATTAATCGAATTAATCAGAAGAATATATGAATGAACTTACTCCAATATTCGATTGAGAATGACCG
This sequence comes from Methanomassiliicoccaceae archaeon, assembly GCA_003153895.1. Classification (GTDB taxonomy): domain Archaea; phylum Thermoplasmatota; class Thermoplasmata; order Methanomassiliicoccales; family UBA472; genus FEN-33. Next base: position 12,367 of record PMBU01000077.1, on the reverse strand, counting down.
GTGATAGAAATGGCTGATGAACAGAAGGGACCCAATCATTCGAGTGGGCCTGAAACCACTCTTGAATTCCGACAGTTAAGAAAGGCGATAAAGGAAATCGTTCTCAGTGTACCAGATGGAGTTGGTAGGGAGGAGCTAACAAGATCGGCCGAAATGAAAGGAATTAAAGGTGACGATTTAAAGAATGTGATAGCAAGTCTGACCAGTTCCGGTCATCTCTATTATGATGATAAGTCCCAAAAATTTCGCTATGTGCGGAACGAGTGATGACACCAATGTGAAAAGTCGTGACAAAGATAAGATGAGTACTGATTGAAATCGAATTCAAATCCTAATCAATGCCTCATTTGTCTCCTTTCCTCGAACTTTCAAGCTTTCCTTCAATCTAAAAATGACGATCTTCTTTACCAGATCATATGGAATTGGTTCGTCGAATGGGAATTGTACAGATCCCTTTCCTTGTTCATACGAAGACAATTCCTTTTTGAACGCTTCGATACCAGAGGGTATCGGGTAGAATCCAATATGATTCTTGAAAGCCGCGAAAAATACCAGATTCTTTCCATTCAATTTGTAAGCAGGCATGTGGTAGCTGATCGTCTCTTCGGCTTGAGGTGCGGCTTCTCGTATTGTCCTTCTCATCTTCTCTAGAATCATTCGAATTTCCATCGGAAAGCTTTCTATGTATTCATCAACGGTTTTGATCTTATTCTTTGATGGGTCCATAAGTCAATTCACCTTCTCTTCATCGTTCATTCTGAAACAACTAGTGGTCGGACCTCCATAAATGGCTTCTCTTTCTCTTCTGGACGAGTAAGATGATCAAAAACCAACTGTAAAGCTTGTCGTTGGGCCCTTGATGTTTACCACCCCGGCACGATTGCCAAACATTTCTTGCAGAACCAGACCGGCTTTCCGATCATTTCGGGCGGGAGGTACCTAAGCGCATCTTTCAAAGCCTCCTCAGGGTTCTTGTAATACCGAAGGATCATCTCGCTTCCGCATTTAGGGCATATCATCGAACCTCATCATCCCTGAGTCATATTCACACTATCGCTTATTATTATTAAGGCAGGCTTTCGGAGATAACCTATGAATTCAGGCAGTTGGAGTTTATGACGAAGAAAGCAGGAGTGGCTTATTTATGCCATTAGTTCGATTGGCTGGCAGTTTGTGCCGACTTAGGGGTTAAAGACAAGGTGAATGAATGGACGGGATAGTTGAGAACCAGATTAGTATTCTATTGGTCGAGGACAACCCTGGCGATGTCTTTCTAACCCAAGAGCTTTTCAAGGAAGCCAAGATCAATAATGCCATTCATGTCGCCAATGACGGCGTTCAAGCGATGAATTATCTGCATCAACAATTGGAGCGAAGAGAGAACATTCCAGATCTGATCCTATTGGATTTGAACCTTCCAAGATTGGATGGCAGACAATTCTTGAAACTACTTCGAAAGGAAGAGCGGTTGAAATCAATCACAGTCGTCGTCCTGACTGCCTCAGCAGCCGACGAGGACGTCTTGATGAGCTACAATCTGGACGCTGATTGCTTTGTTACAAAGCCAATCGACGTATTTCAGATAATGAAGATCATCGAGCGGATCGACGGTTTCGGCATATCAATGGTGCGAGTCAGGAAAGCATCGACATAAACAATTTTTCTAAAGAGTCCGCATCTCGCCGCCAGAATCTATTTCCCAAGGAAAGTCGTTTGAGATTGCACCATTGGTTCAAGAAAATACTGCAAACATTGAACCATAGCAGGCTTTGCGGTGCCCATCATGGGAGCGACCTAACTTGACAATCTCGCTAAATTTCACTGAAATCAAGTTTCCAGAAAATGAAAAGAGCAGAATCCCTTTGGAGCCGATTACACCAATAACGGATTACTCTTGGAAAATCGACTCGACTGGTATGACCACCTATATTAGCGAGGCTGTTGCAGTTGGACTAAACAGGATGCCTTCCAATATGGTGGGAGGTTCTATCTTTGATTTCCTGGATTATGATAATCGCAAGCTGCTGAATGATGCGATAAGGAGGTCCATCCTCAATGGCAGCCGGTACGAGTTCGAGGTGAAGCGGCCGAAGGGTAAGAAATTCTATGCCAACGTCATCGATCGCCGCATCGGCAATTCGATCAAGGGGAGGATCGGATATATAACGATCCAGAAGGACAAGGANNCTCGATGAAGCCTCCATTGATCAACAGACAGGCCACTCCAGGACTCAGGAGGCCGTTGTTCGTCTCCAGTTCGAGAAAGAAGTTCTGGAAATCGTCATGGAGGGGACCCCAACCCAAATCGCATATTTTGACCACGACTTTCGGTTCGTTATGGTCAATAGTGCCTATGAGAAGGGATGCGGCCGTCCACGAACTGAATTGATCGGAAGAGCCTATTTCGAGGTCTTTCCTAATGATGAGGATGTTAGGATCTTTAACAGCGTGAGAACAACTGGTAAACCGATCGCCATTAAGGCAAAATCGTTCGAATTCATCGACCAACAACGACGAGGCAAGACCTACTGGGATTGGTTATTGGTGCCGGTGAAAGACGACAGCGGAGCTGTTCAAGGATTAGTGCTTTCTCTTACTGAGATCACGGAGCAAGTGGAATCCAGGAGGTCGATCGAGCGTTTGGCGGCCGATGCGAACGCGGAGAGATTTAGGCTGAGGACCATACTCGACACGATTCCAGTCGGCGTGATGGTCGCAGACCAGTCTGGGTCAATAGTGGAATCTAACAAGATGCTCGAAAGAATATGGCATGGTCCGCTCCAAGTATCGACAATAGCGGAGCTGAGCCGCCTCCGGGGCTGGTGGGCGGACAACGGCATNNGGCCAGATGATCGATATCCTGAAATTCGACGGTTCCAGGGGAACGATTCTGAGTTCGGCGGCTCCGATTAAAGATGCGAAGGGAAATCTGATCGGTGCGATCACCGTGGTCCAGGACATCACGCACCAACGTTCTCTTGAGCATGAGGCTCTGGAATCAAAGGCTAAGGCAGAGCTCTACCTGGACCTAATGAATAAGGACCTGAGCGGCTTGCATAGTGCGGTGATGGAAAGCCTTGCTGCGATATCCAAGAAGACCAACCTGGACCCCAAGGTTAGGAATCACATCGAGTCCTCGATCGAGCATTTGGAGGAAGCATCCAAGCTTACCGACATCGTCGATAAAATAAAAATGATCGAAGGACACGAACTGAAATATGGCTTGATCGACGTCGGCCAGCTGCTGTCAGAGATCTCCAGTCTTTACGGAAAGACTCAAAAGTCGAGGGTGAAAATAGCATATGCGCCATCGCCTGGGTACACGTCGAATGCCAATTCCTTGCTCGCTGACGCCTTCGCCTATCTGATCGACGATTGCATTTCCCGAATGGACAAGAGCCTGACCTTGAAGATTGATATTGCAGAAGCTTACGAGGGCGGGAAGCAATATCACAAGATCATGTTCGAGGACAACATAAAAGAGGTTCAGAACAAGCTGAAAGCTAACACTTTCAACTTACCGTTAAGGGGAAAGAACCAGAGCACAATCGATGATCTTAGGCTCTATTTGATCCGGACGATAGTCGAGAATAATCATGGGCGCATTTGGCTCGAGAGCAAGGTGAGTGGAGACTGGAAGAAAGGCCGCAAATTCGTCATCATGCTGCCTTCGGTACCTGTGAGGCAGGAATCCCTCATCTCCGATTTCGGATACTCCGAAGAGGATCAGGATTAGAGAGCCATCTGGTATAGAACAAAAAAGGCAAAATGAAAGACGTAAGGGGTTTCAATATTCCTATTAACCTTCAGGCTCTGGAACGTTCTTGGAAGGAGAGCCCTTGCCTCTCGGGTCGGCGATCTGTTCCATCTCCGCCTTCTCTTTCTCCATTACCTCCTCCAGGGACCTCAGGTCACGGCGAAGCTCATCCGGCTTTGGTATCGGGCCAAGGACATCATCCGCCTTTCCTACCGATTTTTCGATCTCTTCCATGCTGCTGATCGCTCTTTCTGGGACCGATCTGGCCGATCCGAGATATTCCGAGACGCCCTCAACAAGTCTCGTGAGCTCCATCGGGAAGATGAATTTCGTGGACTGGCCATTGCCGAGAGACTTGATTGTGTCCAGGGTCAGGACCGTCAGTGCTTTCGAATCCAATGGAGCTGCTCCCACAGACAATATGCGGAGCTTCTGCGCCTCACCTTGAGATTGAAGGATGATGGCCATCCTCTCTCCTTCGGCTTCCAGTATCTTCGCTTGCCTCAAACCCTCTGCCTGCAGTATTCGGGACCTCTTATCGCCTTCGGCGTTAAGGATGGCTGCCTTCTTTGCACCATCAGCCTTCAGGACGGCGGCTCTTCTCAGCCTCTCCGCTGAGGTCTGCTCCTCCATCGCCTGTTTGACCTTTGGAGCTGGGTCGACCTCTCTGATCTCGACCGCCTCGACCTTGACGCCCCACTTATCCGTGGCCTCATCTAAGACGTCACGGAGATGGAGGTTGATCTTCTCCCTGTTGGATAATATCTCATCGAGCTCCATATCACCAATGATCGAACGAAGGGTGGTCTGGGCCAGGTAAACCGTGGCCGCTCTGTAATTCTGAACTTGGAAGAAAGCCTTGCTCGGGTCGATCACCTTGATATAAATGATCGCATCGACGTTCGTCGGGGAGTTATCCTTGGTAATCACCTCTTGCCTTGGTACATCAAGAACCACAGTCCTTAGGTCGAGCTTGATGACCTCGCTGATCAATGGCGTCACATAATTGAAACCCTGATCCAGTATCTTGACGAAACGCCCCAAGCGAATATAGACCGCCTGTTCGTACGGCCTCACGATCCGAATTCCATTCGCGACGATCACAACGGCGGCGATGATCGCGAGTATGAGTAATGCAACCAAGACCACATCGACTTCAGCCATTTATTTGCCTCCAATGATCATAGAGCCCCTATCAGGGGCAAATCGGTTTTCCATCTTCATTGATCTCTTCGACTAGGACATGGACCCCTTCGCTCGATTTGACTGCCACCCTCTTACCCACAGGTATGGTGCATATTGCGGTGGCGCTCCAGGTCTCATGATCTATTTGCACCTTGCCTTTAAGACTATTCGGCTTTACTTCAACTGTAATAATGCCAGTGGTTCCCACCAATGAAGTTGCCACCCTGGTCTGTGGCGGAGCGGGCGGTGCCAGCTTCTGGTAAAGTTTGATCGTTAGATATGTTGAAGGTGCCAATACGATCACCGCGGCAATTGGCCCCCACACGGATGATAGGATGTCTGGAAATACGAAGCCCAGGACACCGAGGACCAGAAGAACGGTTGCTGGCACAAGAAGGAAGTTGCCGGGCATGGCTGCCTCTGCTAGCAGCATCAATACCCCGATTACTATGAATGCGATCGATAAATCAGCAGCCAGTGTCATTGTTCGATTACATAGAGTTGTTAGTATTTCAGTTTATTGCCCGATACAGGCATTTATTGGACAATTGTAGAAGAAAAGGCCAATTAGAACCTACCACGGGAACCACCGCCACCGGTGCGACCGCCACCAAAACCGCCTCGACCTCCCAAGAAGATCGAGCCGATCCAAAGGAATGCCCTTCCTCTCGTGGCGACCATCAACACCAAGAAGACCGCAATGGCAAGTCCAAGTTGCCACCAATTTAGGGGAATGAAATCAATGGGATACGATTCCCCGCCACCTCCGCTGGAATGATAATTATTTACGAGTTCCAATCCAATTGCATAAACGAATAGAGTGATTCCCTTTGAGTAGTTGCCACTCTCCAGGTTGGGGTCTAGATAGGTGAGCTGGAACTCCGTCAATCTTCCTCCATTCAAAATGTCTGAGATGCCCGCACCGGTCACGACCCTCCAGGCCCGTTCGTCAAATGACATGACAAAGAGCACGCCATTGTCCTTTCCTTCCTGCCCTATGCCATTCTTCTCGAAGACCTTCAGTGCATAATCGTTGACACCCACTGCCCCTGTGGAGTTCACGATGAGCACGGCAATCTGGCAAGTGTTGTTGAATTCGACCTCTTCACAGAACATCTCCAGATCATAGGCATCGCCTGGATCAAGGACTCCAGCCCGATCGTTCACATAGTCATCTATCGTTGGTACCCAGGAAAGGTCCTCCTTCGGCGCGCTTACCGTGACGAGGATCGTTCCCACGAGGAGAACGGCGAATAGAAATGCCAATGCCGCAATGACCGCGTTCCTCTTGCCTCGGTCCATCTTCTACCGTCACAGGTTCAGTACTTCGCCATCTGGTAGGTCCGTTCCCCAATATTGCTTCGCTGAGAAACCGAAAGAACCGGCGAACATGTTGTTCGGGAATGACATTATGTTTGTGTTATAATCCCTCACGGCAGCGTTGTACTGTCCCCTCGCGTAGGAAAGCTGTTCATTCACGTCCACCACCTGGCCCATATATTGAGCCATAAGTGCAACCGATTGAAGCTCCGGATATGCCTCGAAGGTGACCATTACCCTGCTCACATTGGCATCCAATCTCGAGCTGATGTTGCTAAGTTCCTCTGTCGAAGCATTATTTGCGATGGCACTCATCCATTGGGACCGCAGGGCGGTGATATTGGTGAGGGTCGAAGCTTCGAACTGCTGGTACTGTTGCACCTGCGGCAGTAACTCCCCTAGGATGGTGACCTTGGTGACATAACGGTTTTTGATCTGCGAAAGGTTCTGATCGACCGTCTGGCTCTTTCCTACCATCGAGTTGTAGGACACGATGAACAACAGTCCTACTACGACCAGTATTCCAACGATCAGGATGACTGCAAACATTCGCTTGTTAATCACAGACATTCGCCCTTCCTTTTTCGGATATACATTCTCTACTTAAAAGCTGGCCCTCCGGTTGTTAGAACAGACCAACGATCAGTATCGACATTATCAATGTGATGAATGTCAAAGGCAAGCCTACCTTGATGAACCTCCAGAAGGAGATCTGGACGCCCATGCGCTCTCCCGTCTCGACTACTATGACATTGGCAGCCGCCCCGAGTATGGTGGCGTTACCGGCAAGAGTGCTGCTGGCCGCCAATGTCAGCCAGAGCGTGCTCGAGCCGATGCTTGAAACGAATGGCGCTAGCAACATCACGGCTGGAACGTTGCTTATCAGGTTGGAAAGGATGGCGCTGAAGCTGCTCAAGCCCCATATCGTTCCCAAGCTCCCCCCACTGGTGCTTTGGAACAAGCCGATCATTTCCGTCATCAGGCCTGAAACGTCCACGCCTTTCAAGACGACGAAGAGCCCGATGAAGAACAATAGAAGGGTCCAATCCACGCCTTTCAGGATATCCCTGGTATCTGTCCCCCTTTTTAACAATGGCAATAGCAGCAACACCGAGGCGCCTCCCAAGAACGCAACCAGAGCAATAGGCGTTCTAGTAATCGGGGAAAGGATGAAACCAACGAAGACCACCATCAGTGTTCCCAGCACGAGGTAGACGCTGCGGTGGATCTTCTCAACTTCCACTTGCCGCATGGCTTCCTCCCGGTCGATGGGTTTGCTATGAGCCAACAGGTTTGAAAAACTCCAATGGATTGCGCCACGGTCTTCTAAAAGCTCCTTTCGAAAGGCGATCCAGATGATCGATATCGCGACGATGAGGCAGATCGCGGCCACCGGGATCAATCTGATGGAGAAATCGACGAAGGAGACGTTCGATATTGCAGCAATGAAGACGTTTTGAGGGTTGCCCACCTCGGTCGCCACCGACCCGATGTTGGCGGACACAGCTTCCGCAATGAGGTAAGGCACCGGATTTACCTTGAGCAACCTGCATGCCCTGATCACGATCGGAGTGAAGAGAAGGACGACCGCGTCGTTCAGTATGAGGGCGGAAAGCACAGCGGTCGAAACCATGATCAGAACCAAGAATTGGAATTGGTTCCGCGAGGCGACGACGATCCTCATCGAGACCCAGGTGAAGAAGCCGCAGAGTTCCAGTCCGACCACCATTATCATCATGCCGAGCAGTAGAGCCAGGATGCCGAGGTCGATCGATTGGAAAGCCTGAGCAGGGGTGACCACTCCGAGGAACACCATAAGCATCCCACCTATCGTCGCCACTATCGGTCTCTTGATGTTGAACAATTTGAAGTGGCGGATCGAGATGCCCAGATAGGTGGCCAGGAAAATGGCCAAAGCCACAAATGCTGTTCCTTCCATCCTCCGAGGGTATCGCCTTTTCAAATAAAGCGGTTACCACCTTGCGGGGCGAAATACCGCCAGAAGATCGGAGCGGAAGTCTTTTATGGTCAGAAGGATGTTTCGACTTTTCACAGACCTGGATAACGGATTATCGGGTTGAGGACCACCGTTATTTCGAGATTGTTAAAGCCCAAAGGACGGATCTTTCTATCGATCAGTTCGGTTAGCTCCTTGTTGTTCGCCGCCTTGATCCTGAGCAGGTACCTTCTTTCCCCCGTCAGATGTAGGATCTCCGACACGTTCTCCATGGTGAACAGCGCCACCATGGCGTTGTTGGAGTTGGATGGGTCTATGTCCGCTGAGACATAGGCATCCACCCCGATGCCAATGCGTTCCTGGTCTACGATGGCCGAATAGCCAAGGATGGTCCTATCTTCCTCCATTTTCTTGATGCGATCCCTGATGGTTGATTGAGATCGGTTCAGTTTCTCTCCGATCTGTTCATAGGTCAGCTTTCCATCTTTTTGGAGGAGCTGAAGGATCTTCGGGTCGAGATCGTCTTGCATGTTAGCTTTGCAATTGAACGAACAGATATATAGAATCTAATGGCAAGCCGTGCCATTTCGATCGATGTCGTGGAGCACTCATTCTCAGATTGTTCTGTATCTTCGCTCTTATTTCTGTCCGAGGAAGTCCTTAACGATCCTGGAATGGTCGAAGGCCAACAGAGGAAGTTGCTTGGTTGGCAGGAAGACCGCATCGGCGGCGTCATCCCCAGCCAGTAGTTCACCGCCAATTTGATCGAGAACGTAGGCGACCGTTATGAAGTGCCCTCTTGGGTCTCGGCCGGGATCGGAATAGACGCCCAAAAGGCGAATCAGCCTCGCATCGATCCCAGTCTCTTCCTTTAGCTCCCTAATGATCGCATCCTCGGTCCTCTCTCCATACTCCACAATTCCTCCTGGCAGAGCGAGCTTTCCTTTTTCCGGCTCTCGGCCTCTTCTGACAAGAAGCAATTTTCCATTTACGACCAGAACACCATCGACCGTCAAAATCGGGTTCTTGTATCCCTTCACATCTGAGCATCCATTTTCTCTATCCAGTATGCCCTTGCCGACGTCAAAACTCAACTTCGCACCTATTGTTGATTCAGAAGTGAACATTAATACCTTACTGTCAACCGATGAATCTGGCCAAGCCCTCAGGGACCAGGCAAAGCGGTTAAGGCTGTTCCAGCTAGGACTTAGCTCAAGCTCTCAGGAGGTGAGACTCTGAGCTACTATCACGATAGCTTCAACCTCCGCATCATCCCGATTTTCACGGTGATCTGGGCCGGTGAGGTGCTTGTCTTCGTCCTCTATGGCCTCATAAATGGGGTGGGAGCCTGATCTCCGAGAATCTAGCTTCGCCGTGGTCGCAGGTGATAGGATTCCCCTGTCCGAAGCGCAGGAAGGGCTCAAGGGCTCGCTCCGAGCCTTTGAACGACGACAAGGTAGACTGTCCGCTCAAGCGCGGCCTGCGGTGTTCTTGCACCGCTAGGATCAAGGCCGAAAGCCGATGCGGCTTCTGCGATCTTAACGGGGTGAGAGAGTTCGGACTTTCAAACTCCGAACTCTGCGTAGGGTGTTTTTCATCTGGCGATGCTAGAGTGTTCGGACTTTCGGGGCGAACTCCGAACAGTGTCCGAATAGTTGGGGGTGAGTGATTGCCTAGTGCTAGGTTCTCCCTCACCCGCTTGCAGGTCTATGTCCTGCTCGTAGATCCGGAACTCGGGGGATTGTCTCAATCACTGGCTGCGGAGAGACTGAAACTTAACAGGTCGACGGTTTCCGAGCATGTCAAGTTCCTGGAGTCCAAACAGTTCATCAAGCCCGTAGCGGGATGCAGGTGCCCAATTCTGTACACCAAAGCGGCAAGGTCTCCAGAGCTGGATGCCCTCGTTGTCGAACGGAGTGTTCGGGATAGTGTTCGGACTTGCGTGGGGCACGCTATCCCCCCCAAGAGTTCGGGGTTGGAGAGTTCGGACCTTTCACACATCGAAAATGCTCACGCTCATGCTAACGGATCCGTCACCTTCAACGTCGAGAAGGTCGGAGATCTTCACGAACTCCTAGTCCGAAATGATGACGGAGAGAAGAGGGTCAAGCTCTTCCGCATGGACCCGGAGATCTCCGAGGAGGCGGGGCGCGGGTCGACCTGCTATAACGCTCATCTGTATTTCCATGGAAAGAAGGTCCGGCTCCAATTCTGGCAAGGCAAGAAGAAATCTACTCTGCGGGTATGGCCGGCCGAGAAGAGCATTCCCCCGAACCTCCTGCCTGGGGATGATGCGCTCGAATGCTATATGGAGTCCCACGCGCAGGACGTCGCCAATTTCATCTCCAAGTATGGCGGTTGGCGCTTCGGCCTTCCCTCCTTCAATGGACAAATAGAGATCACCAGCAATGACGAGCGCATAATCTCCCAGATCCCCGACGACATAAGGCGCATCGAGGGCATCCCGGACGCTTGGGTCGACCAGTCCGAGGGGAAGGGGAAGAAGCATTTTGAGTCCACGAGCACCAAGAAGGCCCTGGCGGTGTTCGAGTTCGACAAGACGGCCGATGAGGTCGATGGCCATGCCAAGCGCATCTACGTTCTGGAATCGAACTTTGAGCATATCGTCTCGCTCCTGGAGAAGATCACCAGGGCCGAATCGATGGAGGCGGAGCTCCATGCTGCCGCCGTCTCGCGCACCGTCGAGGAGACCGCCGGGAAGATAGAGCATCGATCAGCCGCCGTGGCCAGCGAGAGTTCACAGTCCTCAATTATTTCTCAGGACACCCCAACGAAGGAACGCTATGGAGTTGAGTACATTGGTTGAATCGAAGAGATCCGATTGTTGTGAGCGTTGCGACGTCCACGACACATGCCAACATGAGATCGAACGCTGCTTTACCGCCGAGTCGTGCGCTGATTGTCAGCAATGCCACGCCTTCAGGCGCAAGGCATTCATCAAGGCATCCTCGATGATACTTGGGAGGGCCTGAGCATGCCCCTCCGCATGATCATGTCGAAGGACCTCGCCGTCCGCATCGGCGCGGTCCTTGGGAGCATGGTCGATGAAGCGCTCATCGCCTTCACGCCCGAGGGCCTTAGGATCAAGGCGGTCGACAACGCCCATATCGCCATGGTCGAACTCAACGTGGACAAGGGCGCCTTCGAATCCTTCTCCTCCGACGATCGGGAGATAGGCATTGACCTCGAGCGTTATTCTGAGTTCCTCAAGATCGCGTCGGCCGGCGACCTTGTCCATCTGAGCCTGGACGAGGGCAGCGGGAAATGGGTCATGGTCATCGGCAATGTCACCAGGAGCATGGCGCCCCTATCGACCAAGGACTGGCCCTCGGTGAAGATACCGAAGCTCGCCTTGGAGGCAAAGGCCATCCTCAATTCGGAGGAGTTGCATCGCATAGTCAAGGCGACGGCCGGGACGGCCGGAGGGACGTTCCATGGCCTCGGCATCTCGATCGATCCGGACTTCATCAGCATGGACGCGAACGGCGACACCGATTCAGTTTCGATGCGCCTTGCCAAGGACCTCTTAGTCTCCCTCGAATGCCAGACGCATGTCTGCTCGAAACTTCCCTTGGACTACATCGGAAACATCGCCAAAGCCATTCCCAACGGCACCCTCATCACCATGCGCCTCGGAGACGATCTCCCGCTCAGGCTGGACTTCCCCATCGCCGAGGGCAAGGGGCAAGTGTCGTACTATCTTGCGCCATTGCTTGAGGAGGATTAGATGCCCTCAGTTCCTAAGGCCAAGCTAGACAAGCTTCCTTACATCGACACTGATGTGCCGGCCGAGAGGAGCAAGGAACAGATTAACAAGATGCTCCGCGGGGCCGGGGCGGACGGGATCCAATGGACAGATGCCTGGCGTCCTGCGCGTATGGCTGAGGTCCGCTTCGCTCGGAATCAACGTTCCTATTCTCTGAAGGTCCCGCTCCAGACGGCGGACATTGAGCGACAGAAGGACCTCATCGCCCCGATCCGGCTCAGGGCCGAGATGGATAAGCGCGAGAGGGCGATGTTCCGGGCCCTCTTCTATTACATTGAGGCTTTGCTGAAATCAGAGAAGCATGGCCTTCTCTCCTTCGAGGAGGCGTTCATGGGGCATGCTCAGGTCCTCTTGCCGAATG
>PMBU01000050.1 GCA_003153895.1 Methanomassiliicoccaceae archaeon | reverse complement strand
TGTTGTCTGAGAGTTCCTCCCAGGAATTCCGGAGCGAGGCAGAATGCGACGCAAAGCTCCGTCTCTTTCTCAGTAGCCAGATTCACAGCATGATTAAGCGCCCAGTTGTCGCTGATGCGCTGGTCCCGGCTCATCCAATAGACGACTCTACCGCTCTTGTATGGTCGGTCCCTAAGCTTCCTTACCCTCTTCAGAATAACGCCTTCAGGCAAAATGATCAACCCTTTCTCATCGGACGAATGATATCTTGGCTAAGCCATGTTATTGAACCTTTCTACATTGGGCAACTTTGAATTTCCAATTCCATCTGAGTAGCAGAGAAAATATGGCACGCCACCTCTAAACGCATTCGTGCATTCCACCAGAAGCCTTCGCCCTTCAGGTCATAAGGTCAGGCATCGGACCGAAAACGTCATTCTGTCGAATCTTATTAGTCAAATGTGCGAGATGATCGTTGTTATTCCGAGGAGCAACTCCGCCGACAGTCAATATGGCTGAAGGACTCTTGGGACTGGCTTCTCAAGACAAAGGTATTGACAGGTGAGCTTCCTGACAGTCCCCGCCTCAATGCTCTCGACGTCGGCTGCGGCCCCGGTCATGTTATGGAATTGCTGGCAACCCATTTCGATGTCACGGGCGTCGATAAGGATATGAAAATGGTGCAAAGCGCAAGACTCCGAGGATTGCAGGTCGCGCAAGCCGATGCCTATGATCTTCCTTACGAGGATGGCAGTTACGATATGGTCTATTGCTCGTTTCTGATGCTCTGGCTAGACGATCCTGCGAAAGCGATCGGCGAAATGAAGCGAGTTGCCAAGCATTGGGTGGCTTGCCTCGCAGAGCCGGATTACGGAGCCCGGATCGATCATCCTGCCGAGCTGACCGAACTGACTAAGTATCTTGCCATCGAGATCGAGAGGTTTGGAGGAGACCCATTCATCGGAAGGAAGCTAAGGTCGTTCTTCAACCAGAATGGAATGGAGGGGGAGGTCGGCGCTTATCAAGGAGTGTGGAGCGTCGAGATGCTTCGGCAGCAATCAGGACAGGAATGGGCCAACATCGAGCGTGCTGCGGACGGGCAGGTCGAAGAATCCACGTTGAGAAAGGGAAAAGTAGCTTGGGATGAAGCACTCGGTACAGGTGATCTATTCCAATTCAATCCCGTTTTCTATGCCCTCGGACGAAAGGTGTAAATTTTCATTCATACGGCCGAATGTCGGTCCATGCAAACGTAGTCGCCATGTTCCCGCGATAGGGGACAGCCACCTCCGCAAGTGTCCATGAGGCTGCAGTCTGAACATTTGTCGTCCAGGAACTTACGCTCCCGGATGCTCTTGCACAGGTCGTTGTTCCAAATCTCCTTCCAATCGTCCTTCAGGATGTTCCCCACTGGCTTGTAGTAACTTTGACAGGGGAGCACCGCGCCATCGGGTTCTATTGCCATGTTCAGCGCGCAAGCGGTGCACTGCTTAATGCCGAAACCACTGGTGATCGGGTTCAGCTCGCAATATGGAGTCGGAGTGTACCAGATCATCTTCACACCCTTCGCCTCCGCAATATTTCTCAATCGCGCCAGGATGCCAGACATCTCCTGATAGTCTATGCCATCAGTTTCCTTTCCTCCGCCAGAGCGGATAATGCCATTGAATGCGATGTGCTTCACTCCGAGCGATATGAGGAAATGCATCGTTCCTTCGATCTCCGAAGCGTTGGAACGCATGATGGTGGTGTTCGTGGTCAGGTACACATCCTCTGAGAGCGCTACCTTGAGGCCTTCCATAGTCTCTTTCCAAGCGCCTTTGCATCCTACCAGGGCATCATGGACCTCCTCTTGGTGAGATAGGACCGTTATCTGTACATGGTCCAAACCCTTGGCGACCAGCTCCTTCAGGAAGCCAGGTTCTCTAAGCTTCCGTCCATTCGTCACCAATCCGGTCACCTGACCGAACTCCTCTGATTTGATGATGAGGTCGATCAGACCTGGGTAAAGGGTCGGCTCGCCGCCAGTGAACACTACATGGGGAATGCCGATCTTCCAGAGTTTGGAGATGATCTCTTTCCACTGATCGACGGTCAGCTCCTCGAGCTGTCTCGGCTCATTGTAGCAGTGCTCGCATTTGTTTTGGCATCTATATGTTAGGATGAGGTCCATGCGGTAGGGCGCCGGGAAATCATCTGACCCGAAGGTGAGCTTGTCGGAACCGATGACATTGAGGACCTCCTGATCACCATTCACGAACCGGACAAGTTGCTCCTTGATCCGGGCATAGTCCTGCAAAGCCTTCGATCGATCGAGGTTCTTGTACTTCCGCGTCATATATTTGACCATCTGGTCTTCGCTCCGACCTTCGAGGAGAGATCTCACATGATCTATGCCCGTACCATTCAGGAATATCAGGCTGGACGCATCGACCAGCAAGACCCCTTTCTTGGCAGAGTCGATCCTCAAATGGAAGCGATGGTGGGCGAACTCTCCCTTTCCATCGAATTTATAGATGCCAGGTTCCAGGCCCTTGCCATGGAGCTCTGCCCACCATTGTCCCAAGCCGCTCATCTTCCGCCCCCGGCGCAGGCACAGGCGCAAGCGCAGGCACATGCACAATGGAATGAAGGACCGGTGCCACCAGTCGACCTTTGGGCCAATGGAACGACCGGCACAGGGTTTGAGATCGGGGCCACCTCCCTGGTGAGCCCCCGCATGTCATTCACCAGGTTGTTGCTCGTGTTCTTCAATTTGCTGACGTAGTCGGATGCGATGTTCCCCACTCCCTTGCTAGAGGACCCCAGTGGGCCTTGGCCCCCGGGGCGAACTATCGGCGGAATCAGGATAATAGTGCGGTTCATCCTCCTCTCATAGTCGGGTTCAAGCATCATCCAATCGTTCTTCTCGTTCAGCGTCTTGGCGAACTCCTCCGGGGTACCTGCCTGTTGCACCTGCTGCCAGGCGGCGTCGCATATCCTCCCGTAATAGCCTTTTGTTGCAACGAGGTCGAAGCCATTCATCTTTTCTGAGGTGTTTCGCACCAGCGATACCATGGCCTGCTTCAGAAGGCTGCGGTCGATCATCCCATCAGGCTTGATCGCCCCCAGATAACTGGTTTCATAAGGGTATTCGCCCTTGATCGATAGCCGTTCCAAACGCATCGGCATATCTTCTGAAACGACCCGAACCAGGTTCTTCTTGACCAAGGCGAAGAGGATCATCGTGGCCACCATCTCGATCGGTCGTTCCAAGACCACCGCAGCCTCCACCGCGGTGAGGTCGCGCCTCGGACCGGCGCCGATGACATCCATCTTGGGCTCGAAGTAGTCAGATGCCAACTTCCTGGACTTGCCGATTCCGCTCACGATGATGACAGCGAATATCAGGGCGATGACCAGGATGGGCGCAAGGAGCACCAGGAGATCGATGAAATCCCCAAGTATGTTGGGGCCAGGAGGAACGGGAGGCTCGAAGAATTGGTCGACGAACTGCATTGGGAAGGCCGCGCCAACATCATACAAGCCGCTTTCTTGATCGTTCGGGCTGACCAAATTCCTCGTCCAGGTCGCTACAACCTTGCCGATGGTACTATTGAATTCAATACTATCCCAAGGACTGCTCTCCAGCCACATCGCCTGAGAGACGTTGGAGAAGCCCTGTGGGAATATGATGTTCGAGACCAAAAGCCCCGTGCTCCCCACCTGATAGGTCGGGTCGAACCAGGTGGGTCGGAACTTGATCCCGACCGAATCATTGGCGAGAACGTTCCTATAGACCATGTGAGGCGCGTTTACCGTGAAGTCCAATTGGAAGGCGCGAGCTGTTGTGATTGCAATTTGAGTGGATATCGAGAACTCCACTGCCATTCCTGGATCGACGAAGGGCGAGGGCCCGACAGACTGAGGCACATGCTCCAAGCCATCGACGAAGATGCGAGCTGACGCTGATGCGAGATCGTAATAGGGGTTCGGCATCCCGATGTCGACGCCGGTCAGGGAGTCGACGTTCGTGAAGGCGAAGAAGTAATGGATATCGACGCTGCCATCCTTCAGTATCGTCACATTGACCCGCTCCTCGGATACCGAGAACGAGATATTCTGTGCCTTGCTGTCACTTGCGATTGGAGCACCGAACGCGCTGAAAGCAACGACGATCAGCATCGAGGCGATGAATGCGCAGGCGAAAATCCTGGAAATCTTGAAACGAAACGCTCCAGATTGCTTCATCGTCACCACTTTGGCGCCTCTTCCAGTGCCGATACCGCTCCGCAATACGGACAGGTCATCATCACTCCTCCTTCAATGACCTTCAGATTCTTGTCGGTCAAGGGCGCCCCGCAGGATTTGCAGCGCAATTCCTTCTCCTTAAGCTCGCCGGAGCCTTCCATCTTCACCTGGAATGTCTGATTCACGATGGAGGGCTTGGCCGCCTCGATCTTGGTGGTTCGGTACGAGAAGACGAATAATATCACCGCTATGACAACGAAAGCTGTGCCGGTGGCAATGTTCTCTATCCCAGACGCGATGATGAATATCATGCCGAGCAGGACCATGAATATGGCCAGGAAGATTATCGCTCCCGTAAGGACCTTGTTCAAATTCGCACCTTCCAGATAGATGTGATAATCTGCACATAAATTTGATTGATGCTTCCCCGTATTTTGTTCATGATCATACGCTCACCTGTCTGGTCGGGCTGTCCTGCAATTGGACTCATCGGTAGAATAGTTGCTCGAAAGGCTCAGCGTTCTTGAGCGGACCGAGCGCGGACTTCGCCGTTCGGATGTATCGATCGATGAGCGCCTGGCCTTTCTCGAATCCTCGGTTCTCGTGGATCAATTCGATGAGCTTCCCGATTTCATCGTCAGTGATCTGGCCATTCTCTGGTTTGGACCAGAAACCCCGCAACATAGCCTTTACCCTTTCATCTTTGAGTGAGTAGAGGACTGGGAGCGGCAGGCTCTCCTTGGTCAGCCTGGAACGGCACTCGACCAGATCATTAAAGGTATCTACGATATCGTCCCTGATTATGCATATCATTCCCAGGTAGCGTCCGAAGGTTCCGAGGGCATCGATCTCCTTCACGCTACCTCCGCCAAGTATCGCCCCGACTCTGGTATATGATTCCACATCTGCCCCTTTCATGCGGACGATGCGGAGATAGCTCCTCGGCGTCGCATCGAGGTTCCTGATATATTGTAGTTCTTCCATCTCCGCTGATCCAAGCTCGAAGAGACCTTCCTGGATGACCTTCACCGCTTTTTTTGCGACTTCCTCTGGCACTCCAGGCATCCTGGATAGCTGAATGAGCCCCTCTATCATCAAAGCATCCCCGGCCAGCAGGGACGCCTCCATTCCAAACAAATCCTGGACGCTTTTCATCCCTTTTTCGGTCCTGACGAAGGATCGGTCGATGATGTCATCGTGGAGGTCGAAGGCGCCTCCAGCTAGGACCAGTCCCTTCGCAGCCTGTCTCACCGATTTCGCATCACCACCAACTGCTTGACAGGACATCACCATCAAAGCTGCTCGTGTGTAATCGGTCCACCTACGGGAAAATCTACGCAACACCCTCCTGGCCATTGGAGAGGCTATGCGGTTCTTGAAAAGGTCATCGAACGCCTCTTTGACGATCGGCTCCCCTAATGATCGGAGGATTTTAGTGGAATCCTGCATCTCAATCGGGGGCATATCCGTTTTCAAGATAATATGATGAGTGGCTGGTCGGAAGGCAATATCGGGCAGGCACTGTTTCAGTATCGATTTCAGAATCCAATCGAACGAGGCCACAAAGCAGAAAAATCATCGTTTTTTACGGTAATATTTCTAATGCCAGTCATCAGAATTATATAACCCATTATAATACCACAAAGTTTATCTATTATCATTATCCATAATGATAACACTTCCCTTGTGAGGGCTCGGGAAGCTAACGGAGGGGAATAAAATGAGGAAGACCAAGAAGGTCAACGTCATGTCTACAAGCGCCGTACTCTGGAAGTTGTAATCCAGAGGCGTTCATCGGCGACTAGATCGGTTTTGTTTAGGACAAGACCGACCAAACCCTTTCTATTGTATATTTTATTTCATTCATAGATACCGAAAGCCAGCATTCTAAGTAGCCATGCTAGAATCTAGATAGTAACAACGTTGAACTCTCTTTCCAAGAATGCCATTTTCTGATTCTCTATCGTATCTGGGTCCAGGGAGATGATTAGGGTGGAGTCAGTCATTATTATCTCATCCCGTAGGTCGAACAACATCCTCATGACCTTGTCGGGGTCGTTGTTCTCCAAGATATATTCCAGGCTGTCGATGATCACGACTGCTTTCTCACCCTGGCGCAGGTACTCATTCACCGCATGCTTCAGAATGGAGATATTGGAGGGTTCGATACGGTTCGGACCGGGCTGTCTGGCAAGCCATATGACCGGGGTCTTTTCCAATCGGTACTCGTCTCTAACAATATCGGGATGGGAGCGAGTGATGATCAGTCCAACCCGCTTCTCCGCCAAGAGCGATAAGAATACCCGGTAGGATCTTTCTGGCCTCTTCTCTTTGATCAAGATCAGATTGCGTTCCTTTAGCCTTTCCAGATCTACTGTCTTGATCGCTTTTACGTTGATTTCCTTGACCTGCGAGGGGAGGAACAACCGATACCGTAGGATGCCATATGCAAGCACGCTTGAAAGCACAAGGAAACCAGGCGAGAGAGTGAAAGGTATCATGATGTCCAGGCTCTCAAGCCCCTGCAAGAAGAAAGCGTAGAATGCTGGCGAGGCGACGCTCAATGTCAGCAGGCGACTTTGTTTCCTTGTCCGGTCCCACTTCACACCTTTGCAGGTATGATGAATCATAATGATCGTAATGAAAATGTAGGTTAGGATAATTCCAGTCCATATTAGGAAAGCCATTGAATTGCTTGTGTCCCATCCTCCATTTGTTCGAGGGGTCACATCAGCTGGCATTGCGGCTATTACCGCGGAGAGGACCGCGATTATCGTCAACATTATCTCCTTGTCGCGGAACCAGCCGCTGAAACGCTCGTAGGGCAGGTAGGAGGCCAAATACAAAATGCTGGCGAAGAGTAGGACCACTGTGAAAAGCATGCCTCGGCCAAGCCAGAGAGCGGTATCATAGTCTCCTACATAGAACAAGCTACAGTCCAATAGAGCTCCGATCAAGAACAATGACATGGTGATCAGGAAAGCCTTGGACGTGGGGAGGTCTGGACTCTGCTTATAAACATAGAGGCCTAGAGCTATGCCTATGCCTCCAGCTATTGGGGAGATCAATCCCAATGTTATCGGTTCCACGATTCCTCGCCACTTGATTTACTAGAAGGTATGTTAAAAAGGATTATCGACTGATTTGCAACATTGATAACCAGTTTTTAGACGAGCCAGTATGTAATGTTCCATCCAATCCGAATCGAAATGACAATAAACATTACTAATTGTTTTGCCCCCCCCGGTAATTCTTCCGAATCGAATTGCATCGCAAATGATGATAGAAAGAAAACGGATTGCGGCTGGCGCTACGCGTCGCAAATCAAATTAAAAAAAGCTGCGGTCTTGTGGGACCGCATTTTGTCAGTTGACGTTAGTCTATTCTGAAGGTTTACCGTCGTAGTGCTCCTCTTTGGACAGCGCTTCCGCCTTTGTATGGCGCACTACTTTGTCCTGATGTTCCGGCGGTGAGTAGATGGTATAAAGCTTGAGATCAAGCGTTTTCGATGTATTGATCA
This sequence comes from Methanomassiliicoccaceae archaeon, assembly GCA_003153895.1. Lineage (GTDB taxonomy): Archaea > Thermoplasmatota > Thermoplasmata > Methanomassiliicoccales > UBA472 > FEN-33. Next base: position 9,486 of record PMBU01000050.1, on the reverse strand, counting down.
CGTTATGCTTTGCCCCTGACGGAACGATTGCGGCGCAGCCATCCTTTACCGCATGCTTGACCTCATCGATGACGACCATGCCCTCGCCTTTCTCAAAACGGAAGAACTGATCAACATCGTCGTGGGTTTCCATCCCGATCTCTTCACCGGGTTTCAAGCTCATAAGGACTAGCTGACTATATCTTCCGGTATATAGTACCTGGCGGAAGTCAGAATTCTTCGCAGTGTCTTTTTCGATGTTTCCTACAAACCCCTTCTTTGTTTTCATTTCGAGATCTCCTTCGTCGACTCGGCTACTTAATCCTTCGGGGAGGTATTACTTTTTCCTTCCTTCAGGCATTTGGCTAGACTAATAGGGCATAGCAATNNGCCTTGCGCGGATCTGGCTCTACCCAGAACCTCGCATTGACCACGCCCTCAAGGTCATGGGTCAAGAGCTTGATGACATTGGGGCTCCCCTCGATCCTCGGCATGACTCCCAGGGCGACGCTGATGCCCGAGCCTACAAAGTAGGTGGCGATGGTCTCGGCCTTGGAGGAATACCACTCTGGAGCTGCCCCTGCTACCGGGAGTTGGTCCATGCGCACTCCCGCCACGTTGGCCAAGTCCGCCACGAGGTTTAGTATCCTGGAATTGTCCACGCACGAGCCCATATGCAGCACTGGAGGGATCCCCAGGGAGCCACATACCTCTCGCAATCCCTTCCCCGCCATCTCTATTGCCTTTGGCTGGAGCAATCCCGCCTTGGCGCAGGCTATGCTGGCGCATCCCGTTTCCACCACTAGCACATCTCGCTTTATCAGTTCCTTTGCCAGGCTCACATGGCCGGAGTCGTGCTTCACCTTCGGGTTATTGCAGCCGACGATGCCGGCGCATCCCCTGATCTTGCCTGACAAAATTGCGTCCAGCAAGGGCTTCAAACTCCCTCCCAAGGCCTTCTTGATCGCCTCGACCGAGAATCCGACCATGGCCTCGACCGGCTTGTCCGGGATGAAGACCCGCTTCTGGTCGCGATTGGGGTAGTTTTCGATCGCCAATTGCACTATCCGCTTCGCTTGGTCGAAGCTGTTCTCAGGCGTTATCTCATAATAGTACCCTCCAGCTATCCGAGCTTTTGGTGAGGTCGTCACCACCTTGGTATGATAGCAGGCCGAGGTGTTGGCCAGCGAGGGGAAGATGCACTGGTAATCGACCACCATGACCTCAAGGGCACCAGTGGTAATGACCAGCTCCTGGTCCAAATGGTTCCCGGCCTGGGGGATGCCCTTGCGCATCAGCAGCTCGTTGCCGGTGCAACACAGCCCCACCAGGTTGATGCCTTTCGCACCCACTGCTTTCGCTTTGGCTACGACCTCCGGCAATGCAGCCGCCTTGACCACCATCTCGGAAAGGATGGGGTTATGCCCGTGCAATGAGATGTTGATATGGTCCGCTTTCAGCACTCCCAGGTTGACCTTCGACATCTTGATCTCAGGGACTCCGAAAAGCACGTCCGATATCTCGGTGGCCATCATCGATCCGCCCCAGCCGTCCCCCAGGGACGTCCTGACGCCATGGGTCAAGAAATCTGGATAGTAGGCACCGACACCCATATGGACCCGGTGCATCGCCTCCACGATCTCTCGGTCGATGCCTCGAGGCAGCAACCCCTTCTGAATCCAGATATCCATTGTCCCCTTGGGCGCTCTCTTGGCCATCTGCAAGGATCCCTTCAGCGTTCCGAACTCGTCCAACATGCCGAGCGCTAGCTTCTCCGCGATCTTCATTTCCGGCAAGGCGGTATCGATGCCATACTCCTTGGCGAGCGTCATGAGCTTCGGCTTGTCCGCGATGGAATAAGAGGGCGCCTCTCCTCGTGACGTCTTCAGCAGCGTCTCGACAACATCTCTGCCATGATCGGAATGCGCTGCGGCGCCAGTGGCCAAGTGCTCCAGGAGGTTCCTGGCGACCATGAGGTCGGCGTCCGCGCCGCAAACCCCCCTAGTCCGGTCCCCGCCCATCAATCGGCAGGGCCCCATGGAGCATCTCTGGCAAGAGACACCAGTTGAACAGAATTTGCATTGCGGCTGCTGCTTCTCAAAGCGATCCCAGACCGTTTCGACCCCTTCGAGCATGGCCTTCCGGAGTACCGCTTTGGAAGATTCGTCAAGCGTCCGTTCTTCTACCTTCTTTTCGACGTTCTCTGGGGTGACTTCCTTGGGAGGTCTTCTTATGCATTCTACAGCGATAATCTCCATTCCTGTGTCATCGGCCATGATTGCTCACCTGATCTTGATGAATTGCTTGTGAAGGCAATGTATAACAACATTTCGAATCATTCGACCTTCGTTCTGAGACGATTTGCTTTGAATCCATCATTGTGGCTAAGGCGGAAGGTCGACGATCTAACAATGTAGACCGATCCTCGCTATGGCAGGTTCTCAAGCGCATTTTTATATCCGATAAGGTGGACTTTTACTCTCGGTGAGAGAGTGGTTAGCCCTAAGAAGCGGAAGAAAGAGGTAGAGGCAACGTCCGGCGATGAGGGAATGGCCGACGCCGATGAATCGAAGACCGAGGACATTTACGAAGGTGACCAAAGGGACGAGATGCTGGAGGATGATGAGATAACTGCTGCAGAGGACGGCTTCATGCGCGGCAGGGATCTGGCCATGAAGGAAATGGAAGATGATAAGAAGGCACGTCGCAAGCCGATCATTCATGCAGATGGTACCTCGGTTACATTGAACGAGGAGCAGTACGAGGAGGATTGAAGTTAGCTCCTATTGGTCTTCCAGCTGACGATCCGAGTTTCGTCCGTGCCAAAGCGTTGGTCATCGATAGCGAGGTCGCTTCGGTCGGGTGCGCGAACTTCGATGTCCGCAGCTCCGAGCTCAATTTCGAGACTGATGCCTTTGTGTACGACATGGTGCTCGCCTCTGAAATGTTGAAGGCGCTCCAGGATGACACCTTGTCTCATTGTGTTGAGCTGACCCCGGCCCAATTAGCTAAAAGGAGCTATTGGGCGAAGTTCATGGAGTCGATTTCTCAGCTTACACTCCCATCGCATGATTCAAGGGCCGCTTGGTTTCTCTGGTCGCCTTGTCCTTTCCAGGTAATGCATCAGGCGGGGAGCGTTCTGCTCGTAATGTATCCTCATGGCTGGGAAGAAGTAGCGCGAGTGCTTGATCATGACCACAGTTCCGGTGGCGATCTTGCTCAACGAGGTCTTTTCCAAACCGACAACGACGTTCTTTCTGGAGCGGACCTTTTCCAAGAACGCCCCCGGATCTTCGGCATCTGCGCAAGTTACCACGTTCCCCAGATCGCTCAATAAGTGGCCGTCCGTCCCACCGGTGAAGCATTTACTTTCGTTCATCGCGAGCTTTATGGCCTTCAGATTGAGAGAACGTGTCATCCCCCCACAGATCACCTCAACGCCGTCGAAGCGGTTCAGCAGCTCTGTTGGTAGATACTCGCAATCGATGCATTTTTGCAAGCCCTTGTTGAAGAGCAAGTACCCATAGGGATGGGCTGCGATGACCAGGCAGTTGTAGCCGTCGCTCGCATCCACGATCTTCTCGGTCTCCAGGTANNATTGAAATAGACCAGGACATGCGGGCCGTCTGCTGCGCTGATCTCGATCCCTGGCATGATGAACATGCCTTTCATCGTCTCAGATGCATGGAGGCTTCCACTGATCACGTTATGGTCCGTAATGGCCAAACCGACGCCCATCTTCTTTGCCTTCCGGATGGCATCGTGGACCGTCACCTTGCCATCGGAATGGTCGGTATGGAAATGCATGTCGACCGGCATGTATCCTAGCGCTGACAGTTCATTGACGTCTGGCCTCTCGAACCGGACCTCATCAAGCGATCCCCTGTCTGCGTTCACGTTCAACCAGCTACTGATGTTACAAGGGAAGCGGTGCCGATATGAAGATTCGCTTTGGGTTCAGAGCAGTCGCCTCCCATTCTGAGATGAGATGACCAATAGGCTGGAATGGAGCGACTGATTGTTATAAATTTCAGAAGATTTTAATACAGACTAGCAAATGGTTTCCCGATATCATGACATCCGATGACGAGAAGAAGTTCAAAGGACTTAGGAATTTCAACGCCGTGATGTCAGGGGTCCATTTGGTGCAAGGGCTGTTAATTCTTGCCCTATCGACCAGCTTTTCATTACCTGTGATGGCGTCGTTCCTCCATTTTAACCCGTTGACTCAGCAGTTGGATTCGCAGCTCAGCACCCTATTCACGCTGCCGATAGCCCCATTGATCGCCATATTCCTATTCACCTCTGCCTTTGACCATTTCCTGTTGGCTGGACCGGCCTATGGTTGGTATGTAAGAAATCTCAAAGAGCACATCAACAAGGCGCGATGGTTCGAGTATGCCTTCTCCTCCTCCGTTATGATCGTAATAATCTCGATGCTGGTTGGGATATACGACATAGTCGCACTCCTTGCCATATTCGGGCTCAACGCCTGCATGAACCTGTTTGGACTGCTTATGGAGGCCTATAACCAGAAAAGGGAGAAGGTCTCCTGGTCCCCCTATATCTTCGGCACCTTCGCCGGACTGGTCCCCTGGATTGGTATCTCTATCTACCTTGCTGGCGCAGGACAGTATGGGAATGTGCCCAGTTTCGTGTTTTGGATATTCCTGACCATTGCCATAACGTTCTTCTCGTTCGCGTTCAACATGATCATGCAGTACCGGGCGAAGGGGCGGTGGGCAGACTATCTGTTCGGGGAGAAGGTCTACATCATCCTCAGCCTTGTCGCCAAGACTGCCTTGGCTTGGCAGGTGTTCGCCGGAACTCTAAGGCCTCTTTGAATGAAGAAGCCTAGACCGCAGGAAGAACAGTGACTGGCCAGTGCCGAGCACAGCCCTTTAAACCCTTTCAAACTCGTTTTCTATCATTTCTCCATCTTCTATCAAATTAGATCGCGACCCGATGAAGGCGAACCCTATTGGAAGCCTTGGAATGCAGCCTTGATCGGCAATTTCGGTCACGAAAGCAAGAAATCACCAATTGCTATATCGAAGGCCGTGAGCTTGCGGGGGTTCCTATGCAACAATCCCATCATGATGATATTGGCATTCATAGCGGCCATGCTCCTGGGAGGCTTCCCCAAGGAGGTCATTCTCAGTAATAGCAACATCGCGATGCTTTCATTGATGGTCATGATGTCACTATCGCTGACGGCGCTCCAACTAAAAGGCTTGAAAGTGAGAAGTCACGGGAAAGCGATTCGGAACGCCTTCATCCTTTCCTTCATCCTATCATCAGGAATCACGATCCTGATGAGCTTCCTATTCCAAGGCGAGCTTCGTGAGGGCTGGATCATCGAGGCTGCCGTTCCATCGGCAGTATCCGTCGTCCCATTCACATATATTCTAAAAGGAGATCTGGAGCCGACCCTGGTCTCCACTGCCGTCCTATACTTCATTGCTTTGGCATTCACGCCATTGATCACGCTCCTCTTCCTCGGGCAACCGATAGATGAGCTGACCCTGCTCGAGTATGTCAGTGTATTGATATTGTTGCCATTGTTGATCTCTAGGTTCATAAGGCGTTTCGAGATAAGCCAGGTAGATAAGACCGCCACGATCAACCTGGCATTCTTCGTGCTTATCGTCGCGATCGCAGGTCCAAATCGCCAGGTCTTCTTCACCGACCCGATCCTTCTATCCGGGCTCGCCGCTGTGGCCATAGTAAGAATATTCGTCGTCGGCCTTTTGTGGAACTGGTACCTCAAGAGGAAGGGAGCGCCTCGGAAGAGGAGAGTGCCCGAGGTTCTATTTGCCACGTACAAGAACACAGGGATGGCCGCAACTCTGGCCATTGGTCTGATCGGCACAACTGCAGCCGTCCCTGCAACGGTATGCACGCTAGTCGAGATATCTTGGCTGATATTCTTGTCAAAATACCTTTTCTCAACCAAATCGATTGCGTGATAATCGTAGTTAGCTGCGCCAGCGCCCTTCCATCCAATTACTGCGTTATTGCTTCTTCTGTTGGCCACGGCAAGGAATTAAAATCTAAGGATTGCCTTCGAGGATGAGTGGTTGAATGACCTTTTGCACAAGCTGCGGGTCGCAAATTGGCCCAGATTCAAGATATTGTGGAAAATGCGGTGCTCCTGCGTTTATTCCGATGCTAGATGCTCCAAGGAACAATTCATCTCAGATGATCCAGCCGTCAAGTTCAGCTCCGAGAGATGAATTGGTGCGAGCAATCAATGTGAATGGCGAGAACACTCTTGGCATGATACCACTTAGGCAACTGAAGTCGTTGGGACGGTACGATTCCTTCATTGGCGTTATCACGAACAGTCGACTGATATTCGCTCGATTAACCTCAGATATGATCAAGGATTCGGTGACCAGAGCCCGAAATGAAGCGAAGTCGCAGGGCAAAGGGTACTTGGGGCAAATATCCAGCCAGATGAGAGAGTATTCATCTGGTTATACGAATAGATATGCCAACATGCAACCAGCATCAATACTCTCAGAGACACCAGGGAATTTCGCATTGGGCAACGAATCGATATCAGAACTCAGATTGAAACTAAGAGATTCCCGACAGGGAAATGGCAACGACAACGAGTTTGAATTGGAAATATTCTCTGGTGGAGCCAGGTACGAGTTTAGAATGGATGAAAACGGCGAGTATGTCGAGCTTCTAAAGGGAGTATATGGTCAGAGGGTAAGGACTCCGTTCGGGTATTCCTCACGGACCTTGAAGTTAAGGATATAGGCGCTTGAATGTAAACTCAATGAGAGAGAAGCTGTTCATGGAATCCAGACAGAATATTTTCGCATCACGATATGGAGAGGAAGATACGTTCAGAATCTTGTTGAATCAAGAAGTAATGCGACGGATCGCATAAGGGTGCATGAGGAAATAGCCTGGGCATTGGGTCCCGATTCGCAATCATATTATTGGCTGTCGCGCTGTTAGGATTCGATCAATAATCTCAAACAAAAACGTCATATAGCATTGCCTTGTTTTTGGTGACGTGTTGGGGATAGAAGTTGGGGATGCCAGTATTGATGTTATATCAGATGGCGATAGCCCAAACCAAACACAAAAAGATGCGCTCACCAGGGCACCAAGACGTGCAATAAGATTGCACTATTCGCCGGGCATGTCGTTCCCATTTAAAAAGCGGTTTAGTTATGGTCTTTCCTCATCTTTCCTCGTTCTAATTCTTCTATCGACAAGTTTCTTCTCATTTGCGGTTTCTGCTCAATCCGTGACCTTTGGAGATTTAACCCTCGCCCAGAAATCGGCGAACTTGACCGTCACCAAGCTCACATCGAAGTACCTTGTATCGACTGAAGAATACTCGATCACTGCAGACTATTCAACGCCGTTCATCGAATATCGCATCAAACCGTATTTCACATCAGACTATATCCTCTATAAGCGTGTCAACCCACAGTATCCAGGCGATGGCACGGTCGATCAAAATGGAAACGCGCTCGACTCCGTCAAGATGACCATTTCCAGCTCCGGGCAGAGCGGCAACACCGTCTGGTTCCTCGAGTCCTGCACCGAGTTCTCGCTGAAGCAGTCGTTCACCATCTATCGGGACTATTTCGAGCTCAACGTCACCTACTCCCCAGGCTCGAAGAAAGTACTTACAACCTATTACATCGGTCTTTGCTCCTCTACTGGCTCATTGTACAGCTTGACCAATGGCCATTTCAACCGCTATATCCCTGGTAGCGCCGAGGACAGCCCTGCTAGCTACGGCAAAGGTGGCTGGTATCCCTCGTTCACGATGTACGCCCCGGCCTGCGACCTCCGGGCCCCCAACCGGAATCTTGGGGTGGAGTGGGGTTATTCCGACACGGTGGCCTATATCGGCTCACCGATCTGGCTGTCAGGTGGACACGGAGGAAGCTCGGTCATGGGGCTGAAATACACCTCCCTCAACTCCGTCGTTCCGAACATCGCATTGGGCGCAGCAGAGACCTTCCACATGTTCGTCCGGCCATACCAGTACAGCGACGGCAAGGAGCATGGCTACGACGTCGGCTATGCTCAATGGGTCGCCCCGATCATCGCCGCCAAGTATGGTCATCACAGCACCCCGGTGTTCCCGCTCACGGTCAACAGCATGACGGCATGGAGTGCGAGCGAGCGTAGCTGGGTCGAGAGCAGCCAGGTCAAGGTGGCAGTCTATTCCAACAATCCAGACCAGATCAATTGGAACTACAAGTCGGCCCAAATGGCCAACAAGAACCCAGATACGCCTAGCAACGTACCGGTTTCCTGGCAGATGATGAAGCAGGGCGATGTGCCGCTCACCGCCTCCGATGGCAGCGTCATCTGCAATCCGGTCAGTGGCCCTTACACCACCTCTGGGACGTATCGCTGGCAGCTCATCAAGAACGACCCGCAGCAGGCCTGGTGGACCAGTTCCCGAGGTGTCTTCTGGGACGAGATGAACATCTGGACCGCGAACAACAAGCCGAAGAACGATTACCAGCAACGGTCGGACTACGTGTACGATGGGTACCTGGCATTGATCAAGGACACCTATGCCTCCGGACAATGGGACTATGTCATCGCGAATTCGTACACCGCGCTGCTCCACCTGTCTATCGCTGCGGATCTCACGGTCATCGAGGGCTACGAGCCATCCAGCATCTATAACACTGACATGACGAAGCATGTCCAGTCGACCATGAACTTCGTGAACAACATTCCCGCCAAGTACAGACCGCACATCCTGGTCTACCAGAACTATGACGCCACTTCGAACGTGAATGACCAGAACGATGTGTACGGCGCCCTCTTCGGCGCCGCCAAGTACAACTTCATGGTGGACCTGACCTGCTACGATAGCTTTGACGCACAGAAGCACAATCTGGTCATGGCCGAGGATATGTTCAAGGCGATGGGGTGCACGCAGAACTCCGATGCTCGGACGGTCAGCGTCGACACGCTGGATCTTGCTTCAGGCACTACCCTTTCCACCGCCGCCTCGATGGTGGTCATGAAGGGCAGCGGTACCCCGACCATAACCTCGACCACCGCTCCAACCAAATTCAAGCTCACCAACCTGCTTGCCTCAACCCGGTCGTTCAATCTGGCTTTCGCCTCATCATATTATTATGGGGCAGGGACCAACGTCCAGTCGACCTCGTCCATGACCTTCTCTACAGATGGGAAGGGCACATTCCATGGCAGCATAGCGGCGGAGAAGACCGGAGAGGTCGTGAAGAGCTCCAATCTGATGGTGCAGCAGAAGACCTCGGGGACCATCTCCGTGAAGCTCGTCTCCCTGACCTCGACCGCGGCGGAGCTGGACCTTGCCGCCACCGGAGGGAGCACCACCATGACCATGAAGGGGATGAAGGCGAGCAGCTCGTTCAACATCTTTGTTGATGGAGCATTGGTCAGCACAATCACTTCCGGTGCCGATGGCAGCCTGAGCTTCAGCCGGACGTACGGTAGCTCCGACGTGCTCAAGGTGCAACT
>PMBU01000155.1 GCA_003153895.1 Methanomassiliicoccaceae archaeon | reverse complement strand
ACACCGACACCTGGGTCTCCATGGGCATGGAGGCTGAGACCATGGAGCGGGAACGCATCTTCAAGCCTTACCAGCTCAACTCCGAATTACTGAAGAAGGCCAAGAAGGACTGCATGGTGCTCCATTGCCTACCGGCTCATCGCGGCCTGGAGATAACGGACGAGGTCATGGACGGACCAAGCTCGTTCATCTTCGACCAGTCCGAGAACAGGTTGCACACTGAGAAGGCGATATTGCTGACATTGATCCATTAGATCAATTAGTGCCAAGCTGGCTAATTATCAATGCCTCGATGGCGTCCAGGAACTCCATCTCCCTGCCCAACGGAATGGAGGCCCCTGCAGCGATACGATGACCACCGCCGCTGCCCCCCACCTTCTCGGAGGCGACGCGGATAGCGATGGAAAGGTCCAATCCTTTGAGCACGAGTTCGCGAGTCGCTCTCGCAGAAACCTTGATGTTCTTGTCATCAACGCTCGTTGCAAAGGCGATGATTGGCACCGAGCAGTCAACTTTGAAATCGACGTCGATTCGCTCCGCCTGGTTCCTATCTTCATTTGAGTCAGCCGACCCGAGGAGCATTCCCGCGACGATGCCGACCACTGTCTCTGGAATTTCCTGTTCGGCATGGAAGTACTGCAATGATCGCCTTCGGATCACGCCCTTCTTTTTGACCCAGGTTATGCCGTTCTTTAAAGTGTCTCGATGATTTCGTAAGAGGTCATCGGCGGTCTTAAGTGCGTCGCCCCTGTCCCCTTGGCATATCTTGAGTCCTATCTCTGCCCTATCGTACCGTCCACAGGAATTAAGGAGGGTTGCGAACTCCTTGGCGTCATGCAATGGCGTTCTCCTCTCCTCCTCGGAAAGAAGATATACCTCTCCGATCAAGCGCCTAATGGACTTGACTCCTTTTCCGTAATCCAGCAACCTGCCAGCTAAACGGCTGGTGATCTCCCTCTTCTCTTCATGATCGAGGTCCACCCAGCTTCGCCAACCGTTCTCTGATTGTTGCGCGATGCCGATTTCGTCCAAGAAACGTTTGCATTCCGTGTACCGATTGGTTAGCCCTGGCAGCGTCGGGTCGTTCGCATATTCGAGCATCCGGGCAAGTGGCCGGCTCTCGCGGCCGAAGATGCGGACATCTTTGGTCACTTCGATTGTCCCCTCCGCCACTGCGTCCTGGACGATACTTTGGTTCAATCCGACCAATTTGGAATTTGCCGAATCTTGGAAGTCGCCTATCGCTCCAACGATCGCCAATGGTGCCAATGAGGCATTGGAAGAGGCCATGCTCTTCGCGACTAGGTAGGTCACCCCAGCGCCACTGAGCGACTGTCCACCGTCGATCCCGAAGATGTGAGGGTTGACATGCACCTTGCGTTCCATGAACGAACCTAGGTCGTTCTGCCCCAGTTTCCTTTTTAGATTGCCACCTGCGTCCTCGATCACCGAATGGTGGTCTGAGACGCAGCATATGGGCAACGTGATCTTGGAAATCGCTGATGATCCTAGGTCCACCAGCCAAACTCCCTCGCTATGCAAGGCATTGATCTGCTTCACCTCAGCATCGTCTAGCTTCTTGATGAACCTGCATTCATGGGGGACATCTGCCCTGGACAGAGCGGACGACGCTATCGAGGCTGCGCTAACGCCGTCGGCGTCGATATGGGCGACGACGGTGATGCTGCTCGCCCCCAAAAGGACCTGGGTCGCTTCTCTTGCCGCCTCCATCAGCCCTTTGACATTCTCCCCTTCTATCATATCAGGCATCCTTACCATCCGTTCCGAGCGTCTTGCTGATCAGCATCTGGTTAATCTTCTCTGCTATCGGAGCCAGATTCCTGGTATCCTCCTCATTATAGCGCTTGAGAAGGTTGAGAGCGTTCACATTGCCTCTCCTTTCCCAGGCATACCATAGGTAGACGGCTTGTTCTCCGGTCACATATTCCAGTTCCTGGTCCCTCTTCATCCCCATCTGCTTTTCGATGCTTTTCAGACCGCCATGAAAACCTACCCTTGCGCAGCCATGCCTAAGGTCGAAATGCGGGACCCTCGGAATAAGGAAGGGGAATGCCCTTTCGAGCATCGGAAGGTCGAACGATGAGCCATTGAATGTGATGAGCAATCGCGATCCCTTCAGAGCAGCGCCAAGATTCTCCCTCGTTAAATCCTGCCCCCTTACCAGGATAGTGGACCTTCCGTCCCGGTGGATTCCGACCACCGTCACTCTTGCCCCCGCTCCCAGGCCGTCAGTCTCGATGTCCAAGCAGGTCGCATGGCCCTTCGCTTCATCATACACTCGCCAATGCTCTCTCGAGGGCAGGAGGCGACTGAAATAGGAGGTCTCACCGCTCTCTAGGAAGTTTGTCGCCTCGTCCAAATAAGCGTCAAGTCGTTGTTTTCGTTTTCCGGATATTCCGCACAACCTATTGGCGGAAGTGAAATCGTCCCAATCCCGGACTCCTTGGTTCCAAATGGACCTTTCGATACCCCCTCCGATTCCCGGCAAGATCAGAAAAGTCCGACGAAGCATTGGACCGACCAATCTCAAAGGTCCACAAAGGCTTTTCGGTGGGGTAAATGAACATCACAAAGAACGCTGGATGGTGAATCGGATAAAGAATGATGCTCAACTGTTTCCACAAATCCCTTACTCAGTCCTAAATCTTAACAACACAAAGATAAAAAATAAAAATGGAAAAGGTGAGATGGGTTTGAAAATTTTAATGGTCATGGACCCAGTTCATTGCCTTTCCCTTGGACACCTTATAGACCCAATAATCCTTGCCTTCGCTCTTCAAGACATCGTACTTTGATCGGGGGTCTCCCCAAGCGTAGTAAGGCGGATTCAGCGGGTATGGTTTTGTTACAATCAGATCGTTTTCCTTCTCATCTGCGTATTTCCTCTTTAGCTCGGCCATAATCGCATCGGGGACGCCGAACTTCAGTTCGATTTCTAGCATTTTTTATTCCTCCTTGGCGCGATTTAACGCCGTTATTCTATTGTTTTAAGATATCTTAAAGAAAACGGTGGTGATTTGCTCGTCTCCGAGGGTCCGAACCCCTGGGATCCACTGAATATAAGAAATGGTGAGAAAGATTGAAATAGTTTGGGGATAGGAAAGCGCTACGATTGACGATTTATCCAGTCGCCTTTGCGCATTCGATTTCGGCTTGACCAGGGCTTTAGGGCTCTGAGGCGAAAGTAAGGCGAAGACATATGGTGAAGACTCAGCTCAATTTCCGCGCATTTCAAATAGGGTGGAGGGTGAATTGGTGATGGACCATGCAGGAACTGGAATTGCTCGACGGGCTTTGGATCACAAACGAGCGCTGCGTAATAATGAAACGTAGGAAGGTTGCCATAATATCCGATCTGCACATCGGGTTGGAGTCGGTCATGGAGATCTCGGGAATCCATCTACCTCGTATCCAGATGGATACAATGAAAGCATCGCTCCGTCGCATTATCGAGCGATACAAACCTCAACAGTTCATCATCTTGGGTGACCTCAAGCACGAGTTCTCAAAGAACCTGACGCAGGAGTGGAGCGAAGTCCAGAAGCTTCTCGGCATCCTGCAAGAGTGCGGAACGGTGGTGGTGATTAAAGGCAACCATGATAATTACTTGGCGACCATAGCATCGAAAATGGGGATCGAGCTGGTCGAGCGATATGAATTGGATGGCGTCACTTTCTCCCATGGTCATCAGCCGATCGATTCGAGGCCCCTGGTCATTGGTCACGAGCACCCTTCCATTCGACTATTCGATTCGGTCGGGGCATGCATCAAGATTCCTTGCTATATCAATTTGCTAAATGACCGGATCCTTATCATACCGTCCTTCAGCCCTCTGGCCATTGGTACTGATTTCACCGGAGCGACCGCGAGTTCAGTCATGTCCCCGGTCTTACGTTCCAGCGATCTTTCACACGCAAGGGCCTACGGAATAAGCGAGATCGGGCTTCTGAACCTGGGTGAGCTGGGGAAACTTGGTCGGTATCATGATGAGTAAACTGAATTTGCAGATGAATAGTATTTATTATCATAAGATGATATAGCCAGTGGCGACAAACTTGCCCGAATGCATTGTCTGCGGTTGCGTCTTGAAGAAGAATCAAGAGAAATGCCCAGTATGCGGAGCATCGCAATTCGAAGAAGACGATTATTGAGGATAGGCCCCGACGCTGAGAAGAACGTTGGATCATGATGACCTTCTCATTGAGGATTGGATTGATCAATTGGAATTACATTCCTTATGGTCTTTGCCGGAATTTCGGCGAGTTGCCGAGAAAAAGTCAATGCACCAACAATTCGGTAATTCAGAGCGTTAAGGGTATTTCCCTGAAGTATAACTGGAAATACCCAGCAATATTGATATGAGGTCAATGAAATGTACAATGAGTGCACCTGGATGTTATATCCATCCATCAAAGCTTTTAATATCGAATATTATGATTCGAAGGAATAATCTCAAAGGAGGAATAAGAATTTGACAGACTATCTCGCACAACTCGCTGAAGTAGTAGTGAAAGGCAAGATAAAGGAAGCCAAGCCGCTCACTGAGCAGGCACTGGCAGCGGGAGTACCCGCTAACGAGATCATTTTCAATGGTCTCTCCGCAGGAATGAAGGTGGTCGGGGAAAAGTATGAGAAGAAGGAGTACTACCTTCCTCAAGTGCTTCTAGCGGCACAGACGATGTATGCATCGCTGGATGTCGCACTACCGAAGCTCGTTATCGGAAGCGGTGGAGTTCGCGCAAAGGTTGTCACATGCGTTGTCGAAGGGGATGTTCACGACATTGGCAAGAACATCGTCGGCGTGGTGCTCGCGTGCAACAACTACGAAGTGATTGACCTCGGCGTGATGGTGCCGTGCGAGAATATTTTGCAGGCCGCCCGCGAGCAGAACGTCGATATCATCGGCCTGAGCGGGCTAATCACGCCGTCGCTC
>PMBU01000010.1 GCA_003153895.1 Methanomassiliicoccaceae archaeon | reverse complement strand
GTTATCATATAGATGAATACGACCGTTTAAGATCAACTGAAGGGATGATTCAATGACATCCAAAGTCAAGGTGGATTCTAGGTTGTGCGGATTCGTGGCATTAATCGAGGCAACAGAGAAGGACGATGGAACTTACGACATTAAAGTCGATTCACCATGCGAAAAGATTCAGAAATTCGCCAAGTGACTCGAGAAGCTGACCCTGGTGGATATTGCGGATTGGCCTAATAGCGCTGTCCAGAGACGAATGCTGGAAATGAAATTGGGGGCTGCATGCCTAGTCCCGAGCGGAATTCTCAATGCCCCAAGAATCGAAGCGGGACTTATCAGCAGATCCCTAATGGAACAAGTGAAAAGCATTTCAATCGAATTCGTTGTCGAATGACGATTATAGGCGTTGAAACCCCTCGAGCAATTTTTAACCCAGAAACCTTGAAATATTATATATTTGTTAGGTATTTCAATTATGATTGAAATAGCTTGATTGTGGAGTGAGATGGATTTGTTGGAAGAGGACGTGGCCGATGAGAATTTCAGCAACATTAACATCCAAATCGAAGGCATGGATTGCGTTGATGATATCGAATTGGTAAATAAGAGGCTCCTATCGCTCAAGGGCGTAAAGGGTGTCAGTTCGAGCCTCGAAAAAGGAGGCGCGGAGGTGACCTTCGATCCAACTGAGGTCACATATCAGGATATCCTGCGATCGCTCGCGGGATTAGGCATGAAGGCTTCCATCGCAAAGCAAGCAAAAGGACTAAGGGAAGGATGGTGGCGTGAGAAGCAGCAGTTAGCCCTCCTTGGTTGCGGCATCATTGCGCTATTCGGCTATATCGCCATGTGGGTTGGATTTCCTAGCATCGCGTTTAATGCTATTTTCGGCCTCGCAGTGCTCGTCGGCGTCTACTATCCTGCTCGGAAAGCGATCATGGCCTTGATCAACATGGTGTTTACCATCCATCTGCTCATGCTCATCGGTTCGATAGGCGCCATTCTCCTGGGGATGTGGGGCGAGGCAGCCATCCTGATCTTCGTATACTCCTTAGGCGATGTGCTCGAGTCCTATGCAATGGACAAGGCTAGAGGTGCAATCCGGTCCCTGAAAGACCTAGTTCCTAAGGAGGCACTGGTCGTCCGCGAGGGAGAGAATGTCCTAGCCCCAATGGAAGAGGTGAGGGTGGGCGATATTGTTCTGATGCGCCCGGGAGAGAGGATCTCCGTCGACGGTATCGTCCTCTCGGGTAGCACTTATGTCGACCAATCCGCAGTGACTGGTGAGCCGGTTCCGGTTAAGAAATCGCTCGGAGACGAAGTATTTGCTGGTACAATCAACCATAGCGGTTCCATCGAGGTGAAGGTGGAGAAGGACGTCAGCGACATGATGCTCTCTCGAATCATCTGCTCGGTGGAGGAGGCGCAGTCCCAGAAGAGCTCCTACCAAAGGTTCTCAGACGCTTTCTCTCAATACTACACACCTGCCATGTTCATATTGGGCATTGGTGTTGCTGTCCTTCCTTCACTACTACTTGGATGGGATTGGCAGACCTACGTCTACCGTGGGCTGGTGGTGTTCGTGGTGTCTTGCTCTTGCGGCCTCGCCCTCTCGGTGCCCGTGGCAATCGTTGCCGCCATGGCAAACTCCGCCAAGCATGGAGTCGTGTTCAAGGGAGGGGCGTACATCGAGGCGNNATTCGACAAGACTGGAACCTTGACAATTGGCAGACCGGAAGTTACTGACATCATCTCTCTCTCAGACGTCTCTGAACGCGACCTCATGACCATTGCCGGAAGCATTGAATCGCGCTCCAGCCATCCCATCGCCGAGGCCATTGTCCGTCGGTCGAAGGAAATCGGGGTAGAGCTCCAAGAGCCATCTGCCTTCGAGGAAGTGACTGGCAAGGGAGTCGGCGCCGAAATCGACCAGTGCAGATATATTCTGGGAAATGAACGATTTATCTCTGAAATTGGATTAGATATAACTTCGGCGAGGGAAACTCTCGACCTCCTAGAGGGGCAGGGGAAGACAGTTGTGCTGGTTGGAGGGAGTGTATCCGTTCTTGGAATAATTGCTGTTGCTGACGGCTTAAGGCCTGAGACGAAGGGAGTGATCTCCAACCTTAACGCCTCCGGCATCCGAACGGTGATGCTCACAGGAGACAATGAGCGCAGTGCCAGGGCGGTCGCCGAGCAGGCAGGCGTAGGCGAGTACCATGCTCAGCTCCTACCAGACGATAAGGTCGGGATAGTGCAACATCTCAAACAAACATATGGAGCGGTTGCAATGGTCGGAGATGGGATCAATGATGCGCCAGCACTCGCGGCCTCGGATGTCGGAATCGCGATGGGGGCGGCTGGAACGGACGTAGCCGTGGAGACGGGAGACATAGTCCTCATGGCTGATGACCTGTCCAAGCTTGAGTTCGTTCGAGAATTGAGCCGAAGAACGGTCCGCATCATACATCAGAACATTGCAGTTTCCCTGATCAACATCGCATTCATGGTGCTTGCCGCCTTGATCGGGCTTCTGGGATTGGTTACCGGGCTGCTGCTTAATGAGGCAAGTGCCCTTATCGTCATAGTCAATGCCCTTAGGCTCCTTGCCATGAAAGTCGAAGAAAGGACTATCGTCATCCCGATTCCAGCTGTCATTGCAGTTCCGGATGTGGGGAAATGATTTCTAAGTTGGCGAGAGGCGCGAATTGCGTCCTGACCGAGGCAATCGTTTGGCAGATTGCTGAAGACTGTATTAGGAAGATGAGGTGAGAAGATGAGCGAAAAGCCTGATAGCGATGGAAAAACGGCGGTGGCCACCTTCCAGATATCTGGAATGAGCTGCTCGTGCGAGGCAAAGTTGATAGAGAAGAGACTGAAAATCATGCCTGGGATAAAGAATTATGAGATCAACCCGGTTTCATATCGGATGAAGGTCTCTTTCGATCCCGACAAAACGGATGCCAAAGGTATCGAATCGGCAGTTGCTAAGACGGGAATGAAAGCCAAGATGCTTGAGACCAAGCGCTGAGCGATTGATCAAAAACCATAACAATTTGGGATTGAGTGAAGCTCAAATCATCCCGGAAGACATTCATTGAAAGATTCGCCCTTTGCCAGGGCAGTTTTCCCTTTCTCTGTGATTCGGAAGATCCTCCAGTTCTTCTTCGAGTATGAAGTTACCAACCCATGTTCCTCAAGCACAGCGAGGTGATAGGAGAGTCTAGAATCTGAGATTTTCATATATTCTTTGAGGATGCATGGACACATATCGCAGCACCCGATTGAGTATAGGATCGTTAGTCTAGTCTTGTCTGAAAGGATGTGGTGGAGATTGGCCTCAGCAGTTATTTCTTTAGCATTTGGAATGGCGCCGTCCAATTTGCTCAGACCGCCCATTTCATCTATCGCCTCTGCGACCTCTTCAGGCAGTGATGGCTCGATTGTCTTCGCTTTATTCTTTTCCTTTATCATACCGACTCTAACTAAGCGAAATGATTTATGCTATCTTAAGTTGGCTCATTACTTTTGGCAGTACGAGTGTCTTAACAAAAGTTAAGACTCATATGTCGGTCAAGCAATAGTAATATATTGCCATTAACGATGTTACCTCATCTTTTTTTGATGGGACGCAGGAGAAAGGAGGTGTCACCATCACTGAGCGATTGAAGAAGCAGGTCGAGTCGATAAGCAACGAGGAGGCGGTCGGTAAGACATCTTCTTGCTCTTTGGAGGTTAGTGAGAGGGTGGTTGACCCTGACCTCCTTAAAATTGTTGCCTTTACTGTAAAAGAATCACATACTGTAAAGGAAATTTCCGAAGCTATGGGCATCCCAATCGCGAAGGCCTATAGTCTGATAGATTGGATGGAAGAACATGGACTACTGGTCGAGGTAGGAAAAGTCAGGACGGCGCTTCATGGCCATGCCACGAGGTATATTTCAACGGTCGATTCCGGATCCATAGTTCTTGAAAATAATCGTCTAGTAATCAAGTGCCATCATAAAGATGGAGGCACCAAAGTTTATGATACATATCTGATTTCGAATGAGAAGAAAGAATAGACGTCGATCTCGTTGGTTTTTTAGAAAAAGAAAATAGGGATTGGAGGCAGACTCAGGAAGACGATCTCGCGGATCCAGGAGAGATATTGCCTCCGACCCCTATGGGGNNGAGACAGACTTAGGAAGACAATCTCGCGAATCTAGGAGAGATGATGCCTCCAGCCCCTAAGGGGTGATCTATGTGCTAATCGAGTCTCACTTCGCTGCTGCGGCCTCCTTCTCCGCGGATTTCTTCGCTGCTCGCTCCGCTGGCCATTTTCCGAAGAGGATATCCCACGAGTACAACCATGATACGAACACCCAGACGTACATGCCAGCATCACCCAAATTCATCTTCAGAACATCGGCGATGATGTAGTACGTGACGAATGTCAGAATCACAGTTATAATCAGACCGCCTAATGCCTTCCCCGGTTGCTTGACCTTTGCTAATGGCCAGGTCTCCAGTTGCCACGATGTGCAAACTAGCCACCATACCCAGATCACGAACCACAACCCTGCATCAGGATTGAAGAAAGAGGTGCCGAGCATGTTGAACAGATACCATAAAATCATGGCAAAGAAGCCCATGATGACGAAGCTCAATACCCCCTTGCTTGGCTGTGCCACGTTCTGTAT
>PMBU01000136.1:7457-9382 GCA_003153895.1 Methanomassiliicoccaceae archaeon | reverse complement strand
CACCCGGGACATTCAGCGCGCTTTGCTCCAGGCTGATGTCAACGTAAAGCTTGTCCTGGAGCTGACCAAGGAGGTAGAGCGCCGCGCATCCCAGGAGAAGCCCCCGGCGGGCATGTCCCTCAGGGAGCACGTCATCAAGATCATCTACGAGGAGTTGGTCAAGGTCCTGGGGCAGCCAAGGGTTATTCCCCTCACGAAGCAGACCATCATGATGGTTGGGCTATATGGACAAGGGAAGACCACCACGACCGGGAAATTGGCCCGTTACTTCTTCAAGCGCGGCCTGAAGGTAGGCCTGATCGCCGCCGACGTCCATCGTCCAGCGGCCTACGACCAATTGAATCAAATAGGCCAGAAGATTGGAGTTCCGGTCTTCGGGGACCCTCAGGCTAAGGATGCGACTCACATAGTAAGGGAAGGGATGAAGCACTTCCACAATACTGACGTAGTGATCATCGATACTTCTGGTCGGCACGCCCTCGAAGGCGACTTGATCAAGGAGATCAAGGACGTCGCGGAGATAGCGAAGCCGAACGAGCGCATCCTCGTTCTCGATGCCACCATAGGCCAACAGGCGGGGCCGCAGGCGCAAGCATTCCATGATGCGGTCAATGTAACAAGCGTCATCCTCACCAAGATGGACGGGTCGGCGAAGGGCGGGGGTGCATTGAGCGCCGTGGCGAAGACGAAGGCTTCGATCGTTTACATAGGGACAGGGGAGCACCTTGAGGACCTCGAGCCCTTCAATCCCGAACGGTTCATATCCCGGATGCTAGGCATGGGTGATATCCAGTCGCTCCTCGAGAAAGCGAAGGAGTCGATCAGCGAGGAGGAAGCGATGGAAACGACCAAGAAGATCATGTCCGGCCGTTTCACCCTCAAAGAGATGTACAAGCAGATGGAGATGCTGACCAGTATGGGGCCGCTGAAGAAGCTCATGTCCATGCTGCCAGGTTTCGGCATGCCAGGGCTGCAAGACAAGATCAACGTCGAGGAGAGCCAAAAGAGGCTTGCATCTTATCGGATCATAATGGACTCGATGACCGACGCGGAGATGGAGGAGCCGAAGCTCATCAAGTCCTCCCGCATCAACCGCATTGCGAAAGGTGCAGGGGTGGACCCTAAGGAGGTAAGGGAGCTGCTGCACCAATTCAACAATTCCAAGAAGGCGGTCAAAGGGTTCATGGGCAACAGGAAGCTCAGGAGACAGCTCATGAAGCAATTCGAGTCAGGGCAGATGGACGTGGACCAATGAGGCGATTCATCGTCGTCGGACATCGGGCGATCACCACCGGCGATTTCAAGCTCGATGATCTGGCTGGGAGCGCGGGCAGGTTGGACGTATTGCTGCGCTGCATAAACTCCTCCTTCTTCCTTTCCCATGACATCCGACGGGATACCGAGATCATCCTGGTCCTTCAAGGCCCGCCAAATCCGCCGAAGACCATACGCATGGTCGGTAACGAGCTGAAATACCTGAACCCCGACGAGCGCTCGACGGCGGCATTGATCCGAAACGCCTTGCTGCAGAAGATCGAGGCGGAGGAACGTTCGTCCCCGGGAATCTACGTGTCCAACCGCTCCTATCGAGACGTTCTGTCGAATCTGTCAAAGGGAGAGCAGATAATCTACCTGAAGGAGAACGGTGCCAACATCCGTGGCTTCATTTTCAAAGACAAGGTCAACTTCATCCTCGGAGATGACCAAGACCTGACGAAGGAAGAGGAGGAATTGCTTTTGGCGTACGAGCCCCAACTGATCTCCATTGGAACGAAGAGCTATCATGCGGACCATTGTATAACCATCGTAAACAACGAGCTGGACGTGAGGGGGGCGAGCCCTGCCGCGGCTCAATGCGACCCAGAAAAGGTTTAACTGCAGGTATCCGATTAGTTCGCCGACATGTCAGATAAGATCGCGCAGCA
>PMBU01000136.1:0-7448 GCA_003153895.1 Methanomassiliicoccaceae archaeon | reverse complement strand
GTGACATGGAGATGAACTATGAAGGTAGGCGTTGGAGGGACGTTCAACGTTCTGCATCGGGGTCATCGTGCTCTTCTGGATAAAGCCTTCGAGGTGGGGGACGAAGTGGTCATCGGGATCACCTCGGACGATTTCACCTCCAAGAACAAGGCAAGACAAGTGCCCCTGCAGGAACGGGTTCAGGCTTTGGGTTCCTATCTTTCTCAGAAAGGCAAAACCTATTCGATAAACGTGATCGAAAGCTCACAGGCAAGGTTGCTCAGCGACGATTCGATCGAGGCGCTGGTGGCTTCCCCAGAGACCTATATCGAAGCGGAGAGGCTGGCCAAGCTGCGGCTTGAAAAGGGAATGAAACCGCTTCAGATCATCAGGATCGGCTACATCCTCGCCGACGATTGCACTCCTATCAGCGCTTCTCGGGTGCTCGCAGGCGAGATAGACGAATCAGGGAAGATGCTTCGCCCCATGCGGATGGGGGTCGGTTCGGACAACCCCGTTAAGCTGGATGCTGTGCGTAACGTCATGGTACGCATCTACGGAGAGGTCGAGGTCTCGCCTACAAGGGTGCGCACCTCCGTTCCGGCTGAGCCGTGGGGCGATGAGGTGGAGAAAGGCGCCATGGAACGAGCGCGCAGCTCGCTTGGCCAATTCGATTTCGGGGTAGGGATCGAGGCGGGCATCTTTGAGCACAATGGCAGCCTGTACGACGTGCAGTTCTGCGCCATCCTTGACCGTATGAACCGATTCACCATCGGTCATGGCTTAGGGTTCAGGTACCCTCCAAATGTCGAGGACAGACTGAGGGAAGGAAAATCTGTTGGCAGGATCTTCCGCGAGCTCTATGGCCAAGAGAAGAGTGGGAGAGGCGAGGGAGCCATCGGATTCCTGACGCACGGCATGCTGAAGCGCGGCGAGCTGACCGAGCAATCGGTCATTGCGGCGATGGTGCCTCGGATCCGGAAGGAGCTCTACTTCGAGCTGTGAGATCGGAACTTGCGGGCGTTCACGAATGCCAGGTAATCGTCCAAAGATCCGCAGTTCGCCTTGCCGATGCATTCGAAGCGCTGGAATTTGCGGCAATAGAAATCCTGCTCATTGAACTCGCATGAGACCTTTTTGTCCGCGGTGCATTTCTCATTTATGCATCCGAACGGCGCATAAGGGCCGCTGCACTTGCCATCTACATTGAGAAAGGTGCACTTCAAACTCAGTTCCCCCATTGGGATTGCCGATAATTGGTCAGATGATCCATGTACGCTTCGGCACTGGAACAATTATCCTTGCCGGCGCAATAGAATCGTTGGTATTTCGAGCAATAGAGGCCGAACGTTTGCTCCTTGGAGCAATCCTGGTGACCTGATCCCCGTTTCTCAGGAAAGAGCACCTGACAACTGTTCTCGCCGACGCACTCCCTTGCATCGACGGAGCGGTGAGCGCAATAGTTCTCTCTATAGCGATACCTGCACGTTNNGAGAGCGCCGAGGGGGAGATTCGAACTCCCGCGGTGCAGGGCACCACCGGCTCTCAAGGCCGGCGCCGTAATCCGGGCTTAGCTACCTCGGCATTGATATGGATGGTCAGCAACCTTGCTGACCTAATAAATCTTGTTCCCTTCCTTGCTCTGTTACTCCAGCTCATACCAATCTTTGCATGCGTCCCTTCAACGCGGTATCCAGGTCGATCTCGAAACTGATGACTGGATAGCCCAATTCATTATTGGCGATCACCTCTGGATGCATCTCGCCGAAATGGCCGATAGGCCGTTCGTCGACAAGCAGGTCTGCTCCCCTGCCATCGATGTACATTGGGTTACTGCTCGCAGCTATCGTGTAGGAGACCACCAGATCCCGCATAACGCCTTCCACGAGCGACTTCATCTCGGTGAACGATGCCTTTGGGTGGACCGCCAACGCAGCCAGATGTTTTCGACGGTCGGGGCCTTTGAGGACGTCGCCGACCTCGAAAATCCTCTGCGGCAGATCGCGATGCTTGCTCTTGCGCAGCACTGCCAATAGCGATGGCAGCAAATGGACCCGGAGGCAGGTATGGTCCTCGGAGATCGGGTTCATGATCTCCACCACTTCCTCAGTTGGCAACCTCATCTCTTCGAATTGCTCCTTCTGGCTAGAGAGGGTCAAGGTCGTGACCTCATAGTAATCATACCCGATCATCAGGTGGCGGACCAGGTCCGATGCGCGCTCGATCGGCCTCTCCGCCCCAATAGCCTGAACATGAGGTCTGGATTTCCCGAATCTCGCATAGCCATAACCTTTCGCGACATCCTCGACCAGGTCGATCTGATGCAACAAGTCCATTCTGGTTGAAGGCGAGTGCACTTCGATTATCATTCCATCGGGTTTGGCATCATAGCCCATCTTTTCGAGGCATGTGGCCATCTCTTGATTGGTGAGATTCAGACCGAGGATGGAATTGCAATAATCTGGGTCGAGCTCCCATTTCACCGGATTCAGGTTCGGTGTGGTTGTGTGAACACTTCCTGTCAGCCTCACGCTTTGGATCTTACCGCCTCGTTCGGCCAAAAGCGTCGAAACGATATTCAGGACGCCTGAAATAGCGTTAGCATCGGTGCCAGTAACATCAATGAAGACGTCCTTGGTCTCCTCAGTGACGGTGGTCAGCACCCCGTTGATTATCGGTGGGAAGGAGAGGACCTCGCCATTCTTATCGAAAATAATCGGATATCTCTCCTTCCCTTCCAGGATGTAAGCATAATCTGTTCCTTTTTCGTGCCTCTGCAGAATCTCAGCCAAATTCATGGGCTCGGTCTTGCCTAGAGGCACGAATGAAACGTCTTCGGGTTTGACAGCCGTATAGGTGAACGGCGGCTCGACCTTGTCCAGATCGTGAATGCCAATCGAGACCTTCATCCTCTTACGTCCAGCCGTGAGGTGTATCTTCTCCTGCACCTCCATCAGCGATCGGATCATGGTATCGGTGATCGTCAAGCCCCGTACGACGCCAGCGACGACGAAGGGCCTTACCGGCCCGATGGAAGCCTCCACCTTCATGGTGATGCCAGATTCTGTAACTTCGTAATGTTTCAATCCCTTCTCGATGCCGATGAAGGTACGGAGCGAGCGGGCGATGCCTTCCACCGAATACATGTCAGGTCGATCGGGGAAGAACTCGATGCCCATTTCGTCCGTCCCCTCATCGTAATGATGGAAGTCAGCTCCCATCATCGGGATCAATGAAGCGAGTTCGTCCGCCGGCAATTCCTTGCCTGTCAAAGACACCAGGTCGCGGAAGCTGAATGTGATAACTGGCATCGAGGAAGCGATAGGGATGAGACTATTTCAAGCTGATGCTGGAGTCCTGGCTAGCCATGGAATGCCTCCGGATTCACGAGATGCTGAGGCCTCCCGCATTCCAAACCAACCAGTAGGTTCTGGACGGCCATGTTCGCCATTCGCTCCCTGGTCTCAAAGGAAGCGCTGCCGATGTGGGGCGTGAGGACCACATTCTTCAGTCCGACCAGTCCGGGGGCGAGCTTCGGCTCATTCTCAAAAACATCAAGGCCCGCGCCGGCGATCCGGTCCATCTTGAGCGCCTCGACCAGCGCCACTTCGTCGATCACTTCTCCTCGGGAGACGTTGATGAGAATGGCTGTCGGCTTCATCATATCCAGCTCCCTTTTCCCGATAAGATGATGGGTGGATTGGATAAGGGGAACGTGCAAGGAGACGAAATCCGCGTTGCTTAGAAGGTGGTCCAAGCTCACCATCTCCGCTCCAACCTCGGCCGCCAGTGAGGAAGGGTTGCGGTTGTGATAGAGAATACGCATTCCAAACCCGGCCGCCCTCCTCGCTACGGCGGTACCGATGTCACCCATGCCTATGATACCTAGCGTCTTGCCGTGAACTTCATGGCCGAGGAGCAGCGAGGGAGACCATCCGGCGAACCCCCCAGAGCGGACCATCCTATCCCCATCGGGAATTCGTCGCGCCGCTGCCAAGAGGAGAGCCCAGGCGAGGTCCGCCGTGGTCTCCCTGAGCACCCCGGGGGTGTTTGTTATAAGTATGCCACGCCTGGTAGCCTCCTCGGCGTCGACGTTGTTATAGCCAACGGCGCAGACGGAGATCACCTTAAGAAGTGGAGCGTTGGCGAGGACTTCGGCATCGACACGGTCCGTCAGCAGGCAAAGGAGACCTTGCTTATCTACAATGTGCTCGACCAATCGTCCATGACCGATCTCCTCATCAGGCGATGGGAGGTCGACCTGCAAGCGCTCTCTAAGTCTTGATATCGCGTCGCCCGGCAGGTCTCGTGTTACCAGCACATTTAGTTTCGAGTGCACGGTCATCCCTCAGCGTCCCAAGCCTTTGATGCGCGCTCGGTTTCAAGGCTTTAATCTTCATATTGCTACTTCAGTTCTTCTAGGATCTCTTTGGCGCGATCTACGCGAACTTTGCGCTCTTTGATCATGCGTTCGGCAACTATGTCGATTTGCTCGGGGCTAGCGCCTGCCGTGACGGCTATGTTTCGCGCATGCAGAGACATATGGCCGCGTTGGATACCTTCACTTGCCAATGCGCGGAGGGCTGCCAGGTTTTGAGCTAGTCCGACTGCGGCTAGCACCTCTCCGAATTCGCTTGCTGATTTGACCCCCAGAATCTTCATGCATATCCTCGCTATCGGATGCGTCTTAACAGCGCCACCGATTAGGCCGACCGCCATGGGCAACTCTATAGAGCCTTGCAAGTCACCGTTGTCGGTCTTTGTCCAGTTTGAAATTGTAGTGTAGGGTCCATTAAACGCGGCATACGCGTGTGCTCCTGCCTCAATCGCTCTATGATCGTTACCCGTTGCCAAGACAACCGCGATAATACCATTCATGGCGCCCTTGTTGTGAGTGGCCGCCCGATAGGGATCTGCGGCTGCAAATGCAGACGCATAAGCGATGCCGTCAACAACTTCTTCGCCCCCGACCGCTTCTTTGGGCACAGTGCACCATGACTTGGCGAGGCGTTTCACCGCTAAGTTAGAGATGATTCGAAGATAAACACGTCCGCCCGTGAGCTGCTCAACCAATGGCGCCACAGCCTCAGCCATTGTGTTAACTGCATTTGCGCCCATGGCGTCTCGGCAATCCACAAACAGGTGCACAATGAGCATCTGTCCCATTATTGTATCGATGACGCGTGCATCGAGATCTTTGGCCCCTCCGCCAAATGAGTTGAGAACAGGGTCCTGATCGTTGGCTTTCTTGAGGATATCTGCTTTGGCATCGAGGACCTTCTTCTTTGCATCTTCAGCATTTTCTAGTTTGACTACTTGAATTTGTCCAATCATGATTGGTTCAGTGCTGCTCGTGTGGAAGCCTCCGCCGTCCCGTACCATCCGGGCGGCATAGCTAGCGGCTGCAATCACGCTGGGTTCCTCAGTTGCCATTGGAATAAGATAGTCTTTGTTATTGATCTGGAAGTTCATACCGATTCCCAGCGGTTCTGGGAGGACGCCGATGGCGTTTTCAACCATATGGTCTGCAACATCCATGGGCAAGGAACCCGTGTTTTCTAGCAAGCGGACCTCTTCATCGGTCAAATTAGCGAAGTCCTTAATGATTGCCAGTCGCTCTCTTGGCGCGAGTTTGTAAAAACCTGAGATCATAGACGATCTTATCATTTCTCTTCACCAGCATTTTATTTTGACTGAGTAACTGATTCTCGGCTAATAAGACTTAACCAGCAACGAATAGTGAACATTGTCCCGAAGCCCGCAGTCCCCACTGAAACAAATGACTCGCCTTTGGCGAGGTCGCTGTTGATTTTGACTGAGCCGACGTAGCCATGTTGGAGCTTGACGGCCTCGATCGTGTTCTCGTTGTTCTTGTTGTCAAAGAAAGAATCGATCGAGTAAGAAGCGATGTCAGCTAGCTTGACCTCTATGCACTTTTCCACCGCCTTCCTTTTCTTTTCGATGTCCTCCACTGCCTTCCCTCGATTCTTCATGCCTACGTTCATGGCTGTCAAACTGAACAAACCAGTCTCCTGGCCATTAAACTTGCTATTGTTTTAGGACGGTAACAACGTCAATCGACGCCTCTTGGCACTAATCAAAATTGAGGGTCTATTTCCTTGCCAGGTTAGAACGAACCTATTGTCATAATTTCATCCAGTGCTCCCAAGGTGCATGCGCATCTTGCGGGCCAAGTAGAAAGATTTAAAATAAACTCCGGTGTTCTCCAGCCAAATTGGGCCCATAGCTTAGCCTGGTTGGAGCGTCCGGCTGATAACCGGAAGGTCGGGAGTCCAAATCTCCTTGGGCCCACCACCCTCCTTCTAATATCTGCAGAAAAGGCTGTTCGATGGTACTATCGCTTTTTCGGGTCGATCGCCATTGAGATGGCAATCCTTCAAGGAGCATTTTCGGCTTTGTGCCATTGACATTGGCTTTGATCCTCGATATGAATGACTGCTTCTATCCCAGGGACTGTCTGTTCTAATTCTTTTTCTATCTTGATGGTTAGCTCATGAGCTTCCCTGACTGTCACGTTGCCATCCACGCACAGATGGACTTCCATAAATACTCGATCCCCAGATCTTCTTGTCTTCAGCCCATGATATTCGATGAAGCCATCCAGCTTCTCTAGGACTCCGATAATGGACTTCTCCTCATCCACACAATTCGAATCCATTAGGTCTTTGCTGGTTTTGCGCAAGACACCTATGCCCATTCTGACCAGTAGGATTGCAACGCAAAGGGCGATGATCGGATCGATGATATACAATCCTGTTATACTTGCGATGAACAAACCCACCACTACGCCAACCGATGACATCACATCCGAGAATAGGTGCTTGGAATCCCCTTCCAGGGCCATTGATCTGTTCTTCTTCGCTTCCCGCATCATAATGACGGCCAGTGCACCGTTCAGAGAGGTGGCACAAAGCGAAATGATTAGACCAAGGTCGATGTTGTCAAATCCAACCGGATTGAACAATCTTCCAACCGTCGCCTCTACGATCAATACGGCGGCGATGATTATGAGAATTCCCTCTACCAAGGCTGATATGTTCTCCGCCTTCTGATGCCCATATTTATGATTCTCATCTTCCAGCCGAGATGCAACTTTTAGTGCTGCCAGCATCATAATTGATGCTATGATATTGATTATTGATTCCAACGCATCTGAGAGTAAGGCAACTGAGTTTGAGACCAGGTAAGCTGATAACTTCAGAATGAAGATGAAAACTCCGCCGGCAATTACTAGCATTGCAATCTGGACTTTATTCACGATTATGAAATTCCTCCATTATATTTACAATAATCGCGGAAATCGATCATATAATGAAATTCCAGAATGAGAAAGAAGATTATCACGATCATTTCAATATTACTGGACGGCAAGTCTTAAGAAGGATAGTGGCATTCGGTGAATCCAAGGGCCCATAGCTTAGCCTGGTTGGAGCGTCCGGCTGATAACC
>PMBU01000063.1 GCA_003153895.1 Methanomassiliicoccaceae archaeon | reverse complement strand
GTCGACAAAAGAGAGCAACCTCGCGCGCCCCTTAACTTGGCTATATCCAACATATCAATAATCACGAAATGAGATCTAATAATCGCGTTTCAAGCCTATCCACAATCTCGGTCCAGCGGAATTCGTCCATATACAACTGATATGAGTTGGCACCCATCTTCGCCACCTCGTCCTTATCCATGCTAGCGAATTTCTCAATTCCCGCCATTAAATTATCAGTCTCGAATCCGTCAACAACGATTCCGGATTTCCTCTCCCTGATGAAATCAGAAGGGTCGCCAATCGGGGTCGATATAACTGGCTTGCCCATTGCACAGTATTCCGCGAATTTAGTCGGTCCTGCCACACGATTCACATAATTATCGTTTCTAGGCAGAACCATTGCATCGCACACATCGTATAGTTCCCAAATCCTTGTCCGAGGCAACCACGGAATGCAAATAAGGTTCTGTTTCTTAATTTTAAGATCAAGACCTGCCAATATAAAAAGGACCTTTCGTTCATCGCATTCCTTAATCACATTTCTCAGAAGGGATATCCCTTGCCATGAATTCCACCTTCCAGCAAATCCTATCACTGTATCGAAATCACTGATTATCTTATACTCTTCTCTTAAAGTATTATTATTGCTCGAACCCCTAATTTCTTCAAGATCAATTCCATTCGGAACAAAGGCAATTTGCTCGCGCCTGACCCCGCTTGATACCAAGTCCTTAATTATTTGCTGAGAGACGCATAAGATCATACTGGAGAATGTTTTATCCAGTTTATCGGTCATATTGATGAAGAAAGTATCCTTAAGACGTGGCTTCTTTTTCCGACTTGATTTGTTCAATAGATACTCAGATAAAATATCGCCATGCATATCAAATACAACCGGTTTCGAAGTCAGTCTTCCTGGGAGGGATAACAGCGCCCCCTGGTGTGTATTGCCATAAACAACATCATAGCGTGAATCGCGCAAGGCTAGATATGATCTAAGAGGAGCGTCGATCTTTGTGGTCTTTATGTACCGCTCCCCCTTTATCTCAGAACCTCTATCAATTTTACTCACAAAATGGACCATTTCGACACTGTGCCCTTTCTGGGCGAGGAATTTGGCAATTGCATCTATCCTTATCCATGCAGAATAGGCATTTCTTTCCCCGGTTACCACACTAGCAATCCTCATTAGAGCCTTCCTTCAATACCCACCCTCTCCACAATGGAGGATTTGATAAATCCGAATTCCCATTTCTTTCATCACTCATTAAATCTTGCTTTCTGCCCTCAAAAGGAACAAGACGTCCACAGCGGTTTGTTCTTGAAGCGCCTCCATCGGTTTGGGTCCTGTGAAACTACAATGTTTAATTGGTCCACAATTTCTGTTGTTACTTCCTTCATATCCTTGCTCGGAGGGCTTGCAGTCGCTTCATCAGCCTTAGAAATAACCATTTGCATTAGGGCAACTCGCCAATATACCAGCTCAATCTTAATCTTTTTCAGGATGCACCTTCTCAGACCGTCCTAGTTCATAATAAATTGGTACTTTACAATATTATTTTCGGTACGGATCAGTATTTATCTAATGCACTGCTCCTGCTCTCAATCTTGCCCTGATTTCATCAAAGAACTTCCTATCTTTCTCAAACCCCTGCTAGCTTGTCTAGTGTCAATATATGGATGGATTATTCCATTAGAAGACAGGTGTAACTCATTCACATCGATTGGCTCTGAATACCCGTGATTGATTAGGATGTGGCAATTGTGTTATGAATTATCGAGGCTCTTTGATAATTGAAAAGCAATTCGACAGTAATATTACCTATGCCAGAAAATTCTTTGTGACTTCACAGCACCATAATTAATAATTAGTGTGAGCCGATTACAACCCGGTGACCGGATGAAGCTGATACGAACTGGAAAGGTCAAACAGGTGTACGAGGTCGACGAGGATACGCTGGAGTTCGAGTTCACGGACAACATCTCAGTCTTCGATAAGATCATACCGACTAGCATCCCATACAAGGGAGAGACCCTCTGCCGTGTCGCTGCCTTCTGGTTCCAATTGCTGCGCAAGAATGGGATCAAGACGCATTTCAAGGAGCTTATCCCACCGAATCGCATGAGGGTGAAGAAGGTCGATGTCATCGCCGACTACAACCAGCTGAACTGCAAGCTTACCAATTATCTCATCCCACTCGAATTCATCAGTCGTCACTATGTCGCTGGATCGCTCTTCGACCGGATTAAGGCCAAGGGGATCTCGGCGGAAGAACTAGGATTCCCGAAACATCATGAGGTCAGGTATGGGGAGAGATTGCCCCAGGCGTTCTATGAGGTGACCACCAAGTTGGAGAAGGTCGATCGGCCGCTCTCCACCGAGGAGGCCATCAAGATGTCGGGTATTACCCCGGAGGAATACGAGAGGATAATCGAGCTCCTGGCTAGTATTGACAAGCTCATTGCCTCGGAGGTGCAGGAGCGCATGCTCATCCATGTCGACGGCAAGAAGGAACTGGCGTTCGATGAGAAGCGGCGCCTGTTGGTTATCGATACCTTCGGCACGGCGGACGAGGACCGCTGGTGGGACGAGGATGATTATGCCAAGGGGAATTTCATCGAGCTGTCGAAGGAGGCGGTGCGCCAGTACTACCGGGGAATCGGCTATTACGACAAGCTGATCAAGGCTCGCAAGGCGAAGAACCCCGAACCGGCTATCCCAGCATTGCCGAAGGAGAAAGTGGATGAAGTCAGCGACCTGTACATCGAGATGTTCGAGCGTATTACCGGAGAAAGTTTCCGCTAGAGAGGCTGGCCGATCTTTATGAAAGTCCGTATCAGGTTCTTGTCAACTTTTCGCGAAATAGTCGGCAGCAGCGAAAAGCTTCTTGAGTTACCGGAAGGCTCGCCTGTAGGATCATTGCTGGAGGAGATTCATCGGCAATTTCCGCGCCTAGGGGACAATCGGGATCAGATGTTCGTTTCGATTAATAGGAAAAAGGTCACTGATCTGCAAGTGCTGCATGAAGGAGATGAGGTGGTGCTATTTCCTCCTTCGGTTGGGGGTTAGCCTGAGATCTAGCCAAATGGATAAGGCATTCTTCTCAGTTTAGCCAAGCACAACTTCTGTGACCTTGTTGCCTTCCGGGCAGCCGACCTCGCCATGGACCTCGAGGATCTTGCATTTCGAGCCCCTCTCGACAGCCACTGGATGGCAGAGCCGATAGAGATCGCATCCGAGATTCCGGCACTTGATCTCCTCGAAGGTGATGGTGCTGCCTTCGAGCGCGATCTTCTGGATCACCCCGACCTTCACCGGTAGCTTCTCCACTTCGACGACGCGCACCCCGTCCTCGTGGATCTTGCATTCGTGGTGCACTCCCCTCAAGGCTTTGATGCGGTATGTCGACCCGGTGTCTAGGTTGAAGCATACGGTCTTCAGCTTGCATTCGCGACATTCGGACACGAAACCCTTGTAGACGAAGACGATGCCCTCTTTCGCCTGTCTCTCGCCGATCAATGTAATAATGACCATTTCCTTTTACCTCCCAATCAAACGGATCAATCTCAAATGACCTTGGTGATCGTAGCTATATTCTCCGCGGCCTCGGGAGTCAGCCCGAGGTTGCCTAGGATGGTGAACCGGTCCTTGCGGATCTTGTGGGCGGTGCATAGCGCCTCAATGACCTTCTCATTACTGATGCCTAGCTCCTTCGCGCTCGTCGGCGCGCCGATCTTCTGCAGCGCCGTCCTGATGCGCACCCAATCCCCGCCATGCAGATACATCATCATGATGCAACCGACCCCGCATTGCTCTCCATGCAACGCCTTACCGGGCGCGATCACGTCCAAGGCGTGGGAGAACATGTGCTCCGATCCGCTGGTAGGTCGCGAGGAGCCCGCCACGCTCATGCTTATGCCCGAGATGATTATCGGACGGATCGCGATCCATACGCTCTCCTCCATGTTCGGCCGGATCAGATCGGCATTGTCTATTATGGTCTGCGCCGTGTAGTTCGCCAGCTCGTAGGCGGAACGGGAGAACTCTTCGTTCCTCATCCTTCGGGCAAACTCCCAGTCCTTCAATGCGGTGGAATTGGAGATGACGTCTGCGCATCCTGCCGCTAGCAGGCGATAGGGTGCCTTGACGATGACGTTCGTGTCTGCAATGACTCCCAATGGCACCCTCGCTTCCAGCGAGAGTGGCACTGAATTGTTCTTTATAGATGCCCTCCCAGAGGCGATGCCATCATGCGAGGCAGAGGTCGGTATGCTCAGGAACTCGATGTTGAGGTCCTTAGCCGCCATCTTGGCGAGGTCGATCTTGCTGCCGCCGCCGACCCCCAAGAGGAAGGTCGCTTTCACTTCCCTCGCAGCTTGCTCCACCTTCTCGAGATTCTCTCTCGTCGCTTCGTCCGTATCGATGATATGGATATCGTAACCGTTCTTGACCAGGTTTTCTCTTATTGGGTCTCCCGCGACCTTGCGGGTCTTGCTACCAGTAACGAGAAGCCCAGTGCCGCATAATTTGAAATCCTTGCAGATTGACGGAACGAGGTCGATTACCCCATGCCCGACTAGTACATTGCGAGGAAAAAGCATATATCGGGCTTTAGTGAAGTCACCCTCTTCCATCCCAGCACCCGGTGTCCCTCTATACTCCTTATGGTTTTTCAAGTTATCGGTAACCGACTGTCTATTTCGGGAATCTGGCTATGGCCGGTGATAGCTTCTCAAGGTGCATCCCGAAGTCGCTTACTTCGAGCTTTCTTTGCCAACTCTTTGAGGAAAATCAACCCTGAGATTTGATGGGCTGGATGGGAGAGAAGCGTCGGATGACAGATAAATTGAAGAATTTTGACTATTTCTTTCCTGAGGAC
>PMBU01000114.1 GCA_003153895.1 Methanomassiliicoccaceae archaeon | reverse complement strand
GCCTTCCGTTTCCTCAGCCCCTTCTGTGGGCGCCGCAAGCGTGATGGTGCCGTCTCTATGTACTCGATCGAGAAGGGGGTCCATGGAGAACAAGAGATCCAGATGTTGGGATCGATCATGGATGGCATGATCGACTTTAAGCTGGACCAGTTGAAGAGCCTCTTCTCAGTCCAGGGTATATGCGATGTGCAGTCCCGCTCATACATAAGGTACACCGTCGGCAAGCACGGTCTGAACATAGGGTCGTTCTCATTGGATCACATCCGGTGAGCGAAAACCCTGGATAGTGGTCAATTATGGATTGAGAGCTATTGCAAGGAAGCATTACTTGACGATCATCCTTGGACAAGCCTGGGCTTAAGCCACTTCCATGCCACTGGAAGCTGAAGCAGCCTTCTTCTGCTGCTGGATGTTGATCCTCGGGAACGGCACCGGTGGCGGAAGCCTGATATCCCTTGCCACGAGCATCGCCGTGGGGATGCAGTTCGGAACAACCGTGTTGTGCACGAGGTTCGCTACGTCCGCAGGCATGGAGCCGGTCTTGGTCCATTCGTCGATGACTGGCTCGACCTCACCCACGATGACGAGCTGCCCCTCGATCTTGATGTAGCCCATGCCGACGTAGTTCGTGGTGAAACGGAAATCGACCATAGCATTGCCATCAGAGAGCTTGTTAATCTGGATCACGCTGGAATTGTGATCCACTCTAATGTTGTTGAGCTTCTCTCCTTGCTTAGAGAACCTCTTTGCTTCAATGACGCTGATCTCGAATCCCTGGATTTGTATCATGTGCCCATTCCCTAAACGGAACCATCGATTATAGAAGTTTGCCGATGTGCAATGAAAATGAAGTAGGTGCCGCAGGCCGGGCTCGAACCAGCGACTTCAAGATTTCAGCTCCCCTCGATGAGGGAACTTCAGTCTTGCACTCTCCCAAACTGAGTTACTGCGGCGCGCCTATCGGAAAAAGGGGAAGGCCGTTATATAGTTGCCGACAGACAATCTGGCTGTCTCCTTGAAGCTCCCACACCCAAAGCCATGGCGACAAATCGTGAAGCGAGGGTGCAAATCGCTCGTGAATGCCCTTCCTTTACATTGTCCTTTCTGAATATCATGATGCTCTCGACGGAGCTTGAAAACGAGGCTTTTTTATGTGCAAATTCGATGGCATAGCGAGGACTAAGTAAATCGTCTAGTTGGCATAGTTCGATTTGGTATTATTATCGAAACGCAAAATCATTATTTCGCATTTAGCCAGTCATGTCAATACAATTAAATACTAACTTGCTACTCATTTTAGTCGGCTGGGGGACTGGTCTAGGATGCAAACTCGCCCCGATAGTACTAAATCAGGCAATCGCCGGAATGGCCGCTTTCTGAAGCGCAAGCGCGATGAAGAGGGTGTAGCTTCGACAGTGGGAACTATCATGGCTTTGCTGGTATTCCTGACCTTCCTCACCTTGTTCACGAACACCTACGTTCCTATTTGGATGATCGATAACGAACGCGCCCATATGAACCAGGCGATGGACCAGTTCGGAGGCGTAAAGGGAAAGGTGGACGACCTTGTAGTCATGGCTGAAGTTACTGGCCGGACCGATTTAAACATGTACGGGCCTGTAACGTTGGGTGCTAATGGAATCCCGGTATTTGCTTCTCCGACCGCAGGTGAGCTGATCTATTCTCCTTATGGGGTGGGCAATAGTACGGCCAGACTCAATTTCACATACTCACTAAATGGCAGATCCCTTGCTTTGAACGATTTGAGTGGAGGCATGCTCCAACTCTACGCCCCTAACCGATATTATGTCCAACAATGGGTGGCATATGAGAATGGAGCGATAATTGTTAAGCAGCTGGATGGCCAAATAATCAGGGGACTCCCAAGTTTGGATATCGTAAAAACCTCCGCAAACTCGCCACTGAACGTATCCTGGACGCAGATCGCGCTTATCGGAACCAATTCGACCCTGGCGGGCACATCGACGGCCGGAATAAATATCGATATGATTTACTTGGATAGCCAGGTTTATAACAATGGCAATAAGGAAATGCCAGTGACGATCACGTTCAAGACCCTATACAGGCAGGCATGGTTCAATTATCTCACGACCTATCTTGGCGGAGTCAACAATATGAATACCACTGGTCCGACCCGAGACTATGATCTGACTCAAAACGCCAATGCGAACACGGTCACCTTGATACTGTATCACGTTGGCAATTTCAACTATAACAAGGCGATCATGCAGATGACGATTAATCTGGCCTGAGGAGGATATTGGGATGAAAGGAATCAAGAAAGACAAGGGAGCAGGGGCATCTCAGGCAGATTCAAAGTCGGTCGCCAGCGATGATGAATTCCAGCCCAGCGGTCATGTCACTGACAAGGTATTGGATTCGTACCGAAAGACGCTCAGGCGTCTGTCGAGGAAGCGAGCCACTGTCGTCCGCCTTCCGATCGGGCAGCTCCAACAGCGGATCGAATGGTCGAGAGGCCGCGGTTCGGGGATTACCGAGATACCGAAGATCACCGACCCGAACATCGAAGTAACTGACATTTACCCAGTCTATGACCCATATAGCTACATCAGAGTCACCTTCAACAACGAGAACTCAGAGTACCGAGTCGAGCCGATCGAACCTAAGCTGGACGAGAAGGAAACCAAGCTCTTGGCATTGGTGAAGGACACACTTCAACGCACCCTCGGGTACGAATGGGAGAAATTGACCCAGTTCGATAAAGACAAGTACCTGAGCCAGGCAGTCGACTCATTCTTCGAGACCAGGGGCATGCATATCGATGCCATCACCAAGAAGAAGATCGGCTATTACATCATCCGCGATTTCGTTGGCTATGGCGTTATCGATTCGTTCATGCGCGACGAGAACGTTGAGGATATCAGCTGCGACGGTGTGAACGTCCCGATATTCCTATTCCACCGCAAGTATGAGAGCATCCGCACCGAACTTAGGTTCGAGACTGAGGACCTGCTCAATTCATTCGTGGTCTCGCTGGCACAGAGATGTAGCAAGCAGATCTCTGTTTCAAACCCGATCCTCGATGGCACAACCCCGGAAGGTCACCGTGTCCAGGCAACCTATTCTCGCGAAGTCACGACCCGCGGCGGCACGTTCACTATCCGACGCTTCAAAGAGAAACCGTTCACGCCGGTGGACATGATCAAGTATGGGACGGCCAGCCCAGAGATGATCGCCTATTTCTGGCTAGGAGTGGAACATGGCGAGTCCATGATTATCTGCGGAGGCACGGCTTCTGGCAAGACGGCCACCCTCAATTCCATCGCGCTTTTCATACCTCCTGGCGCCAAGATCGTCACCATGGAGGACACCCGTGAGATCAACCT
>PMBU01000125.1:33628-36364 GCA_003153895.1 Methanomassiliicoccaceae archaeon | reverse complement strand
CCAGGCAGATTAGGAGGTATATCATGAAAACGGTGGTAAGATCGATATTGGTCCTGGTCTCGTACCATCATAACAACACTAGGAAGATTGCCGAGGCTTTCGCGGCAGTTCTTGATGCTCAGATAAGAACGCCGCAAGAGACCAGTCCAGGAGAGCTTCAGCAGTATGACCTGATAGGTTTCGGCTCAGGTATCTATGATGGAAAACACCACAAAGACCTGCTAGATCTCGCCGACAGGCTGCCGTCGGTAGACGGAAAGAAGGCTTTCCTTTTCTCGACCAGTTTCGACCGGAGGATCGAACTGATCCATTCTTCGCTCAGGAAGAGACTGGAATCGAAAGGATATGTCATCGTTGATGAGTTCAATTGCGGGGGCTTCAACACCAACAGTTTCCTGAAATACTTCGGAGGACTGAACAAGGGAAGACCAAATGCTGAGGATCTCAAGCATGCTGAGGAGTTCGCTCAGAACCTGCAAAAGAAGTAGAGCTAGAACAAATTGATCCCTGATATCATTAAGTCCCGAAAAATGGAATAGAGAAGAGGTGATTCAAATTTCATTAGAAGAGAACAAGGCGATCGTTCGCAGGTGGATCGAGTCCTACAATAAACGCAACTTAGATTTTGACGCGTTTATAGCAGCAGATTATGTTGACCACACCAACAAAGTGGATCGAGAAGGGCTCAAACAACTATTTGCCATGGGCCTCAAGGCATTCCCCGATTGGCATGAAGCAATCGAAGACATCATTGCCGAGGGGGATAAGGTGTGGGTCCGCCTTTCTTACACGGGGACCCATAAAAGCGAGTTCTTCGGACTAGCGCCCACTGGCAAAAAGATAGCATCGAAGAGCGTTGACATCTATCGAGTAGTCGATGGCAAACTGGCAGAATACTGGAACGTCACTGACAACACGGACATGTTCAAACAGATAGGGGCGATCGAGATCACAGAAGAAGGAAAGAAACTATTCCCATGAGTGTGGGCGTGAATGCCCAAATCGCTGTAGAGCCTAAATCTGACCAGCTCACACTTATCGCATTTCTCAACTCATATCAATTGAATCTGCTCATGGATTTGTTCCCATTGTCTAAGGGTGCCACGGCCTGGCCTTATTCCATTGGTCTTCGAACAGGTCGCCTACCCATTTCATTGATTCCGGATCGGTACCGGCGAAGACTTGGTAATCCATTTTTCCATCCAACTTCGGTAACGCGAACCCCGCTGACTTATCGGTCCGGACTATCACAGCGCAGATTCTGGGAATAAATCTCCTCTCCCCCGATTGCTTGACAGGGATGAGTCCTTTCTTCGTGGTCTCAATCACGCTCTCCGGCGACACATACCTGATCTTCACGCCCTCCAACGAGCGCTGTCTGAGTATCTGACTATGCTGCTCCAGACTCTGCACAGCCATCACATCGACCCACTTCTCGGCGTCCTCAAGGACCTCGCTGCCGGTGTTCAGGTTGGTGACTGGATCAGTTAGAAGGGCGCTCTTCGAGAGCTCTCCGAACCGGGCGCGGAACTGAGGAGGAATGAGGGACGCATCGTGATCTAAGAAATACTCCCTATGCTTGGAAAGAAAGTCCATAGCGGCGGAGGATTCGAGGATGAGCTTGGAATATGCGGTGGAGCGGTATCTGCCTTCATTGGTCTTCTCCAAGAAGCCGGCCTCCGTCAACCGCTGCAATTGCCTGAACGCCTCTGTAGCAGTGATGTCCAGCTTCTTTGCAACTTCGTTTAGCTTGAGATTCTGTGCCTGAAGCTCCTCGATTATCCTGCGCCGGTCCGCGCTTGACAACTGAAAGTGAAGGTCGGAGAGGCGGTCCTCATCGACGTTCGTTTTCA
This sequence comes from Methanomassiliicoccaceae archaeon, assembly GCA_003153895.1. Classification (GTDB taxonomy): domain Archaea; phylum Thermoplasmatota; class Thermoplasmata; order Methanomassiliicoccales; family UBA472; genus FEN-33. The sequence continues at coordinate 34,511 of PMBU01000125.1, read as the reverse complement.
CCAAATGCAACACCTACACATTACTGCTGCCGGCAACACATCCGAGTCAAATAATGGTTATCAATTATTGTTCGCCTTCATCCGATTTAGGTTTGAAAATGGCCCAAACAAGAAGAGGAAAAGATGAACGGATGTTCACCATCGAACTCAGATCGAAGAGCGATGTGAAGAGCGTAACCTTGGATAGCGACGAAAGAGTCCTAGTCGAAGGCTCCATTGGATCCTTGAAACGAGCTCAATTCTTGGAAGACCTCGTCCTGGAAGTGGTTGGAAGCAATGGCGTGCTTAGGGTAGATCTCGCTGTGAATGACCTTCATCTGCGGCCATACAAGGCTAAAGCATCGAAGGAGGATAGGGGGAGCGGGCAATGAAGGCTCTCCCCATCTTCGGAGGTAAATTCCGCTCTACAGAGGAGGGAGATAGACAATTGAGCTCGATGAATAGGACAGCTAAGATTGCTGGGTTGTTTTATTTGATCTTCGTCATACTATTGCCCCTCGCCACAACCATCCGCTCTCAATTAATCGTTTTAGGAGATGCCGCCGCTACAGCCCAGAAAATTACGGCAAACGAGCTTCTGTTCCGCATCAGTTTCTTAACCGAGCTGGTTTCGGCCTTGTTCTTTGTTCTGGCCGCTTGGGCCCTATACGCGTTATTGAAGAAGGTCAACAAGAACCTTGCATTACTTTTCCTGTTGTTGAACCTGTGCGGGGTCGCGATCGAATGCATGAGCGTGCTCAATCTATCCACGGCCCTATCACTGTTGAACGGAGCCGATTACCTGACCGTGTTCTCGACCGGTCAGCTGCAGGCCCAGGCCCTGTGGCATGTCGATATGTACAACAACGGGTTCATGATCGCCCAGATATTCTTCGGCGCCTGG
>PMBU01000125.1:0-33603 GCA_003153895.1 Methanomassiliicoccaceae archaeon | reverse complement strand
CTGCAGTTCTTCCTGCTCCCCGAGGCCGATGTCATAATCTATCCCGGTCTGGCGGCGGGCTTCATCGCCGAGGTCTCGCTAACATTATGGCTTCTGGTCAAGGGAGTGAAGGAAAACGGACTGTCCCCGGTTGAGGGGGGTTGATCCGAAATGGAAACCCATGCCACAGGTCGAAGCAAGCGAGAGGCGTCGCAAGAGCTCTACCAGAAGCTTTTCAAACTGACGATAGCGGGCGGATTAGCATTCTGGGCAACCAACTTCGTAATTACCTTGACTCCCACTGCCGCTGAGTACAGAGCGGCTCTTTCAATTTCTTATCTTCCAATNNCTGATGATCGGATTCTGCGTCAGCTATTCCCTGCTTCACTTCTTTGATAAGTTGCCAACAAAGAATCCAATTCTGAAATCCGTGATACTTAGCTTCATAATCCTAGCCATTGTCACGATCCTGCTCCAAGGTCCTGCAGGCCTTCTCACGCCGAATGATGCCTTGCGTTACTTCCTCATCGGCACATTGTTTAACGTGTTAAGGATTCTCTCTCTTGGAATAGTTATTGGCTATCTAAACGAAAAGTGGTTTGGGTCAGCCTGATTTTGAATCTGTTTTGAACCTGTTTGGGTATGCAACCCCGGCGGCCGCACCATTTTCCGTTATTGGTAGATTGATCGCAAGAATGATGCCTTAAGATTCTGGGCTGCTTTCTTGCCTTAGTACACGAATGGGATGAGGCGCTTGCTGTGCTTCATGTATTCTTCGTACTCTGCTCCGAAACGCTCGATGAGCATCTTCTCCTCAAGCTTGGTCCGGTGAATGAGGTAAGGCGCCAGCAGGAACATGACCATGAAGCCGAGCAAGCTTGACAGCATTACTGGGATGCCAAGGAAGAGCATGATCGCCCCAAGATAGGCTGGATGGCGGACCCACTTGTAGATGCCGGTCTTGACGAGCGTATGCCCCTCCCGGATGCGCAAGGCGCCGGAGAAGTTCCTTTTCAATGTGGCGATGGCAATCAACCTGATGACCCCGCCAAGCANNGCGTGAAGAGAGGGCTCTCGTAGCGCTTCTTTTCCATCGCCCGGGAATTTTCGAACAAGTAAATAATGATATCCCGCGCAGGAAAAATGAATTCTCGCATCCTGGACTGGCCTATGGCGAATCGATAAGGAACTCACATTGACGGATCCAGCACTATTTCCTTCCAAAGGGGCAGACGAACAGGCACAATCCGCAGACCGGAATGACCCCTTCCCTTTCCATGTTGTCGAAGGATTTCTCGCACGCTCTTGCATCGTACCTGAGTTCTCTAGGCTCGTTCTCATCGAACGCCCTGCCAGTGAATGCCTTGGCCGGACAGATGTCCACGCACTTCGAGCATTTNNCCGATCCATCCCAGGCCTGCCAGGTTCGCGGCCATCTTGTGAGAGAACTCGGCGCAAATGCGATCGCTATCCATCCGCTTGGAGGATGGGACGGGGAGGGCATGGTACCCTGCTCGGCCGATCTCGCTGGCGAGCTTGCTCGTCACCAAATCCAATCGGGCATTGATCACATCGTATCCATGATGTCGATAGCTTACTCGGACGCCAATCCGGTCCCTGTCTTCGAGCTGTTCGACCAGATCGTTCGGGATACCGATCCCGACCGAGATCGCCCGGGGATATGATGCAACACGCTCGCCACCTTGGTCGAAGATAGCCTTCCTTGCTGGAGCCAGGTCTGCACATCCGAAGTAGTCCACACCTTCCTTCAAAGCGATCTGTCTCAGCCGCTTATCCAAGGTCATCATGGTAAAATGGCGGAAGAGGTTAATTGGCTTAACGCTGCCCCTATTTCACTTGTGGATTGATCTTTGATGAGATCCGTATCCTTGCAGCATTCTATCACGAGCTTCGAAGTCGAACTCGAATCGAACTCGCGCCATAATCATAGCATGATCAGCTTGTAACTCCGACTGCCAAGCCCGATCTCCTCTCCGTAGCTCAGCTGGTGTGTCGGTTCGGTGTTGGGCCTCAGCCCGCGGAACTTGTCGCCCCCTGCTTCCAGATTCTTCTCTAGCATTGAGCCTGATGTGCCGAGCTGTGCGTTCACCAGGTCGAAGCTCGCCTGGTCGATAGCTACCGGGTCAGTGGAGGCCAGGAAGCCGATGTCCGGCACTATGGGTATGTCGCTCCAAGGGCAACAGTCGCAGTCCGGCGTGATGTTGGTCAGGAAGTTCATGTAGCCTATGCGCCCTTTATGCGATGTAGCCACGCCATAGGCGTACTCGGTCATCCTCTCCACGAACGGCAATATGGCCGAAGCCCAGTCGAAATCAATTGCATTCTCCGGACATACGGTAATACACTCTCCGCAGCCGATGCAAAGCTCCGCGGCGACGCTCGCCTTGCCCCTTTCTCGAGATATTGCCCCCTCTGGACAGACCTTCTGGCAGGAGCCGCAGCCGACGCACGAGTCACGTTTCACGGCCATGCGGCAGGCATGTTGTTCCTTCTTGCCAACGACCGCCGCTCCGCCCATCCCTATGTTCTTGATGGCACCGCCGAAGCCAGCCATGTCATGTCCCTTAAAGTGGGTCATGACGACCATGCTGTCCGCTGCAACGATGTCCCTGGCCAACTTCACCGAAGAGAAGTGCTTCTTCCCGATCTGCACCTCCCTGACGTTATCGCCTTTGAGCCCATCTGAGATGACGAGGGGCGCCCCTGTGACCGTGTAATCGAACCCGTGCTCCAACGCGGTCACGAGGTGGTCGACCGCATCATGGCGGCTGCCGGAATACAGTGTGTTAGTATCGGTGAGGAAAGGCTTAGCGCCTCTGGCTTTGATGCCATCCACCACTGGACGGATCAATACGGGATTGATGTGGCTATCGTTGCCCCTCTCCCCGAAATGGAGCTTAATAGCGGTTAAATCGCCCTTCTTAATCAATTGACTCAGCTGGGCTTGATCAAACGAGGCTTCGACCTTGTTGACTTTGCTGCCCTTATCGCCTTTCGTTCGTAGATTGGAGAAATACACTTTGCTTGGCATGATCTTTCCCAGTTGGACCCTCCCAACCCAATGCCAGCACTCGCTGGAGGATGGTACGGTATGTTCAATGAATGTGCAGTCCTAATATTTTATACAAACCAAATGAAACATGAAGACAACATTGATACTGTCCTTGTATTTCGGTTAGTCCCAATTAAGGGAACCAAGGGATCATCCAACTTCTCAACTTTTGTCGCCACGTAGCTAAGAATATCCAACCGTGACAGCTAACTTAAGATGGCAACATCATTTCCTTTCATGCCTCGAACGTCGACCATCAGGGCCGATCCTTTCTTCGTCTACGGGGTGAACCAGACGGTGCACTGGTTCATTGTTGGCTTGATGTTCCCGGTCCTAATTCTGATCATCCTCGGGAAGGGGCTCAGCATCCTTGAGGCGGGCACGATATTGGCCGCATACTCTGGTACGACGCTCCTTCTCGAGCTGCCGACCGGAGGTCTGGCGGACAGCATTGGCAGGAAACGCGTCTACCTATTATCCTTGGTCGTCATGTTCGCGGCCGTCTTCACGCTCTTGCTATCCTCCGGTTTCCTCCTCATTCTGGTCGCGATCATGCTCTATGGAGTAGCTAGGGCGCTGTCGTCGGGGACAATGGATGCCTGGTTCGTCGATGAATACAAGCGAAAGAATCCCGCAATCAACTTGCAACGCGCCCTGTCAAAGGCGATGGTATTCAGTCCGATCGGGCTCGGTGTCGGCTCGCTAGTCGGCGGTTTCATCCCGACGATCCTCGGGTCATCGGCCCCTATATTCGGATCTAGCCCTTATTCGATGAACATCGTCATCGTGCTCCTGGCGACCGTTGGCCAAATCGTTCTCACTATCTTCATCGTCGTGGAGGTCGTTAAACCTGGAGCGGATTCTGGGCTCGCTGCCGGCTTCAAGAAAATGCCTGAGATACTCTCCAGCTCCTTCGAGCACGGAATCAAGAATCGGGTAACGTTCGCTCTGCTAATGGCAACACTGTTCCTCGGGCTCGGCCTGGCGAGCGTTGAGCTCCTCTGGCAGCCTAGGGTCCAGGCGATCATCGGAGGCGCGGAGGAAACCTGGGTGCTAGGCGTGCTCGCCGCAGGCTACTTCCTGATGGCATCGGTGGGGAGCATTGTCTCAACCCCTATCTGCCGTATCACCGGTGACAATTACCCGCGGATTCTCATGGGGATGAGGATCATCCTTGGCGTCTTGCTCTTCGCCCTGGCGCTACAAGGCTCCATTCTAGCCTTTGCCCTTTTCTATCTGCTGCTGTACTTCATTCTTGGGACAGCCGGTTCGCCGCATGCTGCCCTCTACAACGATCAGATACCGTCTAAGCAAAGAGCTACAATGATGTCGTTCGAATCGCTCATCGCCCAGGGGGGCGGCCTCATCGGTGCGCTTCTCATTGGCTTCGTGGCTGACATCTGGTCCATCCCCACAGCCTGGATGCTGGCTGGAATGATCCTCGTCATCTCCTCGCTCGCCTATCTCTACCTCGCCCTCAACGCCAAGCGCCTGAATCTAATTGCCTGCCCTGGACCAGAGAAGGTGAGTAGAGGAGACAATGAGATTCCCTAATATCTTAGAAGACATGGTTCGGCTCTTTCTGATCATGGCTTGGCTATGAAGACGACAGTAGTGGTCAATCCGGGAACGCATTTCGATTATCCAGCGCTGTTTTCCTTCTATTCGATTCTCCGCAGTTACACGTGAAGTTGGGATTGCTCCCGACGGGGAAACAAAGCCACGCTCATCCAGATTAAAAATTTTAGGTTTCAATTAAATTCGATTTGCACCGAGCCCTCGGACGGCGAAACCTTTTCCCTTTTCTTTATTTGTTTTAATAATGTGAATATCGAGGTTCAAATTGCACCCCTCGCACTCCCATCCGGGGGATATAGTTATTATTTTAAATTGTAGCTGTATATAATGATATCTGTTTGGCCATATGGGTCAGTTAATTTAATAGACATTGTCTTATTTTATTAGGTCGTCTTTGGGCTTAGTCGTTGTTTCTTTAATCCACACTTTCCGTAGAGGTCTGTGTCGGGATGCGGTGAGGTTCGGGCTATCGGAGAAATAAATGGAATCTTCATTTTTTTATTATGGAACCCAAGATCAGACATGTGTTACATCTTTCAACACCGCTTGAATCGGAATAGTGAAGAAGAACGTCGCCCCCTTGCCTTCCTCTGACTCTGCCCAAATTCCTCCACCATGATGGTCGACAATCTTCTTGGCAATTGCTAGACCGACACCAGTCCCTGGATACTCATCCCTGCCATGAAGCCTCTGGAACATCTGGAATATCTTGTCTGCGTGCTGCATATTCATGCCAATGCCATTGTCCTTGACCGCAAATGTGACTTCTCTGACTCCTTCTGACGCCGAGATAAGAATCTTCGGTCGCTCTGGGCCGTGGAATTTGATAGCGTTGCCAATTAGATTTTGCATCAATTGGATCATCTGAGATTCGTCAGCGACGATTATCGGCAAGGGCTCGACCAAGATCTCCGCATCATTCTCCTTAACTGACTCTTCAAGAATGGCAAGCGATTTCGAAACCACGGCTTTCATATCAACCGGAGCGAACTCCTTACTCACCGCATCGACTCTGGAATATTCCAAAAGGTCATTGATCAGTTGACGCATTCTTTCTCCGCCATCTAAAGCATAACCTATATACTCCTGAGCCTTGGCGTCCAGTTTGTCATGATATCGCCTATCCAATAGCGACAAGTAATTGCTAACCATCCTGAGCGGTTCCTGGAGGTCATGAGAAGCGATATAAGCGAACTGCTGGAGGTCGACGTTGGACCTTGCTAGATTTTGCTCCAACTCTTTCCTTTCGGTGATGTCCGTATAAGCTACGAGCGCCCCATTGATCTTACCATCCTCATCTTTCAATGGGATCGCAGATGCTACCACAGTTCCCCTTGTGCCATCCAGTCGTTTGACATCGATCTCCTCGTTTAGTATTGTCGTTCCCTGTCTAAGAGCTCGAGTTATCGGCCAGTCCTCCGTTTTAAGTTTGACTTCCGTGCCAGGCAGGTAACCAATATAATCATTAATCTGATTGATATTTTTTGTTGATCCAGCCCATATTTCATGTGTTCTTTTGTTGACGATCTGCAGGCTGCCTTTCTCATCGGCCACGGCAACAGCGACTGGCAAAGAATCGAGAATCAGTTGCAGACGAGCCCTCTCCCTTTCGATGGCTCGTTCTGCTATCTTACGCTCCGTGATGTCCACGCTCATGGTGATGATCTGGTCCTTATCGAGCGGAGTGTAAGTGGCCAGGTAATCTCGATTATTGGAGTAGAAGCGTATCTCCTCGGTGACAGGTTTTCCGGTGTCTTTCATCCTGTTCACTATGTCAAGCAGATGCGCCGTTAAATCTGGCTTATAGATTTCGCTATATCTCTTGCCCTTCAACTCATTGATGGAGCTAACGCCTAAGGCCTTGAGGTTTGCGGGGTTGGTGTCGATCAATTCCATGTCGATGATCTTACCTCGCTCATCATAGATGAGCTGGCGTAGTGTGACCGCCTCCGATATGTTCTCGAAGAGTCCACGGTATCTGGCTTCGTTTTGGCTCAATGTTTCGAACAACCTGGCATTCTCGATTGCCAGCGACATCGAACCGACCAGTTTTTGAGCAAAATCTATCTGAGCATCACTGAAATTGACCTTTTTGGAATGATGATAGAAAGCGATGATGCCGATGACCTCGTCTCGGCGGATGATCGGGGCAATAAGAACTGAGCGCGCATTGAACGCCTTCATTGCCTGCTTGTCGACTCTGGAATCTTCAAAAGCATCGTTGATGGCCACGACCCTTCTTTCTTTCATCACCAGCATGGATGTGGGCGATTCCTCGTTCGTCTTCGGTTGGCCGAGGATCTCAGGTGGGAAGCGATACACGAACCGGGCGGCCCACCCGTCGCCCTCTCGCATATTGATGAGCGATGATTCAGCATCAATTGCCTTAGCTCCTTCCTCGATGACCCGCTGCATGATCTCTTTGTGATCAAGAGTGGAATTGACGTAAACATTAATCTGGATCAAAGCGGAACTTAGTCTTTCTCTTTCCACCAGCGCTTCTTCTGATTTCTTACGTTCAGTGACATCCCTGAAGTGAACTGCCAATCCTTCTTCAGAAGGATAGCAATGCATCTCCAGCCACTTGTTGAGCGGTTCAGGGTAGTATTCATCGAAATGTCTCGGCTCCATCGTTTCCATGGCTTTGTGATATTCAATAAAGAAATTGTTCCCTTTTGCATAGGGAAACAGATTCCAGATCACATCGCCAAGAAGGTCCTCGACCTTCATGCCAAATATCTCGGCGCCGCGATTGTTGATGTAAGTAAATCGCCAATTGCGATCAAGAAATTGAAATCCATCGGTGATTCTCTCAAGAATGCTAATGAGACTCTTGTTTACTTCTTTTGACGGTTCCAAAGTACTCCCCACAAGGTCAGCTGCAAAGATTTATAGATTTTATCCTAATATCTTTTGCCCTCCCCGAAGATAGACAGGAATGCGATGACCATATAATCAATCGGGATGCGGCGAGGTTCGAGCTTTGAGGAATCAAACCCCATCGGAGATCCCCCTTGAAGGAGCATGCTTGCGACGACCATTATAGGATCTTAGGGCCTTATGGCCTCATGGGTCTGCTCAATCAATGGGGGCCTGTAATAACTGGGAGTCGCTACTATTTATAAACATCACCGAATATTAGTGTTATCGAAGTTGAGAATGGTTTCCGAACATTCCAGGCATATTATAGTTGGCATTAGTAGCAAAACGGCCGCTGTGGCGTTGGGTACCAGAATTGTGACAGCTGTTTAAGATTGGATTTGTTTTGCCACGTTGAAGCATTCGAGAGCTCAGAGATCAAGAAAATGACCAGAGTCTGCCTTTTCTCCAAAAAGGTGACTCCAGTCAAGAAGCAATACCTGCGATTTTATGAAATTCGAATTGATGGACAGATTAAACACATCGAAGGGGAATACTTCCTGTGATTGCTTTTGACGATCGAGACAAAAAGATAGAAGATATTGAGTTGGCGACTAATGGGGTTGCTACTTCTTTGCCTTTAGATTGAGACGCCGGAAGGTTTCGAAGAATCTGCCATCAGGGGTTATGGTCCTCTGAAGCATCCGATTAATAACCTCTTCTCTGAAAGCCTGCTTATCGCCTTGCTTCAGTCCCGCAAGGAAGGGAACGATAGAGGGTTGGTCAATCCATAGGACCAACTCATCTTCGGTGAAATGGCGGTCAGCGTTCTCCATCCATACGCTCCATTCACAGAACTTATAAGGCTCGATCAATACTTCATAGTCGCTTACTGAGGGCATGAACCAGGGCCAAACCATTCCATCGAAATACTCCCGGTAACTCGGTATTGCCATAACCTCCTGGACGACCTCAAAGAAATTAGAGCAGTTGCCATCCCCGGCGAAGTTGAAGCGAACAAGACCTCCTGCTCGGACTGCCTTGCGGACGTTTCCTAGTAACCGATTATGGTCCTTGACCCAATGGAGCGCCGCATTGGAAAAGACGACATCGAACTCTTCGTCGAAGTCAAGATCATAGATGTCAAGTTTCTGGAATTTCAGGTTGGGTGCTTCTAATTTCTTAGCTGTTTCTATCATGGATGCAGAGGAATCGATCCCAAGCACGCTCCCCTTTGGGACCAAATTCCTAATCTTATTTGTAAGGTAACCGTCCCCGCATCCTAGGTCAATTACCCTCTCATCTCCTTTTAGAGCAAGGTCACCAATCAGCCTTTCGCCCCATTCCTTTTGGTGCTTGGATGCAGCCTTATACTTTTCCCCATCGAAGTCGGCCATTGTTCATTCCTTCGTAGTTGCAATAATCCCTGTCATTCAAATTCCTTTTGAATATATCATGAAACCGGTCGATGGCAGCATGATTTGAAACGCCGCAAGAAGAATATAGAGAATGGCATAATTAGTGGAGTCAATCCTGGGAAATCTTGCTCATGCCTATATTTCAACGAAAGAAAGGATGAAAAAGGAAGAAGTTTGCTTTTGGAGACTACTTGACACCCCTCTTCCTACTGAGAATGATCATCGCTGCCATAGCGATAGCCGCCACCATGACAATGATCAGCACCAAGCCAATTGGGAAAGAGCTGGGCATGCTTCCACTATTGCCTGATCCACTGGTGGAAATGGCCAGATCGGTCATTGCCTGAGACGAGATGTCCGGATCCTGCACTATGCTCTGCCCCCTAGGATATGATATGGCGACGATCGCGGTGAAGCCGTAGAAGTCCTTGGCTCCGAACCTTAAATTAAAGGGCATTATAGCAGTGACCTGGGAGGTGGCGTTCTTCGTCTGCCCATCCACGGTCACGTTCTTCACCCACTCGAAGGTCCCGATTCGCGAGCGGTCACCTTCGAAGGTCAACCTTGGAGTGTGGAGCAAGAAAGCATTGCTCAAGGAAGGGCTTCCATTCAAGTTTTGGCCCTCTGCGGTCATAGTTCCATTGTCACCGGTGGCGCCGACCACCTTCTGCCATTCGGCCAGTGCCATAAGCCCGTTAACAACCGGAGGGATATAGTTTCCAACGATGATGGTATACTCCGCTAGAAGGTTCGGGTTCGTGTCCCTTGAATTGAAGTCCCAGCCCATGATAACCTTGTTCCACTTGACATGGTAGTTGGTGACGTTGCCTGAGACTGTGAGGTCATTGCCTCTCTGGAGGTCCCTGAACCGTTCGTTTCCAAGTGGACCCTGGTTCATTGTGACGTTCCATTGCGGAACAGTGATGTTGTCCAGGAAGTTCGTGCTCGCGGTAAGATGGAACGTCATGGCTATGCTGTCGAGTATGCCGTTGCCATCGGCATCCCCTCTATACCTAAGAGGCACGTTGTAACTCAGATTCGTTGCCGTCAGGGTGAAACTCCAGGTTAGATTGCCGTTAGTGTTGGTGCCATTCTGCCAATTGCTGGCGGTCCAAGCGGTGTTTAGATTCACCCCTTTGTAAATCTGTCCGGTCAATAGCTCCCCGATTAGTCCTGAAGGGTTGTAGTTGAGCAATCCGTTGCTGGTGTTGTTATACTCGATCAAACGGTCAAGCTTGACAGCATAAAGGGTGTAGATCTTCAACGGTTTTTGAGCGAGCACCGTCCCATTCGGCTCATCAACATTTATGCAGCCCAGATACCTTGAGATATAGGATACGAAATAGACGTCGTTCGGATTATCTTTTGTACCCCACAAGATGCCGAAGGTGGCGTCGGAACCGAATTTGATGTAGAAATGATCTCCACCACCCAGTTCGGTGGTTGGGCCGACCTCGGTCGTTATCTTATCGTTCTGGTTGACAGGCGCAGATGAAGCGCCAGCGGCTGGTATGACGAACGCGGTGACCAGCATCGTCAGTACAGTCAGCACAGAAGCCGATGCTACGAAGAACTTGTTTCTCATAACGATATCCCTTCGAAAATCGACTGAAAAGCCGATATTTAAACCCGCGGCGCTGTTTCATTAATCTTAATAACAAAGTCGAATCCCACTCATCGCTCTATTTATGAAGCTAGGCCACTCTGTAATATCCGATCATTATGAACAGTACGCTAAGACTGATGCGAGCAAGGAAGTCTGTTAGGACTCCATTCGATCCACATCATTCCATATCAATAGAAGATCTGAAGCAGATCCTCGAGGCGGCGAAGTGGGCTCCCACACCTCACAACATGCAGAACTTCGAAATCATCGTTGTTGATAACAAAGATGTTCTAGAAAAGCTGGGAACTATCGAGTCTCGCGTCACCATAGATTTTCTAAGAGAGAACTATGACCAACTCTCGTTCTCAAAGAAAGAATTGTCCAGAAAAAAAGTGGGAATCCTTGGAACTGCGTTTCCATCGTCATTTAGGAACCCTTCGATGTTCAACAAAGTCGCCGAAGAATGCCCACCCATGCCCCTGAGCCAATCTATCGATGGAAGCCCTACCATCCTAATCGTGATCTACGATTCCAGAAAAAGGGCACCAGATTCTGAAGGGGACATCTTGGGTCTTGTGAGCCTAGGTTGCGTAATGGAGAATATGTGGCTTATGGCTCAATCCCTGGGAATCAGTGTACGCATTTTGAGTGACTTCGGTGATAAAGGAGTTGATAGAGAGGTCATGCGCATGCTACATATCCCAGACCATATGAACGTTGTTTATGGGCTTCGTTTGGGATATCCGATTTCTTCGATGACAAAGAGCTTAAGGGTACGACGAGAGTTGAAAGACTTCACCCATCGCAATGATTACAATAATAAGGGAGTTGAATGAAACCACGGTAGGGGATGTGCAGATATGAAGGTGAATGGCAACACGATACTGATAACCGGAGGCGCGACCGGGATTGGATTCGCTATAGCTGATATTTTTCTCCAGCATGGCAATGAGGTTATCATTTGCGCCAGGACGGAAGAGAATTTACTGAAAGCAAAGAACCTGCTTCCAAAATTGCATACAATCAAATGCGATGTATCGAAGGAAGGAGAGCGAGGAAAACTGCATGATTGGGTTATCTCCAACTTCCCGGAAACGAACATCCTGATTAACAATGCAGGCATCCAAAGAATGATCGACCTAAGAAAAGGGCCTGTAGACCTGCTTGGATATTTGGAAGCAGAGGGTGGGGATGAGATAGATATCAACTTCAAAGCCTACGTATTCTTGACCGCACATTTCATCCCCGACTTTATGAAGAAAAAAGATGCGGCTATCGTTAATGTAAGTTCGGGCCTAGCCTTCATTCCCATTGCTTCAATGCCAGTATATTGTGCTACAAAGGCGGCCGTACATTCCTTTAGCGTTTCCTTGCGACACCAACTAAAGGATACCAACATCCGGGTCTGTGAGGTAATTCCACCCACCGTGGATACAGATCTGCATAAAGGGGCAAGAACGAAAAGGGGGCAGACCGATCGAGGCATCCCGGCCAAGGAGGTTGCCGAAGCAATGCTTGTCGGTCTAGAAAATGACGAGAACGAGATCGCCGTGGGCATGGCACTTGGACTAAAGCAAGGTTCGAGAGAGAACTTCGAGCAAATCTTCTCAAGGATGAATAGATGATGCATATCGCTCCAAAATAAAATTAGAATGCACTCGCAGTTCCGATTATACCGGAGTTCCCATTATGAAATATCAAATGCCGTAACTCCCTTATTCAAATGAAAGGCGAGTCAACTGGAAGAGGCGAGGCCCAGGCTCTATCCCGGGAACACACATTGCTGATCCATCATCATATCTTCCTGTTCAATTCGCAGAATACTACTGACAGAATGTAACCTGACCCTGAGTGACCGAAATGGCTCGTGCCTAGCTGCACCCTCGCATCTGTTGCCGACACTTTCAAAGCCATTTTGTAACATCGCCTAAAGGCGACCTTCTAGATGGTGCAGGCGAGACATCAGGATATCCTATCAGGCAGCCATCCAGAGCAAATTCTCCAAAGGGAACGCCAATGAGCTCACAGAACTCCTTATCCTCTGACATTCGCTCAGTGACAGACAGTAGCTGGAAGGCAAGGCCAAGTGCGGTAGCTTTAAGCCACATGTTCTCCAAGCAATGGGCCAAGGAAAGCTGGGCCACCTCGGGAATCCCTCTTTGCTCGGCCACCACGACATAGTATGGAGCCTTACCAAGGTTCGGAGGTCCCTCCTGGCTGGCCATCTTCAGCGCACCTAAGTATCGTTCCGCTCGGCTTCTTTGGATGGGGTCCTGCTGCACCCGTTTCTCAAGCTGCTCGTATGCGACCGCGCTTCTTCGCTTGATAAGATTGGCGGCTTTGGAAGTGACATCGCTTTCTCTAGGAATGACGAAGAACCTACGAAAGTCCTCCCTGTCCACGCTAATCCGAGCAAATGGTGCGAGCAGCCCGGCTTGAAGGACCTTCTCTACCATCGCACGTGGAGGGCTTTCGGATTTGAACTTCCTAATAGTTCGTCTGGACTCAATAATATAATCAAGCGCCTGGTTCTGTTCCTCAATGGTGAACGATGTCATTTTGTCAAACCTCTAACCAACAATCCTTGCTAGAAGCGACCCTCTAACTTAATGGTTATGCCATTTTGGAATTGGATGCGGACCTCTTCTTGCCTGTCCTCGGTTTGAAATGAAATTGGCTTTGCTATCGCCGAGGAAACAACCAACGGCTTATCTAGATAATTATCTATTTGTTTCAATCAAAACTAAAAATGCCCTCTTTGATTCTTTCCGACGAAACCCTTTCCTTCTTATTTTTCAACAGGATGCTGTGAGGTAAGCGCTATGAATCCCTAATAGCAGAAACCTAATAGCAGAAAAATAGAGCATGGGATAAAATTCGTACTCTTCGAGGAGAAAGAGGGCGGATGAGACTGCAAAAAAGACCCATTTTGCAGGCTTTGAATAGACATCTTCATAGAGCAATGATCAATGTGCTGCCAATTCCAATGTCAGGATTGGATATAATTTATTAAAGATGTTTATGCTCAAAATGTTCAAGAACTCGTTCCAACAGCGCCTCATTCGTCTGAATACTATATCCCTCATAGTGCTTATATATAGCAACAGTCCCAGTATCTTTCTAAACATTTTCATCTCGAGGAGTGGGGGAAATGCGTCGAAAAATCTTCGTCGGGTTGTTAACATTATTGCTTGTTTCAATGACCATGGTGTCATTGATCAATATCTCTGTAGGCACAGTGTCCGCAGCTACCAGTGGTGGTTTCACCTATCAGCTCATAAATGGCGGGACCGCGGTGGAGATAACCGGCTATGATCAATCGAGCAATGCTGTCGTCATTCCAAGCACAATTGCTGGTGAGCCAGTGGTAAGCATCGGGGATAGTACATTCAATGGATTCTACCATATGAATACAGTGACTATCCCTGACAGTGTCACCTATATTGGCAACTATTCGTTCTATAATTGCGGCAACTCGCATTATACTGACCTGAATAACATAGTCATCCCTGATAGCGTGATCAAGATAGGGGACGAAGCTTTCGCCAAATGCGGATATTTGACCACCTTGACCATCGGAAATAGCGTCACCTCCATCGGCTTTAACGCGTTTTGGAGGTGCGGGGATTTGACCTCCGTCACCATCCCAAACAGCGTGATCAGCATCGGCCAGGAAGCATTCCGAGAGACGGGAATAGGCACAGTCTCCATTGGAAGCGGTGTTTCCAGCCTTGGGCTGCATGCTTTCTTGGATTGTACCAATCTCTACCGGATAACTGTAGACCCGAACAATCTGTTTTATGCCAGTATCGATGGAACATTATATAATAAGACAATAACGACCGTCATCCAGTGCCCTCAGGGAAGCGGTCCTGGAAATGTGTATACCTTCCCTAGTACCGTAACAACGATCGGCCCTAACGCATTCAATCACGCCGCTATTGCAGGTCTGATCATCTCTGATGGTGTCACAACCATTCCTAACGCCACGTTCGGAGGGCTACTAGGGTTAAGCACGGCGACCATCGGGAGCGGTGTCACCAGCATTGGGAGCAACGCGTTCTTTAGCTGTGTCTCCCTCACCTCGATATCGTTCTTGGGGCATGTCGCTCCCACCAATGTGGGAACCGATTGGATAGCAAATACACCAGCGAGCATCAGAGGTCATGCATATGCTGACTCGAACTTCCCCGCCACGGACATGGCCTGGCATGGTTTGACGATGGGTGCGACCCTATCCGCAACGCCCCCAGGCGCTCCGACAGGCTTAGTGGCAGTCGCGGCGTTGCAACATATAACCCTCAATTGGACGGCCCCTTCCGTTGGTGTTGCGAGCAATTACCTTGTCTACCGCGGAACGGCCACCGGGAGTGAGAGCTCCACCCCGATTGCCAAGGTTTCCTCCTGGACTACCTTCACGGACGATGACGTCGTCGTCGGGACGCCATACTTCTACAAAGTGAAAGCGAACAACTCCTTTGGGGCGAGTCCCTTCTCCAACGAAGTGACTGCAACCGCCGGCACGGGGACACCGACAACCCCATCGGCTCCTCAGAGCTTCACCGCCACGCCCGGTCCTGGCAAGGTCACCCTAACCTGGTCTGCGCCCGCTAGCAATGGTGGCGCGGCAATCACTGGCTATAAGATCTATCGCAGCACAGGCGGAGGTGCGGCGACCCAGATCGGTACCACCGGCAGCGGCGTTCTTACTTACGAGGACACCACCGGCATTGTCAACACGACATATTCCTACTATGTGTTGGCGGTGAACTCGGTGGGCTCAGGAGCAGCATCCTCTTCACAGAACGCGGCTCCGGAGAGCGGTGGTGCAACGCCCATCGGCTCCGATAATGGCGCCTTGTATGTAGGAATCGGCATACTGGTGGTCATCATCATCGTCGGTCTGTTCTTGTACATGAGGAGCAGGAAGAAGCCGTAGATCGCTTGATGCAAAACCCTTTCCATTATCTTCTTTATTTAATGCTTCGGCCATATACTCCCAAATACATCCTCCTCCATATCATTCATTGACATCTGGCTAGGTTATAAAAACCCCTTTGAATATCTAGTTCGCCGGAGAAACGATCCTCGCCTTATCCAGATTATTAATTATTTGCTTCAATCATCTATTCCCATTGCCAAGAAATGCGTTCTCAAGCGCTCGCCTGGCATCACCAATAAATAGCATTAACCCACTTATCATTTTCTATTAAATCGATCGGTAGGATCATGGAAGGGAGGAATTCGATTAGAGTAAAACATGGATTGTTGGCGGTAGTGCTAGTAGTACTGTTGAGTATGACAGCTTTTGCGAGCGCGATCCCAACCACGACCGCTTCAACAGTGCTTCAGGGCTATCCTGGATCGGCGACTACAATAAGGATCAACAACGATATTCAGCTTAAGAATGCCGTTACCATTAATCATTGGGCTGGCGCTGGGACCCTAGCCAACCCGTGGATAATCGCAAGCAATGCGATCACACGTGACCTGGACATGAAAGGTGGGGCGTTCGGCATCTATATCGCCAACATCACTTCCCATTATTTCAAAGTCCAGGACTGGCATATCTACAACAGTAGCGCCGGTGTTGCACTCACTATAAAGAACATCAACACCCCGTTCCAGGTGAACAACCTGACCATCAACGACGTGATGAACGGCGTGGTGATCAATAAGGCGGCCGACAATTCCGCTGTTCGCAATGTGAGCTTTAACAACATCGAGATGGATGGGATCAGGGTCGGCAACTCAACCAGGTTCTACATCGAGAACAATAGTGTCAACAATGCCTACAATGCCATCAGAACCAATTTCTGCACCAGGAGTTTCGTGCGCAACAACCTACTCACCGATGGACAGGGGAGCATATTTGCCCATCAGTTCGTTGCGGGGATCATGCTCCTCCGCACGACCTGGACGACGGTCACCGGCAACAAAATCACCGATATCAATATGGGTATCTACCCCCAATGGGGCTACAACAACACCATCGAGCACAATCAGATCTTCCAATGTGCAGAAGGCATCTATCTAGATCAATCCTCTAGTTACAATATGGTCCAATACAACGATATTTTCAACATGACGGAAAGGGCGATCGCCCTCAACTATGACGCCACCCAAAACACCGTGGCCTATAATATCATAACCAATTGCTCCTGGGGCGGCATCTATTCGCCCAGATCCATTAGGGCTAACATCCATGACAACGTCATAGTCAAGACCGGGATAGGCATCGACATGATAGTGCATTCCACCAGTGCCCACATCGCCAACAATCGGATCGAGGGCAGCATGGTGGGAATGATCCTGCTAGATAGCAACCTGGCCTCTATCACGAACAACTACATCGCCAACTCAACCGAGAAGGGTTTGGTGCTACAGAACACACTTGGCAACACCGTGCAGAACAATTATCTCTACAATAATGCCGGCTATGGCATAATGGCCGAGAACTGTACAGCCTCGAGCTTCAACCTGAACTTGATGTCTGGGGATCATGGAGCCACATCGACAGCTGACGACGATCATATGCAGGCCTTCGACAACCGCACCACGGACGCATGGAACACTGCCAGCCTTGGCAACTACTGGACCGACTGGACCACTCCGGATGCGAATGGCGACTCCATCATCGATGTACCCTATGCCATTGACGGAGGCTCGCTAAGCGACAACCTGCCGCTGGCGTACCCTGTGGGCATGGTCAACAACTTGCAGGGGAGCATCGGCTACATCTGGGCCAAGATCACTTGGAACGCCCCCAACTACAGTGCCGGAGGTCCGTTGCTCAAGTACGTTATCACTAGAACTAACAGCTCCGACTCCGCAGTGTTCGAAACAGCCGCTGGAATCACCCAGCTCAACGATACAACAATCTCCCCCGGCATCAACTACGAGTACAAGGTCGTGGCCACCAATAAGTACGGCGATTCCGGTGTTATGAGCAAGTTTGTGTTCGTTGCGCCCATCAACCTGCCGGTGGTGAACATAACTGCCCCGGTCGATGGAGCGATGCTCAACACCACTAATCTCAACGCCGAATGGCAGGGCTGGCCCAACGGTGCAGCGATCACCGGTTACGAAGTCAAACTGAATGGCGGAGCATGGATTGACAAGGACCTTTCGACCAGCCATCTGTTCAACGCCTCGCAGGGCGTCGTGGAGGGCAGCAACACCGTATCTGTGAACGTTACCAACGCCAATGGCTTCTCCATCTCATCGGTGCAGTTCACGGTAGATCTGACCGCACCAACAATAGAAATACGTGAACCGATGAATGGCTACCTGAATACCACCGGAAATGTGCTGACGGCCTGGCATGGCACCGATGCCAATGGTATCAGTGAGTATCAACTCAGGGTTGACTCGGATGACTGGCGGTCCGAGGGACTCAGCGAGAACGCGACCCTGGCTTTGGCTGATGGCCATCACACTATCGCGGTCAAAGCCATCGATCCCGCCGGCAACAGTCGCGTGGCAACGGTCAACATAACTGTGGACACGACCAGCCCGCTGATCACCAATATGACCCCGTTCAGTGGCAGTTACATCAACACTACGACGGTGACCTTCAGCTGGAACATCATCGAGTCGGGATCGAGGGTGCTCAACACCAATGTAAGCATCGACTCTGGCCCGTTCATCAACATCGGTTACAACACGAGCTACACCACGGATGTCCTATCCCAGGGGCAGCATACCTTCAACATGATGGTCTTCGACAATGCCAGCTTAAACTCCAGCGTTGAGGTCCAGTTCTTCGTGGACACGATAGACCCAACGGTCGTGATCGATGTTCCGACCGCAGGTGGATTCGTGAACACTGCCGATGTTCTAATCGAGTGGAACGCCACAGATGCGGGTGTTGAGGCATCAGGGATCGAGTCCCAATTGATCCGCAATGATAGCGGCCCTTGGACGGCTTTGAGCAACACCTCCACAAGCTATACTATGCCCTCTATGATCGAGGGTCAACATTTTGTGGAAGTGCGTGTGTCCGATAGGGCTGGCAACTTCGGAACCGCCAACGTGACCTTCACCGTGGACCTGACCTTACCGATGGTCGATATCGTCTCTCCGACGAACGGCACGAAGTTCAATACCAGCCAAGTGACCATAGTTTGGAACGGGAGCGATGCTCTCTCCGGACTGGCATTCTTCGAGGTTAAGATCGACAACAGCACGTGGGAGAACGTCGGCTACAACCACTCGAAAGTATTGTCAGGTCTGTCCGATGGCAGGCACACGTTCATGGTAAGAGCGGTCGACAACGCGACCAACGTCAACATGACCTCCGTCATGTTCATGGTTGATGCCCCTCCGTTCGTGACCATAACCCAACCGGCCAACGGCATGCATACCAATGTCACCAATATCCAAATGAACTGGAGCGCAGTGGACAACGGCACAAGCGTTGCCTATATGCACGTCTGGAACGACACTGGTGCGTTCGTCAACATGACCACCGGCGATGGATACCTGTTCGTGAACCTGACCGAGGGAGCACACACGCTCCACGTGAAGGCTTGGGACACTATCGGAAACGCACAGGAGAAGACCGTCTCGATCGTGGTCGATCTGACCGGACCGGAGATCGTCATCATCTATCCGCAGGAAGGTCAGACCGTGAGCAGGGCGATCAACGCCACTTGGGTCGTCATGGATAGCCTGTCCCCGGTCGCCAAGATCTGGGTCGCTATGGATGACAATCCGTTGCTGGATGTTGGCCTGAACACCTCGCAACTGTTCGCCGATTTATCCGCTGGCTCTCACGTCATCCACGTCAAGGCCGTGGATTCGGTGGGCAACTCTGCGACATGGAACGTGTCATTCCTTGCAGAGATAGTGCCTCCGACGGTCGTTAGCCATCTCCCCGCATCGGGAGCGATAGTGTTGCCGGATGTATTGGTGAAGGTAACCTTCAGCGAGGCCATGAACCAGTCGTCAGTGACATTCACCGGCATCAATGGGACCAAGACCTGGAATGTTGCGGGAACGGAAGTCACTCTGACCCATGCGGCCCTGACCTATGCCACGATCTATAATATCGTGGTATCCGGTAAGGACCGGGCGGGCAATCAGCTGACTGGTTCCAACGCAAGCTGGAGCTTCACGGTTGTAACGCGGGTCACCGGAACGGTACATGATGACATGGGTAACCCGATCATGAACGCCACGGTGAAATTGACACACGGAACCACCGTCGTCGAGGGCGTGACTGACGCAAACGGAAACTTCACCCTCCTCGTGAATGGTGGCATTTACAACCTGAACATATCCAAGAGCGGATTCCAGGATTATGTGCTTAACGACCAGACATATGGTGTTGGACATAACAATACGCTTGGCGTCATAGCGATAACCCCCAATGCAGCCGCAACAGACTACATGTGGCTCATCGTATTGATCATCGTTGTGCTGGCAATAGTGTTGATCGCGTTGTTCCTGATAAGACGCGGCAGGGTCTAAAAAGGGCACAAACGCGGGTCTGAATGACCCGCCCCTTTCAACCTTCTTTCATTCTCCTTATTTTTGAAGAATCATCGAAGCAAAATAATTCAAAATAGTGGAAAAATCTGAGAACATTAAAAAGGGAATTATCTTTTCATGAAAAAAGTAATCCCCACTGGTTATCTACCTGGGCTCATCTATATTATTATTTAGTTGTTCTCATTAAAACTAATAGCGCTTCCCTCTCCAAATTTAGCTGAATTGGCTTGATGCTTCTGGTCGATTGCTTTTTCGTACCCGGCCACGGTTTCCATGGCGCAACGTTCCCAACTGAGCTCGTAGGGGATAACCACCTCAGCTACCTTCGGCCTACCCTTCCTTTTGAATAGGACTGATATCGCCTCAGCCAAGGCTTCCTCGTCATTAACCGGAACGACCTTCTCTAGGCGTCCTTGTAAATCCGGTGCCACGCCAACCTCGGTGGAGATCACCGGACAGCCAGCGCAAAGCGCCTCAATAATGGTGAGCCCGAAGCCCTCCTGCCATGAGACGCAAACGAGTCCATCTGCCACTAGATAGGTCGACCAGAGGTCCTCCGGTGAGACTCGGCCCATGAAAAAAATTCTTTCGTCGAGATTCATCTCCCTCGCTAGCGACTTCGCCTTGGCATTGGACCCCGACCCTACGACCAACAACTTCGCGTCCAACTCTCTCGGCAAAGATGCCATCGCCCGAATCAAGCCTAGAAGATTCTTTCTGGGATCGTCCACCCTGCCTACGAATAGCAAAAGCTGACCTTCAGGGAGCTGCATCCTGGTCCTGATGGTCTCTCTGTCCTGGGGGCCAATCGGAGCTCGGCTCCCATCCACCCCATGCCAGACAACGTCGATTCTGTTCTCTGGTCTACCATAGAGGCATTTCAGTCCCTCCTTGGATTGCTCGCTGACGGCCAAATAGCGATCGACCATTCTGATCCCCTGACGCTCCATAAATGGCACAATAAAGCCATTTTCCCCTTGCATGTCCAACAATCGATCGATAATTCGCAGCTCGCCCTTCCTCGCCGTCTCCCCGGACAGATGATGGGCAGTGGAAATATAGGGAGGGCCATTGACCCGATCCCGAAAAGCGAAGAAGCCCAGGCCGTTAAGATGCACGATATCGATACCATCTTTGGCATGCAATCGCTCTAGACCCTTAGCTAAATTAAGACAATAGTTTATCCAGCCTGGAACGCCCTTAAATCGCTGGCGGACGCGCTTCACCACCACTCCATTCAACTCCTCAACCGACGATTCTGTTCCGATGCTCGGGACGTAGACCGTGACTTCGTTGCCAAGCTTCGCCAGGCTCTTAACAAGGTTGTCGGCGTAAACACCAGCACCTCCATTGATGTTTGGAGGGTACTCGAAGGTCACGAAGGCTATTCGCATGAATTTTCAGAATGACAGCATTTGGCTGATTGATATCATTTTCTAAGAAAAAGTATAAATGGGTCCACGCTAGGGCATTTCTAATTCAGGTGGAAAATATTGGTGATGGATAATACAATTGGCGGGTCGTCCCGAACACAACAATGAATCTACCATTAGACGGATAAGAAGGATTCCGGCACAAGGCTGGTCACTAGCATGATTGCATTAATATCCAGGTGCTCGAGCCATCGTACCTTTCTGGTTGGAAGCATCGGTCCAGAAGCGCTCGATCTTTGCTCCGATCGGCACATAATTCTCTAGGGTTTCCGCTCGTCGCATCAATTCCCTCATGGGAGCGGAAGATCAGCAACTCCGCTCCCTTTGTCCCTTTCAATTGCTCTAACGCTCTAAATCCGATAGAGAGGCCGAGTTCTCTGAAAGCCAAGCGATATTGTGAAGGAAGCTGGAATGTGTTGCCACCTGAGAACGCCTCCATTCCAGAAATCGCCGAATCAAGAACCTTTAAAATACACGTCACTCTACATAATCACAGCTTATTGTCATGAACCAAGCTGAATTTGGAGGGAGAGTTTCGATGGCCAAGAGAACAGGAAGATGTATGGGATTCACATTCTTCGTGCTTCTATTGCTACTTGGCGCATTCTTCTTCGTTGCCATGGGCAACGTGTCCGCAGATCAGGAAGGGGACTATTCATATACTGTGAAGGATGGAAATGCCACCATCACCGGATACATTGGTGCTGGCGGGGCGGTCATCATCCCTTCAACATTAGGTGGTTTTACCACTGTGGCCATCGGGGACGGGGCTTTCTTTCATGACTCCTCGCTGACTTCCTTGACCATCCCTGATAACGTCACTTCAATCGGGGCCTATGCTTTCTCCTGGTGCATCTCTTTGATCTCCGTGACCTTGGGAACCGGCGTCACAATCATCGGGTTAAGTGCGTTCGACTATTGCCCCTTACTGACTTCCGTGACCATCCCGGACAGTGTTAGGTCCATCCAAGGCAGTGCGTTCTATGATTGCGCCGCCCTAACCTCGGTGAATATAGGAAGAAATGTCACCTCCATCGGAATCTACGCGTTCGCATACTGCGGCTCCCTCTCATCAATATCATTCCTAGGGCTCATTGCGCCGACCGATGTTGGCGTAAATTGCTTCCATGCAACCGACCCGGAAATCAGTGGCCACGCATATGCCGCCTCGAATTTTCCCGCACCAGGGTCCACTTTTCACGGATTGCTGATGGGTGCAATAATACCCGAAGCCCCTAGTGCCCCAACCGGGTTGACCGCCATCGCCGGCGATGATCACGTGTTGTTGAACTGGACTTCGCCCTCGTACTTGGGGCCAGGCTCTATTACCTACCATCTGTTCCGCAACGGCACATTGGTCTGGAGTGGAAGCGCGGTGGAATACAACGACACCAACGTGGTCAACTCCATCGAATATTCATACAAGGTGGCGGCGCAGAACGCAATCGGCTGGGGACCGAACAGCACAGGAGTCCAAACAACGCCCACCGCCTCGCTCATGCCTGGTGTGCCGACCAACTTCCATGTGACGCCGGGCAATGGATATGTGAATTTGTCCTGGAGCGCGCCAACGAACAGTGGTTCTATCCAATTAACAGGCTACAAGATCTACAGGACAAATAACTCGAATGTGAGGCTCTTGGCGACCGTGACCTCAGGCACCAGCTATAGGGATACATCGGTCACGAATGGATTGGCATACTATTATCAGGTTTGCGCTTTCAGCTCCGTTGGCAATGGCGTGGTGACGGATATCAAAAGTGCCACTCCAAAAGTGCCGCAGTCCGATCCTCTTGATCCAAACATTGTTCAATATATCGGCATCGGAGTGATCGCAATAATGGCTTTAGCTGGAGCAGCCACATTCGTAATGAGAAGACACAGATCGTAAACCCAACCCACTTTCCCTTCTTCTTTTGATCGTCTCAATTCGTAATGGAAACATATTAGCCAGATACTTGAAAATGCCTCAGCGTCCCTATCATTTATCGACATCTGGCTAGTTGCGAAACGTCGGGAAGTTAAGCCACGGTCATCCAGATTAATAATTTTTGGATTCAATTAAATTCGATTTGCACCGAACCCTTCTGACGGCGAAACTTTTTTCTTTTTATTATCGAAATTAGAGGATTTGTCCGTTGCGAGCGGGGGTTGAATCATGCCATGGCCATTATGATTCTGTGGAGGATGTCGACGGTCGAGTTCAGGTTCCTCCCTGCATCGCGTAAGTGATGATAGATCTCTCGCTTCTTGATCGCCATTATCGCATCCTGCTGGAGGAACAGCAACGCCATCGATTCGATGTAGGTGTCCTCTATCTCATGGGTATGAATGCGTATCTGATGAATCATTCCGGGGGCATCGCGGATGGTGCTTTGCATCATGTGGACGCCGTTCTCCAAAATGATCACTCCATCTAGGAGGGACTGAGCCATCCGGCTGATTGCCTCGTCCGGGGCGACCTTGAAAGCGGTCATCTCCAGGGCGGTGGAATAGGAGAAGTTCAGCACCTGGTCCATCTGCCTGGAAATGCTGAAGATGTCCTGACGGTCGAACGGCGTCGAGAATGCTTCCTGAAGAAGATGCTCCATCTCATGGCGGATTTGATCGGCCTTGAGTTCGATGGTGGTGATCTTGTCGATGGGGAGGTTGCCGCCTTTCCTAAGCCAGTCAACTAGCTCCCGTACGCCAATCACGGTCTCATTGGCCTGATTCTCTAGCATGCCATTGAAGTCATACTTTGGCGGGAAGAGCTTGTCCCCCAGCTTCGTCTTCACCATCGTATCGTCCCCTTTTGCCAGCCGCATCACCCTACTAGGTGATGGCTTTCATCAGTATGAAAATGATGCCCGAGATAATCGCGCAAGCGGGCATGGTCACGAACCAGGAGAGCAGGATCTGTCCTCCCACCCGCCAGCGGACCATCTTGGCATTCTCCGCCGCTCCGACCCCGATGACGCTAGAGGACACCACCTGAGAGGTGGACACCGGCGCGCCCGCGACGGTGGAGATAAGGATGGATGCGGCAGAGGGGATCTGAGAGTTCAGGCTGTGTATCGGCTTGAGGGGATAGATACCCCTGCCCAGGGTCCTCTGGATCCTCCATCCTCCTCCCAGGGTGCCTAGGGCGATGCATAGGGCGCAGGCTATCCTGGCCCAGTCAGGCACTTCCGCGCTGGACGAGTATCCCGCCCCCAGGATCACCAGAGCGATGATGGCCATCTGCTTCTGGGTGTCATTGGCGCCGTGGGCGAAGGCCAGAAGCCCGGCCGTGAGCCATTGCACCCTCCTTATTGGCTGGTTGATCCTTCGGTTGGCGTTCCTGAGCAACCATCTGGACGATTTCATGGCTAGGTAGCCGCCGAAGAAACCCAGGACAACGGACACTATGAGGAAGACGAGCACCTTCGCCACCCCTACCAGCGCCATTGACGGACCGAAGAGCTCCGTAAAACCCCAGTAAATGCTTCCCAGGCCTCCTGCCCCGATCCCCGCCCCAATGAGCCCTCCGATCATGCCGTCAGTGGATGAGGATGGCAGCCCCAGGGTCGAGCTCATAAGGTTCCAGGCGACAGCTGAGATCACCGTGGCGAAGAGGATGAGCACCAGCACGTCCGTGCCATACGGTCCGACGATGCTCCGAATGGTGATGGCGATGGCGCTCCCCCCCATTATTGCTCCGAAGAAACCGACTATCGATGCGAAGATGACCGCCCCGCGCGGCGTGGCCGCATGGCAAGCGATGATAGTGGCGACCAGGGAGGCCGAGTCATTAGCGCCGTTGGTGAACGCGAAGAACAGCGCGAGCAGGACTACGATGACGGCGATGGCGAGGAGGATGATTGGGTCCATCTAGCTAACCCAACGAATCCCAGGAATATAATCGCTCAGGCCGCCACTACGATCTTATCGAAAATGATCAGAATTCGATACCGATGAAGATCCGTCAATTATCCACATTAGGTCCATGGCTTGGAAGTGGTTCTAAAAGGATCATTTGGCCAGCATTTCTACTCGGAGCATAGAAAAGGATTATAGAGAGGACCTACCTAGATTGGAACGAAGGGGACGGTCAAATGGTCACGGTCAAAGGAACAAAAAGCAAAAGGATACCTGGTAAGAAACGGGAGCCCAAGGATGGGTCATCATTAAGGAATGTAAGTCATTTCAAGGGGGCTCAACCTGCAAAGGTGGTCCCTAGCGAAAAGAAGAAGGTGGTCAAGCCAACGGTCCATGGGCCATCCCATGCCTCGCAGAAGGCTGCTGCGGAGAGGTTCGGTGATTCCATCAGTCCTGTCGCCCCTATAAAAGAGGACAAGGACAGGGAAGAGCCCAGAGCATTGATTGAAGGCGGACCCAAGGGTCAACCGATCGAGGATAATGCCAGGCATTCCATGGCGGCGGTCCCGACTGTGAAGGAGGCGAAGATGGAGCCGACCGAGAAGGTCGAGATGCCCAAGGCCCAGACGAACGAGAAGACGCCGGCAGTGAGGTTCGGTGACTCCATGGGTGCCGGTACTTCCATGCCAAAGGAGAAACCCAAAGAAAAAGAAAAGCCCAAGTCAGTGATAAGAGGCAGAGCCAAGGCTGGAGCCATCGAGGAGAAGGTCGAGCATCCCATCGGGGCGATCCCGGATACGAAGGAAGCTCAGGCCAAGGCGGAACCGACCGAAAAAGCTGATTCTTTCAATTCCAGTGTTGGCTGGGTTGAGCTGAATGGTAAAAGGTATGACTTCGATGTCATCGTACATGCGGACGGCTCTGTAACCAAAAGGGAGAAGGGGCTTTCCAAAAAGAAGAAGAAGAAATACGGTCACACCCCCTTGACCCGGAGTGAACTGAAGGAACTGGAAAGGGAAGAACCAGTGATGATCATCATCGGGACTGGAGATAGCGGCTCAATGCCCTTGACGCCCAGGGCCGAGAGGTTCCTGGACGGCTACCTTTATTTCGTCGGAAAGACTCCCGAGGCCCTGAAGAAACTGGCCGTGTGCGAGGAGAAGGCAATAGCCCTGCTGCATGTGACCTGTTAGCGTCCTCGGCCTATGTCTTCGAAGGTCGCCAGGACGATCTGCCGCAAATGCCGGGGCCAATCCAGACATCGGTCTGGAATGGCTCCCCCTTCAATGAATTATCAGTCTTATTGAAAAACTAGTTATTGGCGATGATCGCGATCAGCTCTCTTCGCTGTTCTTAGGAAAAGTGAAAAGGAAGAGGTTTCGATTCACCTAGTCACCGGTCTTTAGACGTACACTAGTCGTATCGCATCCGCGATCACATATCCGTTGGCATTGTCAGAAAGCAACACGCTATATCCGGCCGCGTTGAAGTTGTACGTGCCAAGGAGCACCCATGTTCTGCCGTTGATCTGCTGATTGACAATCACTGTGGAAGCTCCACCCGCACTGTTCACGGTGTACTTGGCGTTGGTGGCCCGGTTGGAATAACCCGTCCAGCGAGCGTACACCTGCCAAGAACCGGCGGTGGGGATAGTGAATCCCCATGTGACTGTATTTGTTCCGGTCCCCGCCGTGTGCGTGTGATATCCCACGCCATTGTACCCCGCGATGGAGGTTGAGGTGAGCCAAGTTCCTACGAATTTGGCGCTGACATCGTCAACGATGATTACAGCGCTGAAAGTGGCGGTGACAACCCGGTTGCCACTCATTGTGATCGTAGCTGGATTGGTGGTGCCGGTTAGTGCACCACTCCAGCCGGTGAACACAAAGCCAGCAGCTGGGATGGCGGTCAAGGTGACCACAGTGCCCGATGAGTACAAAGCCAAATTGGGACTCTTGGCCACCGACCCCGAGCCGACTACGTTCACTGTCAGCATATATTGAATCGGCGCTGCCGTTGAAACCAGTCGTATCGCGTCCGCGATCACGTACCCATTGGCTTTGTCCGAGAGCACCACACTATAGCCGGCCACATTAAAGCTGTACGTGCCAAGGAGCATCCATGTTCCGCTATTGATCCGTTGATTCACAATCACAGCAGAAGCTCCCCCAACGCTGTTCACGGTGTACTGGGCATTGGTGGCCCGGTTGGAATAACCCGTCCAGCGAGCGTACACCTGCCAAGAACCGGCGGTGGGGATGGTGAATCCCCATGTGGCTGTATTCGCACCCGTCCCGGCCGCATGTGTATGATAGCCTATGTTATAATAGCCAGATACCGAGGTCGAGGTCGGCCATGTGCCAACGAAGGTGGCGCTGACATCGTCAATGATTATCTCGGTGGGTATGACCTCACCCATTTTCAATCCATAGAAAATCCTTCCTGGAACGGGGAAGTTGGATGAAGCGTAGGCATGACCTATTATCCCAACGTTCGCACCTAGAATCCATCCAATACCAATGTATGTTGGCGCGGTGTGTTCATGGAATATTATGGACGACAAAGATGTGCAATGTTGGAATGCCAAGCCCCCGATGGAGTCGACGCTGCTCGGAATAACCAACGAGGCTATCGCCGTGCACCATTGGAAAGAATAGTCCCCGATGATCGTGACGTTGTTTGGGACGCTGAATGTGCCTATCCTGCCACCTGGGTATGTGATCAGCTTAATAATCGATTTGTTATAAAGGACACCATCTACCCTAGCATAGTTCTGGTTATTTGCATTAACATTTATCGCTGTCAGCGAAACACAATGGAAGAATGCACCAAACCCTATAGACGTGATGCGGCTGGCGATAGTGACCGATAATAGGGCATTGCAGTAAGCGAAAGCATAGTTCCCGATTGAAGTGACGCTACTAGGGGTTTCGAGTGCCCCAACCTTTCCTCCAGGGCATTGGATCAATGTTGTCAGGACGTGGTTGTACAGCACACCGTTGATGCTGGCATAGTTGGGATTACCTGAGTCGATATTTATCGTTGTCAAGGAGGTGCAGGATTGGAACGCAAAGTTTCCGATGGAGGTCACGCCAGCAGGAATTATCACAGAAGCCATAGCTGTGCAACCGGAGAATGACCCGTCCATGATGGAAGTCACGGCACTTGGAATAATTACGGTAGTGAGGGAGGGGCAGGAAGCGAACCAATAGTAGCCGATTGAAGTGATGGTGTCGGGGAGAGTGACTGAAATAAGAGCAGCGCAGCAGGAGAACGCATAGTACCCGATAGAGGTGACGCTGTTGGGTATAGAGACGTAGGTAATGGAGGAACAGGAGGAGAACGCCTCGCGTCCGATCGACTTGACGCTGCTCGGAACTGTGAACGACCCAGCCTGCCCACCGGGGCATTGTATCAATGTAGTGAGGGTCTTATCATAAAGAACGCCATTGTCACTAGCATAATTCGGATTGCTTGAACCGACACTTATCGCTGTCAGCGAAGTGCAAGAAGAAAAGACATCACTCCCGAGATGCGTTACGCTGTCGGGTACGGTGACAGAAATCAGGGCAGAGCAATATGCGAATGCCCCGTCTCCGATCCAAGTTACTCCGCTTCCGATGCTGATGGAAGCCAGGGCGGTGCATCCCATGAACGCTCCCGTCGCGATGGAAGTTAAGCTGTTCGGAATGATCACATTGGTTAGGGCGGTGCAGGATTGGAACGCGTAGCTACCAATGGACGTGACACCACTTGAGATTGTGAGCGCCCCCACCTTTCCTCCAGGGCATTGGATCAAGGTTGTCAGGACTTTGTTGAATAGTATCCCATCAACGCTGGCATAATTTAGGTTAGACTCTGCAACGCTGATCGAAGTCAGAGAAATGCAAGAATGGAACGCGTCGCTACCGATGGATGTGACGCTGCTAGGGATGACCATAGAAATAAGGGAGGTGCAGGAGGCGAACGCATTATCCCCTATTGAGACGACACCATTTGAGATTGCTATGGATGTCAGAGAGGTGCAGGAGGCGAACGCGTAGTTCCCGATGGCCACTGTTGCATAGCGACCCAATGTGGAAGGGATGATTAACGCTCCGGCAGCACCAGCATATCCTATGATGGTCGCGACGTCAGAACTTCCAAATGTTTCATAGATGAAGTCACCGTCTTGGGTCGGTGAATGGTTTATCGGCTCAGCAGGAATTCCAGGAATATTTGCGAGGCGATCCTGCGGGATCGGGTAGCCAGGACAGGTCAGTAGGTTCAACCAACAAAGGTTGATGTCGCACTTAGCACAAATATCATGAAGGAATGGCCAATAGCGGATTACCCATGGGGGTGAGACAGAGGCGTAACCGGCCTCGCCGAAGAATGCGGGTTTGCCAAGCGCTGAGGCTTCAACCCGTCCTGCAACGAAGGACGATTCATCCTCTATTTCGCCATAGGCGCAACCATAACCATGGCCAACCCGCGTTTCTCCGTATACATGCGATTGGCATATGTCGGCAGAATTGTCGTTCGCCAGCTTGGTATCTGCGTTCATGCAGAACATCAAGCCGCCAACACCGGCACCTATTGTTAGCAGATGGTGATGGTCAATGGCGTTCAAATCCTTGGTTAGGTTCTCTGCCCAGGAGCGATACGCTTCCTTCGGTCTTGAGAAATGTGACCAATAGTTAACGAAATTGCCATCGCTATCCGGTTCATTGTTGGTCTCCCACATCGCCAGCGACGACCGGTTTTGATAGTGGATCATTACCGCCCCCATGAATGACAGCCATTCGTTGTAGCAGGCGGACCCAATCTGGTAGCAACTCCCCGCCAACGGATGCGCCAGTGTGGTGTTGGTTCCGTACTGATAAGCCGTGGTATCAAAAGTGCAATCATTTCCCCCCGATCCGAAATCGAATACTAGGTAGACATGGTTCAGCTCCGCCATCATGAACATCGGGTCGATGACGGAATCGAACAATGCCCGGTCAGTATGATAGGTGTGATAGAGCCAGTTTAGACCCCAAGCATTGAAGCCACCGAGACGAACGCAGTTCAAACCAAGCGAGTTGACCAAATAAAAGTATTGCCACCAGAAATCGGTCATGTTGTCCGAGTTGAGGATGGTTGTAGTGTCGCCAGTATATCTTCCGGTCACGCTCGAGAACAGATGGTTGCTGTAGAGATAATGATAAGTTGGATATGGGTAGAATTGTAATGGTATAACAGTCTGATCATTAACCCCCTCCAGATGGAGAACTGTTCCATCGAGCGTAAGGCTACTCCCGGATGAGCCGATCACATGGCTGGAGACGTCCAATGCCAGAGCGTTGCCGCTTAGGCCAACAGGGAGCATCGGGCAGACCAAGGCCAAACAGATGACAAGGAGAATCGTACGATGACCCTTCATTTTAACCGCCTCATACGATTGATGGTTCCATGAACTGGAGTATCAGAATAGAATTGCGGAATTGCTCTCAATTTCTTGACCATTACATCCCGATGAAGTAACACTGCACGTTGTGGGGATAAAACTGCCGTCACATTGCGTCTCGGATTTGAGAACAATTTGCCACTTTAGAAAGCGAAGAATGTGGCGACCATGCAATTTCGGAGGCTAACCCTGACCCAAAATTGCTGAAATAATTTGATTCAGATTACGATAATTATGAATAACCGTTCGCCGGGGACGCTACCTCGGCTTATCCAGATTACTATTTCTTTTGTTCAATCAAAACCAAAAATGATCTTTTTGATTTTTCGGCGAAACCTTTTCCCCTTTCTCTCATCGGGATGCGGTGAGGTTCGGGCTATGAGAGGAGCTGAAACCTCCTTCCTTCGAATGGGCCAAGGGAAGAAATCATTTCGTTCAACTTTAGTCTCGAATGGTAAGGAAGGATGATATTACCCAATTAGCATTGGTTTGACTGTGAGATTTGGGATAATCCTGCATGGCCCTGAGGTAGTAGATGTTGGTTTGGCAAAAAAGATTATAGAGCTGCTGGAGGAGATCGGCCAAATAACCGCAATCATGAGCGGTTACACCGGTGTGGCTGCTGTAATCGATGCGGGCCTTGAGGCGAAGATTGACATATCCAGGATGCGGAAACCATCGGTAGAGCTGGTGGATCTGAGCCAAACAGCTGATTTTCTTCTGCTCGTGAATTCCGCTAAAACGAGAGACTCGGCGAAACGTTTCGGCTCGATCATCTTCTCAAGATGTGGCAGCAAGCTCAACAAGCCGTTGATACAAGTTGATGATGGCATCCTCATCGATTGGAATGGTGACGGTGGCGAGATCGTTCGGTTGCTGGAAAGCAAACTCGGATTGGTGAACATCCCGCCCTCGACATCATCTCCCCTAAAAGAGATCAAAGATGGTTGGAGATCGTTAGGCGGCGTGATCCCAGGAGAAAATGTATGGATTAACGGAGTCGTGGTCGGAAAGGCTACATCTGAGAGTATATGGATTAGTAAGGATAGGCAGAACCGCATTATCGCCCGCGGGATCGACCTTAAGGAGACCGGAGTGAAGCGCCTTGGTGATTTCGACGTCCTATCAGCACATGTGCGCTCTGGTCTGACAAGAAGGACAACAGCTCACCCCCGAGCTATCGATTCTGTTAAGAAGGGGACATATTTGATTGACCATGCGGCCGAAAAAGCTGTCTACAATTGCAGGTCGGCTGCTCTCGTAATAACAATAGGTGATGATACGAGCAAAATCGCTGGTGCCCTTCTATTTCGTTTTAACGTCCCCGTCGTTTCCATTACCGATGGAGATGAGGATGGTATAGCAAGGGAGAAGCTGATGGTCAAGGGATCGGTGATGATACGAGTCCAGGCTGGGACGGATGACATCGTAGGAGATGAGGTCAGGGGGGCATTGTTCAACGGCAAAGAATACATCGACGACTCATTAGCAGCTCTTGAGGCCGCGACCCTAATCATGAAGATAGCCGGCAATCGTCTCATCAATTACGAGATCGCCGAATGAGGAGTTCCAAATTCCCGTGACCGATATCCTCGATAAAACTCTAAGGATAATCATGAAATCCTCTCGGAAACGACATTCAAGAGGCTTCAGATAATTCGTTAAAAACGCCAACATAATCTCAGATATGGTCCGGGGTTTTCCATCGAACTGGAATCAGTTTCAAATACCTAGATTGTGCTAGACTCCTCATCATACCTCTGGATGGTGATGCTAGGGCATGCATAGCATGAGTCCGCGGATGGGAGTGAGCTTGAGCGATAAGGAATGTATCGACAGATTCAAGAAAGGGGGCGAATGGGGCCTTCTCACCTCCATCGACCTCAGGGATTGCGATCCCCAGAAGATCCGAAGCAAGGAAGTAATAACTCAATTCTCAATCGATCTTTGTGACCATATAAAAATGAAACGGTTCGGCGATCCCATTGTGGTGCGCTTCGGAGCCGATCCGCGTGTGCAGGGTTATTCCCTCGCTCAGCTCGTCGAGACCTCCCTGGTCTCCGGGCACTTCGTCGAAGAAACCAATAGTGCGTTCATCGACGTCTTCTCCTGTAAGGAATATCCGCCCAAGAATACCGCGGAGTTCTGCCAGAAGTATTTTGGGGCTCAGGGCCTGAAATACTCGGTGGTCTTCCGAACCTGAGACTCTGCATCAGATTATCAGCTCAAGTTAGGCGGACTTGGGCCTATCCCATGAAAAGCGCCAATCTCGTCAATCAACAGGGGATCGAACGAAACCCGCTCCAACTTTCAATAATACTTCTCGATGCGAAGAATCATTTATCCAGTTGAGGTATTCGGTTCCGAGCAAGCTGCTCAGGGAGATCACATTCGATGATGAAGTTCGATGGCAAGGTGCTGATGATTGGATACGGCTCTGTCGCGAGATGCACGCTCCCCATCCTGCTGAAGCATGTTAAGATACCATTTGGCAACATCACCATAATCGATTTCGAGAACAAAGCTTCTGCGCTTAAGGAATGGACTCTCAAGGGCGTCGGGTACAGCCATCAACGGATAACCATGGAGAACCTCGATTCCGTCCTCTCGGAGCACCTGTCGCCAGGCGGGTTCCTAATCGACCTGGCCTGGAGCCTCGACACTTGTGCCTTGATCAAATGGTGCCACGAGCACGAGGTCCTATTCGTGAACACTTCGCTGGAGGTCTGGGACTCCATCGGTGAAATAGAATCTAAGGGCCCGGTCGAGAAGTCGCTTTACACCAGGCAGATGCACCTGAGGGAAATGACCAAGGGATGGGACGACGGAGCGACAGCCGTCATTGACCACGGTGCCAATCCCGGTTTGATATCCCATTTCGTGAAGCAGGCCCT
>PMBU01000130.1 GCA_003153895.1 Methanomassiliicoccaceae archaeon | reverse complement strand
AAGAGGATAAGCAAGGAGAACGGGAAAGCGATTGTGGCCATGGTATTGGGGATGGTGATGATTGGGAACTGAAAGAAGATTGGATAGCTGGGTAAGACCACCGTAAGGGCGATAAGCGCCTTTGCATCCGCCCCTCCCTTGATGACGTCGAACTGGTACATCAAGATCAGGAGGACGAACATTATCGGGATCGTGAGATACTGCCAGAAAAGCTGCTCATTCCCTAAATTGAAAAAGAGGTATGCAAGCGAAACGACCACGATGGAATAGAGCGCCAGGGCCACGAAATTAAGGCCATCCTCGAGCAGGCCGCGCCTTTCCCAGAACAGGTCCAGGAATAGCACCGCGATCGGAAGGAGGAATAGATAGTATTGCCATCGGACGCCGAGCGATGCCATCTCGGGGATCAGCATGACCATGCCCGCACATCCCAGGAAGATCCAGTTCCAATCCGAAGCCATCCTGGTCCGCCAATCAGTATAGGATGCGATTATGAGGATGACAATGGCCAATGCAACCCTGGATATGTCCAACCATTCCATGCGCGGCGCAATTGAGGTATCCACATATGAACGATTCGATTCGAACCATCCCCATCATTCTGACCTCGATGGCCAAACTTCGGCAAAAAGAGTAACCTTTTTAACCGGATTTGGCATCCCCCGTCGAAATCATCGCCAAGGTGACAGCATTGCATCAAAAGGCCGATAGACGATCTGGACGATGGGCGCTGGCAATAGCCATACCTTTGATGCTCCTGGTCATCACCGCTTTCTCTTCCGCTGCGAGCGCTTCACCTCCGATCCACGTCTTTGCGGTCGATCAATATCATAAGCAGGTTCAGGCCGGTGAGGACTCGAGCTTCGAATGGGTCATCTTCAACAATGAAACGTCCCCTTACATAATCCTCCTAGATGTGGTGCCTTCGATCAACACCGATGTGAATGAGCAGTTCAACGCCCAATACATCACATTGGAGCCTGGCGCCTCCGCGCCGGTCGTGCTGAGCGTCTCGACTCATCTTTCAATGGCCACGACCAACATCACCTTCTCAGTTTCTTTCATTATTACCAAGATGAGCGATCCCAATCGGACCGAGACCGTTCAAGAGAAGGCCAATCTGATGGTGATCTCAAGCATCAGCGAGAGGATAGGCCAGAACAAGATATTCGGGATCTGGGACAACTTCCTGCCATCGCCTTTGAACACCAACGAGGGGGCTTTCGTCGCCTCGGTGGCCGGTTGGCTGTTCATAGGCCTGTTCTTCGCGTACGTGGTAGACCCGTTCGTCCACCTTTTCACCAAGAAGACAGAAACGGAGCTGGATGACATCCTTCTCAAGATCAGCCGCATGCCGATCGTCGCTTTCATTATTTCATATGGTATCGTTAATTCATTGGAGATCCTGGCCTTGAACCGCGATCTGGTCACGCAGATCGATTTCGGCTACAAGGTGATCGTGATCATACTGGTAGTATGGGTAGTGCATCGGATCTACCATAACGTCGTCATTTTCTATGCTAGGGAGTATTCCAAGAAGACCAACACTGAGATCGACGACGTCCTTGTGCCCTTGATGGAGAAGATCGGCCTCGTTGTGATCCCATTGCTCGGTCTGATAGCGATATTCAACCTATTCGGATATGATGTGACAGCATTGCTTGCCGGTGTTGGTTTCCTTGGCATAGTGGTAGGTTTCGCCGCCCAGTCGACGCTGGCCAACTTCTTCGCCGGTATCCAGCTCCTGGCCGACAGGCCGTTCAAGATTGGCGACCTCCTATTGCTGGATAATGGAGACATGTGCGAGGTTAAGCACATCGGAATGCGCGCCACCGAGCTCTACAACCCGGATACCAACGAACTGGTAATCATCCCCAACAACGAGATCGCCAACAAGAAGATCATCAACATGATGGAGCCGGACCGCAAACTGAAGCTGATGGTCAAGATTGATGCAGCCTATGGCTCACCGGTCGAGAAGGTCATGAGCATTCTGAAGGAGACCGCTTTCAATCATCCCAATGTTCTGAAGGGAAGGGAAGTGGAACCAGTGGTCCGATTTGCTGACTTCGGCGAGTCCTCGCTGACCTTCAAGACATTCATCTGGATAGACGATGTCAACAATCGGTATAAGGTCCCATCGGATTTTAGGATGGAGATAGAACGCCGGTTCCGGGCAGAAGGCATAGAGATACCCTTCCCGCAACAGGTGGTCCATTTCATAGATGAGACTGAAAAGCAGGAGACTGGGAAGAAGTAGGGGGGATCTGCTCTCATATCAACTTCAGGCCAAGGTCGAGAGCATGCTTTCTGGCAGCGCAAAGGCTCTCCTCGCTCACGCCATTCCGAAGTTCGGGATGCTCCAAGGCATGATGCGCCGGATGATACTGCCCCATGACGTTCACCGCCGCCTCGGGAGTGTTCTTGGCCAGCCAATCCAATACCGGTATGGTGCAGCATTCCAGGTGACCTGGCAGCATCAAATGGCGGACGATAATGTCCGCTTGCTTCGATGCGAGAAGGTGGTTTCGTGAGACAACTTCGAGATATCGGTCGACCTTAGATAGCCTCGCGGCACATTGGTCGTTACCATACTTGAAGTCGGCAATATAGAGGTCGATCACTCCATCCAGAAGCTCCATTGTCTCCTTGCTCATGTACATGTTGGAATTCCA
>PMBU01000023.1 GCA_003153895.1 Methanomassiliicoccaceae archaeon | reverse complement strand
GTCGTTTGAGAAGTGGGGTCGGTCTAGACGCCATCGGGCGTACAATTTCTCAGTTCTGCCGAGCAAAGGTCAGATGCCATTCTCCATGATTGCTGTCATCCTCCTCCTTCTTGCTGGGGCTGGAACGGCATTGGTATACGGGATTGGCGAATCCAGGCTCGAACGCGGGGCGGACATTTTGCAATTGCAAGAACTGCAAAATCGCGCGGTTCTCAAATCGTCCGAAATCGAGCAGCTCGCTAGTGCCATCGCATCCGAGGTTTCACAGTCCAATGGCTTGCGGAACGAATCAGATTTGCAATCTAGGTTCCTATCGGCGTGGCAGAATGAGACCAGGGGAATTTATCCGGAGCGGCAAGGAGAAACAACATTCAGGTTGGTTCAATCCTCCATCGAACTCAGATATCTCCGCTTGAGCCTGGCGGATGCGGCTGTCAACAAAAAAAGCGAGATGAAGGACCAGCTGGGAGCTGCTTCGATCACAATGCCGGTTTATGTTGAGATAGTAGGCAATTACAGTCTGGAGGTCGAGACCCCAAGCTGTTCGATCACTCGGGTATTCGATATGCACAGGTCGGTCTACGATCCCTCTCCATTTCTTGCGAATCGACTGCAAACCTTCAATTCCGCGTTCGAAGGGGGCAAAAACGAAATCGAGAACCTTGTTCGCTATCAGCTCGTCGCGCTATGCCAGGACAGGATACTCAAGGGTGCTGGTTCGGGGTCCATGATCGATTTCGCGAATTCGGAATCCGTTATCACGGACCAAGATGTCAGGAACGCAATGAACATGGCTATTCTAGTCGAGCAGATGAAGGTGTTCCGAACTTGCGATAAAGGGTTTATCGAAGAGACTTTGGGTCAATTCCCATGCATGGATGAAACGAAGCAAAATGTGGAAATGCTACTGCGATCGGGCGGCCAGATCGATGTAGCTGACTTGTTCCTATTGCTCAATGACGGGGGACAATACCCATTTCGGCAGATGCTAGCCCAATCCATTTATTCTATCGCTGATTTGGTCGTATTGCGTTGGCTCGACTATTTGCATATTATTGACCTGGCAAAAGCAGTTGAGCAGATCGAGTCTGGCATGCAAATCACAATATCGAATCTGGTCGAATCGTTGACTGGCACTGATCTATTGGAAGAGTCCATGGATAAATGGATGTCGGAACGCTTCGCTGATGCTGGTATTCATGATTATGAGTACCGTTGGCTGCATTATTCTTCATCTGACTGCTATGTTTCGATAGACTTGAATTCTCTCAATTTCCAAAACCATCTGGGAGAAACCCTTGAGGTCATCATCCAAGGGAACCATGACATCGATTTCCCTTCGTTCGATGTGTTATCTTCCCCCGTATGGAAGGAATTTCTAATCGAATACAAAAGCGGAACTTGTCAGTTGGCTAAGAATCTGGAGCTGTTCATCAAGTCCGTGGCAATGAATGTTGCCTCTAACGCGAATCTTCCCGATATCAGACTGAAATTAGACCCGAAAGACTCGGTTAGTTACTTAGACGAGCTTCTGGAAGCAGTGCGGACCGAGACAGACTCGAGCGGAGACTGGTTCGAGGAAGCTCTATCGCACGCAGATAATGGCTTCGCTTTAAAGGACCCTCTGGGTCAGGCTCTGGCAGAATTCGCGCGCCTCAACTGGAGAGAGCTGTTCCAATTAAATTCCTCCGTCGATGTGTCTGAAGCTCAGCTAGCTGGAATGATCGTAAATGAGGCGATTGCCGTCCAATCGTTTATCTCTGATACGGGAGGGCTTACCGAGATCAAGGCGGTCGAGAGCGTCATCCGGAACGACGAGAGCTGGGGAGTGGGCTCTTCTATTCGCGAGAGATTTAAGGATGATGTCGAGCCGAGACTCGATCTCTTCGACAAGGTTTTTGGCAACATCCTTTGGGAAGGTCAGTCGGCACCGCTGCAACGACTAATTGTGAAAATGGCTGCCAACGTCATCGACGGCGTTCCGGGAATCAAGAAGGTCGTTAGCAATTTGATCGATCATCAAGCCAGCGATCTCAGGGATCAGGCGAGGCTCCGTTCCGATAAGATACTCATCAATTTGTCCGACTCGGAGGAATTCACGTTCAACACGGAGAATGGTGTGCGCAGCTACGAATCGCTCGTTGTCGATCTAATCGTTCCCTGGATCAGAGATCCAAACGCAATCGTTGTGGGCATCTTCCATCCTGATGATTTTGACTTACAGGCAGAAACCTTTCCGAATCATCATCTGACAGATCCTTTGAACACCAGCATGTGCCCGTTCGAATCCGGATTCAGATTCGTTGTGAGCGGCCTGATGCAGGTTGAACTTGCCATCGATCATAAGCCAGATTCTCTGATAGCCCATTACAATGCTAGCTTGACCCTTTCCTTACCCTTTGGATTCCAATCTGATTTCTCATGTAGTTCTGGTTGGCCATTGCAGGATGTCGTATATAGGCCGACAATGACCTATGACAAGCAGGTCGCTCAATTCCTGGGTCAGATATGGGATACTTTGATGGAAGCGATGAAACTCATTGGGGATGCCTGTGGCCAGGTATTCAATTTTCTGAAGGACTGCCTATCCAAATTGCTCAGCTATTGCATGCAAGCCATCGATGTGCTCTCGGACTTCCTCATGAACCTCGCCCAAGGGCTAAGAGATATGATCCAGGGAGCAATTGGATCGGTGATCGGGGGATTGGCTGCGCGCGTTTCTGCGACTCTGGGCCAGATAAAATGCACTTTCTCTGTTGGGGGGTTCAGGATGATCCTGGAAACCTGCATTCCCGACATGCAGTTCGGCCGGTCACGTGATCTGCTCAAATGGACCATGTGCGTCCCGCTAATGGGGACGAACCTAAGCTTCGGAGTTCGTATCGTGGAAATGGTACGCTCAGGTCTGGACATCATCGGCTTTTGCAATATGGCTGGTCAGGATTGGAAAGCTGGGATGATGGTCGATCCACTGATGTTGGTCCAAGATCACATAATCGAGGCGGATGGCACCTTTCCAACCTTCTCATTCGAACTCAAAGCTCCCGAGATTGTGCAATATGAGAAGCGCTGCTTCCGTCTTTCAGATATCCCTTTGATTGGAACGTTGCTGAGCAGGATCCCAACGCCCATCCCAGGACTGTTGGCATCCATCGACGCAGGATTCGAAGTGAAGTATGATAATCCGCTGCGCGACAATATCATGATAAACGAGGTCGAATTCAATCCTGCCGGACCAGATTCTGGGAACGAGTGGGTGGAGCTCTACAACCCGACCAATGATGCGATCGATATCTCGGAATGGAGCATAGAGACCGTTCATGGTCACCAAATGTGTGAAATCCTTGGCAATCATGCGATCGCATCGAGATCCTACTACGTGTATCGATTCGACGGCCAATTCCTGGACAATGGCGGGGATAACGAGCTGCCAGTGGGTGAATCGGTCATGTTACGAGATGCGACAGGAAAGGAGGTGGATTCTACATCATTCCTGACGGACTACTACAATGATGACCGAACTTGGCAACGCTCAATGGATGCCTCCGAGCGATGGGTCTTCAAATCTGATACAGCTGGCTATGCCAACTCATTCCAACCGTTCCCTTCTCAGGACATCGAGCTGTGGTACAACACATTATACGATGCCACGATGCGCGCATTTGCGAAGATAGGTCAGGATGCTTTCGACCTCAACTGCCTTGCAGCATTGCTAAAGAACATTATCCTTGAGACGGTGCAGATCGTCGCCGAGATCTTGGGACGAATGATTGTGGAAATGAGCCTATTCATCGAACTGGCCTTGCAGGATTATTCTCGGTCGTTCAGTGGGGGCATTCGTTTGTCATTGGTGATGACGGGTGATGGGGTAAGAGATTCGTTGCTCTGGATTTCTTCTGCTGTACAGCAAGCAATCTCCGGGATCACAAATCCTACCCTAGCTGCTTTGGGAAGGCGCCCATTGGAAACGATTCTGGACGATGTGCATATCCGCTTCAGCGCTTATGCATCTGCTGGCTTGCCTCGAATTCTCAGCGATGCTGTCCAAGGTGCAGAATTTCGTTTGGCCGGATGCGTACAGGTGAACCTTGCGGCTTTGATTCCGTCAGAGACAGGCCAGCAGAATTGGAGCGTGAGCTTCGGAGTGCTTTTCGAAGAGGTTCCTGGTAGATTGCTCAATTTATTATATCCCGTCGATGCCGACAAGAGCGCAGACTGCTGGTTGTTCAAAGCGACAGTCCATGCTGGGTCGGGCAGCTCGGTCAAGGCGGGGTGATAATCGGATTCCACTTGTAGTCACCTTCCGAAGAGGTAGGACGGGCCTTTAACCGATATGAAAACGATTTAGTACTACTTGCAAATACTCTGGGGTATGGTCATTTACGAAGGCCCAATAGCACTGGCCGCCGCAGAGACCGACTGGGTAACCAGTTGGGGTTGGGCCGCGCTTCTATTCCTGGGCATCTTCGTACTCTCTTTGTATCTTTGGTCTTACCTATCAAAGAATCTCGAATTGATGAAGGCGCGAGATACGACCTACCGGGACGCTGACGTCATCACTTTCGTCAGCCGGATGATCAAGCTGATAATGGTGATAATCCTGGCTTTGTTTGGGGCCTATGTCCTAAGCCAGATCTGGTCCGATTTCAACACATTGGTTTGGGTGCACATCGAAGTTTACATCATCGATGTGATCATCATGATAGCTACCATATTGGGGGCCATGCTGATCGTGAAGGAGCTGCGCCACGTCTCCCGCCGAGCGCGAATGAACATGATCGATAATCAGGCTCTCCATGGGAGCTTCGTCGAGTTCACCAGTCTGCTTTTGGGCTATATCGTCTACATAGCGGCAAGCATAATCATCATCATCTTTCTCCTTTCTTTCTTCCAATCCGTAAAGCCGATAGACCAATTGACCGAGTTCTGGAATGCCGAGGGGAACGCTGCCAAGATCGGCACGACCATCGTCTTGCTAATCGCTATCTTCATAGTGATAAGGTTGGTAGAGGCTATTTTCGAGGATTACAAGTTCCGGACCAAGAAGTTCAATCCTAAGGTCATTGACCTGCTCAAGGACGTCGTCCGCTACATGCTCTATATCATTGCATTCTTGACAGCGATATTCATGATATTCTCGATAATCGGCCTAGAGACGATCGGGATCATTCTTGTCGCGCTGATACTGATGTTCAGCTTCCTGGGGATCGTTCTCTCATACTCGACGGCGCACAACATCGTTGCCGGGCTGACTTTGATGAACAGCTACACGTTCGACGTAGGGGATCGGATCAGGATCGGTGGCGATCTGGTCGGTGAGGTTCTGGAGAAGAACCTGGTCTTCACGAAGATCAGGAATGAGGAAGGAGAGATCGTAGATGTTCCGAACAGCGAGATAATCGGCGGTCGCATCCTCAAC
>PMBU01000144.1:7390-12236 GCA_003153895.1 Methanomassiliicoccaceae archaeon | reverse complement strand
TATTATATGAAGTGACGAAAAATTCTTGGTTCGGAATAATATTCTGATGGGTGTTGCTTTGGACTACCAATGAGCTGGCAATGACGACACTGTAATCAACGAGTGTAAATAAAAACGCGCACCAGGTCCTCGATGATAGTGCCATATCGAATCGTAGTGCAGTGAGATATTTTGGAATTAGGATCGGACTGAATTTATGCAAAGGGCAAGGGACTTCCCCCAAAGGTCTGCGCAGGAATACCTTTGATGGAGCCCGAACCTCACCGNNATCCCCTTTGTCAGCTCTCGATTGGAACGAGCGAGTTCACTCGCCTTTTTTTCGATATCACGTTCGAACTTCCTGCGCTGTATCCCGAGCGTTACTACTATCCAGATGCCAATAATGGCTATGGGACGATTGAAAAGGTCGATGGATAGACTTCCTGAAGGCTCGAAGGGCACTGCAATGATTGTCAGGACCGTAGCAATCAAAGCCACCCCATAGACCGAACGATCATTGGGCAATCCTAGGCAAAAGAAGATTGGTAGGATATACAGAAAGTCAGCGCTATATCCGCTAGGCGTTGAGGCATCCACGACAAATATTGCAGCGATGATGGCCGTGCATATCAACAGAATCCCCCTGTCACTGATGCCGAACCTATCCATGATCATGGTTGTTCATCCCTGAGTTGTTTTATATACATCCATATGTCGGAGGAAGGATACAAAGGCATGGTCCGTTGGACAAGAGCCGCCCATTTGACCTTGGTTGATCCGGTTTTTGTGGGTTGCATACTACCTTCTAACAATTTGAGTGGGGTGCAATTTGAACCTCAATATTGCACCTCGTTCGAAAAAAGAGGAAAAAAGGAAGGGTTTGTACGTTAGGACGAATCCTTTTTGATTGAAACCAGATAATAATGTTTGGATAAGAAGAATAGTGCAGGGAGGAGGATTTGAACCCCCGAACCACTAAGGACGAGACCCTGAATCTCGCACCGTTGGCCAGGCTTGGTTATCCCTGCATGGGCCGTGGATTAGCAACATATCGTCAACGTACTAAAATCTTATCTATGCCCATGGAATTGATTTCCGTGTCCCAGATAATCACACTTGGCTAGAGAAGCGCTCCGATCTTTCCATACATTCAGCTGATCGATGCCCAGAAACTCAAATTAAGTAGCTTTGCTCATAGGGATGCTTATCGGCCATGTCAGAACGAACGGATGAACCTCGATTGTTGACGATCGGTCAACCTTCACCAGCACTAGTCCAAAACCTCGATGACCCGGATAATTTCATCAACCGCGAGCTGAGCTCGCTGGAGTTCAACAAGAGGGTGATGGAGGAGGCGATGGACCGCTCGCATCCCCTGCTGGAGAGGATCAAGTTCCTTGCCATCTGCGGTTCGAACTTAGACGAGTTCTTCATGAGCCGGGTCTCCGACCTGCGACGGCAGATGGTCCGGGGCAATTTCAAGTTCACCGCAGACGGGCTGACGCCATCTCAGACGCTCGACAAGGTCAGGCAGAACCTGATCCCCATACTCAAAGGACATGGATCATGCTGGTACGAGGAGCTGCTCCCGCTCTTGAAGGGGGAAAGCGTCCACGTGCATTCCTGGGGGGACCTCGACGAAGAGCAGAGCAACGCCCTGAGGCAGCTATTCGAAAGAGAGGTCTATCCGACCCTCACCCCTCTGGCATTCGATGCTTGGCGCCCCTTCCCCTTCATTTCCAATCTCACCACCAACCTCGCTGTTATAGTAAAGAACAACCAGCGCAAGGAGAACTTCGCCCGAGTGAAAGTGCCGGTTGGCATCTTTCCCCGCTTCGTCCCAATACCCGAAGGCATCTGCGAAGACGACGGCATCAGCGGGCGGCCGACGCTCAAT
The DNA here is from genome assembly GCA_003153895.1 of Methanomassiliicoccaceae archaeon. Taxonomy (GTDB): domain Archaea; phylum Thermoplasmatota; class Thermoplasmata; order Methanomassiliicoccales; family UBA472; genus FEN-33. The sequence goes on along the minus strand of PMBU01000144.1, from coordinate 10,360 downwards.
TTCATTCTCTTGGAGGACCTAATCTCCGCGAATCTGGACATACTCTTCCCGGGCTTGGAGGTCGTGGCGGCCTACCCATTCCGGATCACCCGTGACGCGGAGATCTCGATCCAATTAGAGGATTCATCGGACCTCCTGACGGCAGTGGAGGAAGGGGTGGAGAACCGTCGGATAGGCTCTCCGGTGCGCCTTGAGGTCGGGCTGACCATGCCCGAGTGGATGGTCGAGATGCTCGCCAAGAAATTGGACCTGCCTAAGTATCTGGTGTTCCAATCCTATGCACCAATCGGCCTGGTGGACTTCTGGCAGATGCTTTCGATCGACCGGCCCGAACTGAAGGACCGCGCTTTCGCCCCATATGTTCCTCCTGAGCTGTCGAACCCCGAGAACGTCCTCGAGGCGCTCAAGGCGCGCGACTGCCTCCTATTCCATCCATATGACTCATTCGGTCCGGTCGTGAACATGCTCCAGCAGGCGGCCAATGACCCCGACGTCCTGGCGATAAAGATCACACTGTACCGCATCGACAAGAATTCACCGGTCATCGACGCGCTGATCCAGGCGCGCAAGAACGGAAAGCAGGTGGCGGCTGTGGTCGAACTGAAGGCCAAGTTCGACGAGGAGAACAACATCTCCTTCGCCCGCACGCTCGAGCAGGAAGGCGTCCACGTCGTTTACGGACCATTGGACCTGAAGGTCCACGCCAAGATCTGCTTGATCGTGAAGAAGGACAAGAAAGGCATCGTTCGCTATTCCCACCTAGGCACTGGGAACTACAACAACGTCACCACTCGGCTCTATGGGGACCTCGGTTACATCACAACGAACTCGGAGATCGGTGCCGACGTCTCAAACCTCTTCAATGCTCTCACGGGGTACGCTGGGCTGACAAGTTACAAGAGGTTGCTCGTCGCCCCGCAGGGGCTTCGCTCCGGTATCATCGAACGCATCGATCGGGAGATAGCTTCCCACCGAGAGAATGGCAATGGTTACATCGCCTGGAAGCTGAACGGCCTGTTGGATAAGGAAGTCATCAAGGCGCTCTACCAGGCATCCCAGGAAGGGATCAAGATCGACCTGAACGTACGGGGACTATGCAGCCTGAAGCCCGGGGTCAAGGGATTGAGCGAAAACATCAACGTCACCTCGATCGTCGGACGCTTCCTGGAGCATAGCAGGATATACTATTTCCGCAACGGCGGTAAGGAGGAGGTTCTGATCGGCAGCAGCGACATGATGCCCCGCAACCTCGACCGCAGGGTGGAGATGCTCTTCCCGGTGCAGGACGAGAAGATCGTCCGCTCGATCGTGAACCCTATCCTCTCCAATCATCTGAAAGACAACGTCAAGTCCAGGCGGCTGCTAAGCGACGGCTCATATGAGAGAGTGCTGCCGAAGGACGGGGATGCAGTGCTGGACTCGCAGAGATGGTTCCTTGAGAACCGAGGCGCTTGGCATGACCGAATGTAAGGTCGGCGAGGAGCCTGGGTTCCGTTCGCTCTGCATTACCAGCCTTCGCGTGCATTTGGCTGCCTTGCAGAAAGAGATGGAGGGCGTGCTTCGGAACGATGACCCAGAGAACGTGCACCGCATGCGCGTCGCATCGAGGAGAGTTCGGACCGACCTCGACATATTCGAACCGATCTTCCCAAGAAAGAGATTCGCCGATTGGAAGAGGGATATCCGCGAACTGACGCGCGCCCTCGGCTCGGCCCGGGATGCCGACGTCCAGATCAGCTACCTCGAGCAGCTCCTGAAAGCAGGGCATTCAGAAGAGGTCGGAAAGGGGCTCGAGGCATTGCTAGATCATAAAAGGGAATATCGCATCTCGCTTCAACCTGCTCTGGCGAGTTCGATCGGTGAGGTGACGCGAGACCGCACCATCGAGCTGCTGACCGAACAGCTCCTGACGATGGAGGAGACGATCCCTGAGGGGACCAACCTCCGCACCAAGGAGGATCTTTCGCAATCGAGGGAGAACATCCAGAAGCGAGTGGAGGAGGTGCGGGGCTATGCCAAATACGTGGAACGACCGTCGGCGATCGCTGAGCAGCATGCCATGCGCATCTCCGCAAAGCGTCTGCGCTACACCATGGAGATATTTCAGCCACTCTACGACGATGGCCTGAAGGAGGAGATCTCCGAGGTCAAAGGGTTCCAGGATGTCCTGGGGGAGATGCACGATTGTGACGTCTGGATATCCGAGCTCGAGGCAGTAATGCGTGGAGGACCATGGGGCGACGGCTCCCGGGTATGCGGCGCCGAAATGAGATCCCTCCGAGCGGGTCTGCAGTTCGTCCTTGATGATCGTCGAGCGAGCAAAGACTCGCTCTACCACGACTTCGTGCTTACCTGGAACAATTGGGAGAAGACCAGGTTGCTGGACGTCCTGACCGAGAAGGTGATCCGGGCCGCTGATATAAATAACGAGCAAGAGGCAAGGTTGAGAAGGTTACTGGCCGCCCCTCAGGCGAAGATCGCGCTGCTCGGTGACGTGCACGGCAACCTGAAAGCTCTCGAGGCGGCCCTGGCCGATGCGCGCTCCAAGGGGATAACGCTCTTCCTGAATAGTGGGGACCTCGTCGGCTACGGGCCGTTCCCGGACGAAGTGGTGAGCCTTGCGCGCTCCAGCCAGTTCGTCAGCGTCATTGGCAATTACGATCTCAAGGCGCTGAGCGTCGGAGAATGTGGGAAAGGGGCGACCAAAGAGCCGAAGAAGCTGCTGGCATTCCGATGGGCTTACGATAATCTTAGCAAGGGGAGCAGAGAGTACCTCAAGGAGCTGCCCCATGAGATCCGATTCGAGATCGATGGCACAAAATTCCTTCTGACGCATGGCAGCCCGATCTCGATCGACGAGCATCTGGGGCCGGAGACGAGCGAGGACCGACTGGCTGAGCTGGCGCGCTCCTCGGATGCCAAAGTGATCATCGTGGGGCATTCGCACCGGGACATGGCCAGGTCGGTGGG
>PMBU01000144.1:0-7357 GCA_003153895.1 Methanomassiliicoccaceae archaeon | reverse complement strand
CAGGGGCGTTCGTTCGAGTACATCGCCGAACGGGGGCGCAAGGCCGCTGCCGCCGCTTCCCAATGGCCGAGGGAGGAAGTGTTGGCCGAGGTGACCAAGGTCGCTGAGAAGTACCAGCAAATGGACCGGCATACCGAGCAGGTGAGGAGGCTGGCCTTGGAGCTTTTCGACCAGTTGGAACGCATGCACCGGATGAAGGGCGAGGACCGTTTCCTACTGGAATGCGCTGCCATCCTGCATGACATCGGCTGGTCGGCCGGGACCGCTGGACATCACAAGAGCACGCTGGCATTGATCCTGGGCGACACCGACCTGCCGTTGACGCAAAGGGAAAGGCAGTTGATCGGGGCGATCGCGCGCTACCACACCCGCTCCATCCCGAAGAAGAAGCATGCCCATTATGCGTCGCTGCGCCAGAGCGACAAGGTCAAGGTGAGCAAGCTTGCCGCCATTCTGCGCATCGCGGACGGGCTGGACGCCACTCATTCCAGCGTTGTCATGGGGATAGATTGCATTGTTGCCAAGGGCCGACTGACCATCAAATTGAGAACGAAGGGCGATTCGAGCGCCGAGGAGAGCGAAGCGCTGAAGAAGGGCGATCTCTTCCAGAGGGCATTCCGCTTGGAGATCGTGGTGAAGAACTAGGGCAGCTGATAAGTATTTTAAGTCGCTGCAGATAAAGGCTACCAGGGATAGGATGGACTTCGCTGGCAAAGTGGTCGAGTTCATTGACTTGGGCACGAACTCGGTGAGGGCCGCTGTCGTGAGGCTCAATCCCAATTTCTCATTCACCACCCTCTCGGTCCAGAAGCAGGTCGTCCGATTGGGGGAGGACGAGTATCTTAATCAGGAACTGATCCCGGAGGCGATGGACCGCGCCATACTGGTATGCAAGCACTTCGTCGGCATGGGGAGGTCGTACGGGGTGGAGGAGGTCATCGCCGTCTGCACCTCCGCCACCAGGGATGCGAACAACCAGGCGGAGTTCCTGGAGCAGCTGAGGGTTGAGACCGGATTCGAGTTCAGGATCATCTCGGGACTGGAGGAGGCGAGACTGATCTACCTGGGCGTGTCGAACTCGGTCGACCTCGGCGGCAAGAAAGCAGTTTTCATGGACGTCGGAGGAGGCAGCACCGAGGTCATCGTCGGGGATCAAAGGCATTACCTCATGTTAGACAGTCTGAAACTGGGAGCGATCAGACTGACGACGCTCTTCGTGCCTAGCGAAGACACTGGGCCGATCTTTCCGGAAAGATACTCACTGATGAAGAAGTCTGTCCGAAACAAGATCGTCCGGACAGTCCAGAGTGTAAAGAAGCAGGGGGCGGAGATCGCCGTGGCGAGCTCCGGGACGGCGATCAATTTGGCACAGATCGCAGCCAGGAACCTCGGAGGAGAGGCCTCAACTCTCACCTTGAGCAGGTTGAAGCGCACCGTGGCGATCCTGAGCACCAAGAACCTGGACGATAGGCGCAAAGTGCCTGGCATTAACCCGGAGCGGGCGGACATNNATGATAGTCGATTACCTCTCCCGGATCGAGGGCTTCCCGAGCTACCAGAGCATGGGAGTAAGGGAGAGGAGCGTCCTGCAGCTCGCTCGGTCGTTCGGGACGGACGAGGTGCATGCTGAGACCATCAAGCGCATCTCGCTGGAGCTTTTCGATTCGGCGAAAGAGGAGGGCATCCATAATCTCGGCAAGGACGAGAGGGAGCTGCTCGGGTATGCCGCTTACCTTCACGACATCGGTGATTTCATCTCCTTCGCGGACCACCAGGCGCATTCCTATTACATCATCCGCAACGCCGAGCTCCTGGGATTCAGCCAGCACGAAATCAATATCATCGCCAACTTGGCCAAGTTCCATCGGAAGAAGGCGCCAGGCAAGAAGAGCGAGGAGCTTGACGACCCGTCGCTCACGGTGCTGCAGCAGCTCAGCTCGTTCCTGAAACTAGCCGAGTCGTTGGACCGAAGCCATTGCAGCCTGATCAAGCATGCCAGCTTCGTCTACGTCGACAAGGACAAGGCGCTGCTGGAGGTCATAGCGACCGGCGACTGCCAGCTAGAGGTCTGGGGGGCGGAGACCCATGCCAAAGGGTTCAAGAAGGTCTTCCACCGCGAGCTGGTGCTGCGTGTCCGCTCCGTCGGCCCGTTGGACTGATCTGTTCTTTCGACATAGGATTATCTAATCGGCTGACCGTTCAATGCCCGATAGGGATGCCATTGGAGGAGTATAGGACCAGGAGGGACTTCGCCCGCTCACCGGAGCCAGAGGGCAAGAAGTCCTCCGATGCCCCGCGGTTCGTTGTCCAGGAGCACGATGCCACCCATCTTCATTTCGACTTCCGCCTGGCCCTGGATGGCGCCCTGAAGAGCTGGGCCGTGCCCAAAGGCGTCCCCGAGGAGCCGAAGGTGAAGAGGCTCGCGGTCCAGGTCGAGGACCATCCTCTCGAATATGCGACGTTCGAGGGCACCATCCCGAAAGGAGAGTATGGCGGTGGCACCGTCAAGATCTGGGACGAAGGGACCTTCCAGCTTAAGGANNAAAGGCAAGGAGCAGAGCGGCAAGAACTGGCTTATCATGAAACTATGAATAAGAAACGATAGGAAAGGGTTTGATTTTTCAGGGAGTTAAGAAGAATTTACTTCTTCATTATCTTCATCCAGCCGCCACTCTCGAAGACCGCGAGCTTTCTGTCGCCGAGTGTCTTCTCGAATACGTCCCAGGAAACGATCTCAAGGCGAGCGTTGTTGCCCTTTGTGAACTGCACCCCATTCGTTCCCTTGACGCGGCCAGGCTTCAATCCCTTCTTCTTTGCGATATCCTTTGCCTTGTCTAGGTTGATTTTCTCCATCACCAAAGAATGTCCCTCCTGTGTGTTATATCGGCTCATGCGCTGGCCTTTTATCCAGTCATGACCAGTATGTAATGTATTTTACCCATATATAAAATTTATCCGATAGTTACCGGCATCCAGTATTTCCACCTTTTAATATGTTTCGCCGTTTTCTCGAGGTTGCTGGCATGCTCTGGATTCAGAGCCAGAGCTGCTTCGGATCCGGCAAAAATGACGAACGGCGCCAGCATCGAGGCAACTCCTCGGGCGCGGAAGGTCGGAAAAGGTTTATCATGCGCAGTCGCGGTCTCGAATTTGGATTTGAACTATGTCCTTATTCGGTTCCTCCGGAATCCGCGGCAAGCTCGGAGCTGAGTTTACCGTCGACCTCGCCCTGAAGATCGGTGCCGCAGCTGGCAGCATCGCAGACAGCATCATCGTCGCCAAGGACCCGCGCACCAGCGGGGACCTGGTGATCCGCGCTTTGGAGGCCGGGGCCTTGTCCAGCGGCGCCAATGTGGCCGAGGCCGGAATGGTGCCTACGCCCACGCTCGCCCGGGCTGCCTCCACCTTCGACTGCGGTCTGATGGTGACAGCGTCCCACAATCCCCCGGAGTACAATGGTGTCAAGATGTGGAACCCTGATGGCTCGGCCTTCGATTCGCCCCAGATGCGTAATGTGGAGGGATTGATCTCTTCCGGCGCGTTCCGCCGACCCGATTGGAAGGGTGTCGGTTCGCTCACTGACTATTCAACCGCGCTGGAGGACCATATGAGGGCGGTCATACAGACTGTCGGAAGCGCGGAAGCGGAGGTAGTAGTGGACTGCGCCAACGGCGCAACTTCCGTTATAACGCCTTTCTTGCTACGCAAGCTTGGATGCAAAGTGACCAGCATCAATTCCCAACCGGATGGGTTCTTCCCTGGCCACTCGCCCGAGCCGACCGAGGAGCACCTGGGCGACCTGCGAAGCTTGGTGAAGAGCAAGGGGGCGGCGCTGGGCATCGCCCATGATGGGGACGGGGACCGCATGGTCGCGGTGGACGAGAACGGCCGTTACATCGACGGCGACCGATTGCTCGCGCTGTTCGTGGTGGCGCTGAAAGCGAGGAACGTTGTCGCGCCGGTCGATGCATCGATGGTCCTTGACGATTTGGTGGAGGGAAAAGTGCACCGCACTCGGGTGGGGGACGTCTACGTCGCCGAAGCGTTGAAAGTCACTGGGGCTGACTTCGGGGGCGAGCCGTCGGGCACATTCATCTTCCCGGACCAGACCCTCTGCCCGGATGGCGTATACGCCGCAGCATTGCTCTCATCCATGGTCAAGGAACGGCCGTTGTCCGAGATGGTCGATTCTATACCAAAGTATCCGGTCTCGAGGATGTCGCAGGTCTTCAGGAACGAGGAGCGCAAGGCGGTGCAGCAGCGCCTGGAGCGGTCCATGAGGGAGATCGACTGCGACCGTCTTATCACAGTAGATGGATATCGGGCGGAGTTCAAGGAGGGGTGGTTCTTGGTGAGACTTTCCGGAACGGAGCCGAAGATCAGGGTGACGACAGAAGCGAGGTCCCAGGAATCGCTGGACTTGCTGGACAACATGGCAGAGAAAGTGGTCGGGAGTTGCTTGAAATGAAGGCCTTGGTGCTAGCCGCCGGAGAAGGGACGCGGCTTCGTCCGCTCACATCGAACATACCCAAGCCATTGTTGCTTGTGGCAGGCAAGCCTTTCCTGAGCCACATCTTCACCGCGCTGCAATCCGCCGGTGTGACGGAAATAGCCCTGCTGGTCGGTTGGAAGGCCATCCGGATTAAGGAGTACTACGGCGACGGATCGGAGTTTGGCCTGAAGATCACCTATCTGGAGCAAAGGGAGCGCCTGGGAACGGCCAATGCAATCGGCCATGCGGAAGGCGTAATGGACGAACCGTTCTTCGTCGTCAACGGCGACGTGGTTGTCTCAGATACGGACATCAAAGCGATGCGGGAGATGTTCGAGCGAACCGGCAAGATGGTCATGGGCACGGTGACAGTGGAGGACCCGAGCCAATTCGGAGTGGTAGAGGAGAAGGACGGCAAGCTGATCCGGATCATAGAGAAGCCGAAGAGACCACCATCGGACCTGATCAATGCCGGCATATTCGTTTTCACCCCATCGATCTTCGAACTGATCCGGAACACGCCGAAATCGGTCCGGGGGGAGTACGAGATCACCGATACCATCACTACACTTTCCAAGTCCGAGGATGTCCTCATCCATCGCATGATGATGGAATGGATCGACGTGGGCAGACCCTGGGACCTCCTCACTGCGAACGATATCTTCATGTCCCGCCTAGTGGGAAAATGCGAAGGCGACATCGAAGAGAACGTGGTCATGAAGGGCGAGGTGGTGGTGGAGAAGGGAGCGAGGATCCGTTCGGGAACCTACATCAACGGCCCGGTATACATCGCCAAAGGATGCGACATCGGTCCGAACTGCTACATCCGACCTGGCTGTTGCTTCGGCCCCAACGTGCGCATCGGCGCCTCGGTGGAGGTGAAGAACTCCATCGTCATGGCTGGGACGCACATACCGCATCACAATTATGTCGGTGACAGCGTCATCGGAGAGCGCTGCAACCTCGGCGCTGGTACGAAAGTGGCGAACCTACGCTTCGACGACCAGAACGTCCGGGTGTCCTTCAAGGGAGGGCTCATCGACTCGGGACGCAGGAAGCTGGGAGTGATCATGGGCGATGACGTCAAGACCGGCATCAATGCCATGATCGACGCGGGAACGATCATCTGGGAGAAGAGCACCATCGGCCCTGGAGCGTTGGCGAAGGGCAACATCGGGCCGGGAAGCCGGGTGCTCTAGTCGACGACCTGCAGCTCGATCCGCTCGCCGCGCAGATTGTAAACCCTCCAGCTGGTGCGGTCGAACGGCAGGCAGGTGATGATATGCACTGACCCGAAATGGCGGAACAGGGCGAGGTCCGCTTCGGAAGGGCGGGCGCTTGGGCCAGGATGGGAGTGCACCGAGCCGACCACGCTGAAGTCGATCGGCAGCATATGGAGCTGCAGGATGCCGGACCTTTCGCCCGAGATAGTTCCGGGAAGCATCAGCAGCTCGTTGATGACGCCCTTCTCCGCCCTCAGGGCGGCGACGAACTCGTTGGGGTAGGTCTGGACGGCAGCCTCGTTGATGGCGTCGAGCAATGCCCCGTCGATGCGCAGCCCGGGCTTGTCGGGGCTCAGCATGTCCCGTCCATCAGCTTCATTCTCGCCCGAGTGTAGAAGCTGCGCCCGAAGGAGACGAAGCGCGCNNGGCTTCGGATGGACCAGCTCCAGCCTGATGTCGCTCTTCGCCGGCACGACCGTAGGACGGCCAGCGAACTTGAACGGGGCCATCGGCGCGATGATCAGCCCTTCGATGCGAGGATCGAGCATTGGCGCCCCGACGGACATTGCATAGCACGTCGAACCGGTCGGCGTGGCGATGATTATCCCATCCGCTTTGACCTCTATCGCCAGCTCGTCGTCCACGAACACTTTATAGTGACGGATCTTGGCGATGTGCGCCGTATGCACCACCGCCTCGTTGGTCGCGTCCTGAACCCTCCTCCCGTTTATGGTGGTCTTCAGCTTCGTCCTCTCGTCGAGGATATAGTCGCCCTTCAGTACGCGCTCTATCCCTTGCTTTACGCCGTTACTGGGGATCTCGGTGAGAAAGCCCAGGTCTCCGGCGTTGATGCCCAGGACCGGCGCCCGGTTTTTCTGCAGCGCCCTGAGGATGGTGCCGTCACCGCCCACGGCGATCATGATATCGACATTCATGTCCTCGATGTCATGCCCTTTCTGGCCCAGCACCTTGGCGATCTCGTTCTCCAGGATGAAGTCCTGTCCCTTCAGGGCATTAAAAGCTTCCTTTGCCAGCTTTGGACCGACAGGGATCTCGACGTTCGCGGTGATACCGAATCTCAGAAGAATGCCCCCTTCACCGCCACATCGCCATAGGCCACATAATTCCTCCGGTCCTCCAGATTAAGGGGCATATCGAGCGGATGGTCGTTCATATCGACTATCTCGCCTCCCGCTTCCCAGAGGATCAAGGCCGAAGCGGCGATGTCAACCACCCGTATGGCGCGTTCCCGCACCTCGCAGTTCAGGTAGTAGGCGTCCGCCTTGCCCTCGGCTATGAGGCACATCTCGAGCGAGGCGCATCCCAGGGAGCGGGAGCGCCTAGCTTTCCTCATCAGCTCCAGAGTGTCGCTGGTCGAGTACTTGCCCATATAGCATAGGAAGGTCGAGTCATGAGGCACGTACTTCCGGACCTGGATCCTCTTCCCGTTCAGGAAGGCGCCTTTGCCCTTCTCCGCATAGTAGGTATCCCCGGTCACCAGGTTCTGGACTAGCGCCATCTCGACGTCGCGGAGGGAATCGGTCGCCACCGCTAGTGAAACGCTATAGATCGGCACCCCCATGGCCGCATTGTAAGTGCCATCGATCGGATCGATCACCAGGGTCTTCTTCTTGCCGCGATC
>PMBU01000027.1 GCA_003153895.1 Methanomassiliicoccaceae archaeon | reverse complement strand
GAGGAAAATGCATATATCGGGCTTTAGTGAAGTCTCCCTCTTCCTTCCCAGCTCCCGGTGTCCCTCTATACTCCTTTTGGTTTTTCAAGTTATCGGTAACCGGCGGTCTTTTTTGGGAGTCTGGCTATGATCGGAGATATCTATTCGAGCTGCACCCCGAAGTCGCTTCTTTAGAACTCGCTCGGCCAATCCCTCATGGAAAACCAGGTCGGAGAGAAGATTGGTTTAATGAGAGAGGAGCGTCTGGAGGCAGACAGCCGGAACTATTTCCTATATGTTTTTGGAGGACGTCTTTCACCATATTAGAGCCAGTCAATAAATCTCATGATTAATAGCGATAAAAACAGAATTATATATTATAAGGCCGCTGGAGTCTGTAATGGGAGATGTTCGTTTTGGCAAGTTCGGAGAGATAGCGGTGAGCTTGCCGAATCCGGGAAAGCCCCTGGCCGACGTCGAGGAGATGCCGACGTCGCATCATCGATCACCCTCTATTTCACTTTCTTTGGATCAAGGCGGAAAACTGAGATCGGTCAGTCATTCCTTCGAGGAATTGACAGGCTATGCGGCCAATGAGGTGGTCGGCAAGAACTTCTTCGAGATCGTATCCGTGGAGGATGCTATCAGTACGACACTGGTCATCGACCGCTTGTTGAATGGGGACGATAGCCGTGGTTCTCATTGGGCAGGGTTGCTCAGGAAGGAAGACAATCCTCTACCGGTTTTCATGAGCCTCATGCCAGTGATCGACTCCTCTGGCGTCATGAACATCAATGTCACCATATGGCTGGCCAACGGTTACATGAAGGCGGAGGACAAGCTCGCTTCATTTGGCAACGCAATTGGTCAGGATAGGAGCATGACGAGCGCGATCGGCTTTGGACGCGAGGTCGAATCTGGCAGGGAAATGGAGGAAGGAGGCGTCGACATTCTTGACCGAGACCTCGAGGCTCTGGTCGAGACTTCAAAGGACATCGTTGAATCGGACGACTTGGTGGAGGCGATCGATAGGGACCTGGGCAAGTTCATCGATTTCCTCGGGGTCGATTTTGGGGTATTCCGGCTAATAGGTGAGCAAGCCAAACCGCGAATGGTCTGCGCTGGAATGGATTTCAAGAGCGGCAGGAAGCTGCTGGAGATGAGATTGGTGGGCGAGGGAGCGCTCTACCGCGACATCCAGGCCGGAAAGACATTCATTTCCATGGACCTTCAGGGAGACCCGCGCATCGTACTGGAGGACAGCGATATCCGCTCACTGGCCTGTCTACCAATCAAGTTCCGTAGCGAGGTTTTCGGGGCCGCCTGCTTCGGGTCGAGGACGATCGGCAGCAGCCTGCAGAGCAAGCTGCCTATCTTACAAGTCTTCTGCAACCAGGTCGCACTTTCGCTTCGCAAAGCCCGCCTCAAGAGCGAGCTACAGCGGCGAAACAGGGAATTGGAAATCCTCTATGAGACGGCGATGTCCCTCGCGGGCAGCCTGGATTCCCAGAAGGTATTGGAGACGATCTTGAAGAAAGCCTCCGAGCTGGTGAAGGCCGAGAACGTCCACATGTTCCGCCTGGACCGGAAGAAGAATACGCTGGTATGCGTGAGCAGCATTAGCGAGTTTCAAGATAACGTCATGGGGATGGAACTGAAGCTTGGCGAGGGCATCACCGGTATCGTCGCTCAATCCGGCAAAGGAATGCTCATCGAACGTGCCGATAAGGACGAGAGGTCCATCCAGATACCTGGCACTCCCGAGGACCCAAGTTCGTTGATCTCGGTCCCGCTGAAGATGGGGGAGGAGATCCTGGGCGTGGTCACCCTGGAGAGGGTGCCCGGAATACCTTTCAACAAATCGGATTTCCGCATCATCGAGATGTTCTCGGTCATGGCAGCGACCGCCATCAATAACGCTCAACTTTATAACCAGATCAATGAGCATGCTGCCTCACAGCAGATGTACACCATCTTGCTGACCCATGATGTGGCCAATTACAACGTCCCGATCCATGGGTACCTGGAGATGTTGGCCAAGGACCCGAAGCTAGACGACCGGCAGAGGCGATATATAATCAGCGCCTTAGCACAATCAGAGAACATATCCAGCCTGATATCTGACGTAAGGAAGCTGGCATTGCTCCGCACCGCCAAGGATTCGGAAATAGTGGTTGAGACGATAGACCTGACCAAGATCGTCAGGGAATGCATCGAATCGTTGCGGATGAATACGCTATATGAGGGCATCGGGTTGCATTATTCACCGCCGAAGGATGACGCGCTGGTTTCAGGGGATACGTTCGTCAAGGACATCGTCTTCAATCTCCTGAGCAACGCCTGCAAGTATGGCGGTTCCGCCCCGGTGGAGATCGAGATCTATCCGTATCTTGAGAATAGCTATGATTACTGGCGGTTAGACGTGAAGGACCAAGGGGAGGGCGTCCCTGAGGACCGAAGGGCTTTCCTGTTCAAGCGCTTCGACAATTTCAACGTCGAATCCGCCTCTGAGGGACATGGCATAGGATTGAGCGTCGTTACGATGCTGGTGGAGAGGCTCGGCGGAAAGGTTTGGGTAGAGGATCGCGAGAAGCTGGACCAAGTGAAAGGGTCAGTATTCAGCGTGATTTTCCCGAGGTCGAAGTTAAATATCGATGATAGAAATGTATGAAGGGGCTGTGTTTGTGGCTGAAGGGCAGAAAGTTGTCAAGGTGCTCATGGTCGACGATAACACCGAGCATATCAACCTATGCGCTGAATACTTGCCCAAGGACGAGTTCCAGCTCGAGCCGGCAATAACCGCCGGGGAAGCGCTGGAGAAGCTGAAGCGCAATGGCTTCGACATCATCGTCCTCGATTACGCATTGCCAGACATGAATGGCATCGAGCTTTTGAAGAAGATCAAGCCGCTCGGCCTCCGAATTCCCGTGATAATGGTATCTGCGTACGACGACCCAGACCTGAGCTTTGAAGCGATCCGAGCCGGGGCATGCGACTACGTGGTCAAGACGTTCCAGTACTATGAGGCTTTGAAGGACCGCATCTTGGAGAACATAGACGCCTGCCAGGTACGCTGATCCTCAGGCATTTGGTCGCTAACATGACCCACATCCTAGGAATCCTTGGCAGCCCGAGGAGGAATGGCAACAGCGACCTCCTGTTGGATCAAGCGCTCAAAGGCGCGGCCGAGGTTGGCGCGGAGGTCAAGAAGGTGATTCTGAACGACCTCTTGATCAAGCCATGCCAAGGGTGTAACGATTGCCATGAGGACGGACAATGCGTCCAACGGGATGACCTGACCTCAATATATCAGTTGCTTGAGGAGGCAGACGGTGTGATTATAGCCTCCCCGATTTATTTCTCAGGGCTCAGCAGCCAGACTAAACTGCTCATCGACCGATGCCAATGCCTCTGGGTGCGCAATGATCTCCTCGGTCGCTATTCTTCCGCTGCGAGGAAGAGGAAGGGGTCATTCATCGCAGTGGGCGGAGACTCGAAGGCGGTGTTCAAACATGCGGTGGGAGAGATCCGGGCATTCTATAGTGCCATCGGACTGGTATATGATGGTGAGATCCTCCTCCCCGGTGTGGAGGGCAAAGGCGAGGTCATATCCCATCCGGCTGCCATGGAGGAAGCCGAACGTTTGGGGCGTCGGTTGGTGAAATCGGATCAAGGTCTGGCTTGAGGCATCTGGCAAGGGGTGGAGAGGTCTAGTTGCTTTATTCTCCTCCGCATTATTCCGAAGGCGGCGTTTGCCAGTATGAAAACCAGGATCAATCCCGCCAGGCCAAGGATGTCCGCGTTATCCGGGAAGATGTCCCCCAGGGAGGCGATCAGGTTGAACGATGCGTGCAGAACGATCGCTATCCCGAAATAGCGCAGCCAACCGACCGGTCGGCCATGCGAACCAAGGATTCTCGCCCGGGAGATGCCGTAGCCGCTGATGGAGGTGGCGCTCAAGTGCAGCACCATCGAGGTGATAGAACGAATCACCACCGTCAAGAAGAGAACATCCAGTCCTTGAGAGAAGGCGACCACGAAGTAGAGGACGTTCTCCGTGACCGCGAACCCCAGTCCGACCGCCGCTCCGTATACGATGCCATCTTCGATCTCGTTCAGGCGGCCGTAAACGGTGAAGACCCCAGTGACTTTTACTAGCTCTTCGACCACTGGCGCTATGAAAATGGCAAGCAGTATTGCCTCCAAAGTGGGATCGAAGGGCCCGAATATCCCGAAACCGCGGGAAAGTGGGCTTCCTGGCAGAAACAACGCCATCTGCGCCAACGTTTCCAGGATCACTGCGGCAGCGACGGCGAACGTTCCACCATAGACCATCACGCCTATCAGGGCGGAATAGGGCTCTCTGCGACAGGTCTCGGTATCTCGGACCCAGATCAGGTAGCCGACTGCTGGAACGATCGCGACGATAATCAGTATCGTCATCCATAGGAGGTCCAATGCCATCGATTTCGAATGGTAAGGTGAGCGGAATGAATATCAAGCTTTGCGCTAGCCCTCAACCGTTCCTCTGAGGCTCTCCAGACGGTGCACGGTCAATCGGCAGCATCCGTCGTTGTTTGCCAGGGTCTGACCGACACTGACTCTCGCGTGCCCCAAGGCCCGGACGGCGAACCGAGTGATCAAAGCCTTGGTCAGCATGCAATTGGCTGGGTTGCGATGCACCCCATTCTCCCAAGGGCATTTGCTTGCCGTGATTACCAGCTGGTCCCCGTCCACCGCGGAATCGAATTGCCCACCGAGGTCATTGAACACCTCCGCGATTCCCCGGCCCAAGGTCCTCAGGTCTATCATCTGATCAGGGCCGAAGTAGTCCGAGTACAATGCCTGCTCCAGCTTGTCCGACAGCATCGAAACGAGCTTGCGGCGCTCTTCGTCCGAGAGCGATCGCCTCATCAGCAGCGGAATGAGGGTGTTCACGACCTCGCGCAACTTCATCCCTGATTCCTGCACCTTGCACTTCTCCGCTTTCTGTTCAGCCTGCTCTTCCAAGGTAATGTCCCTGGAGATCGTGGAGACCGCGACAACATTTCCCGCCACGTTCCTGACCGGGGAATACGTTACGGCCACTTGGATGCTTCTCCCTTCCTTCGTCCTTAGGAGGGACCTGTGGTTGCTCACCGTTTCGCCCGAGACGACCCTCTTCATGATATCGCTGACTTCCTGGAACTGCTCCACCGAAACGTTGACCATTGGATGGCCGACCGCCTCATCTTCGCGGTAGCCATAGATCTTCACCGCCGCCTCGTTCCAGGTCCGGATAGTGCCATCGAGCTTGTAGGTGATGATAGCATCGGCGGAATTCTGGATCAGCCTCTCCAAATAGTCCCTTGTCTCCTGGGTTTGGCTGTAGAGCATCGATTTGTGGATGGTGGAGCCGACCTGGGCACCGACAATGCCTAGCAGCCGTTTCGCCTCCTCATCGAACCAAGCGCCGCTCCTAGCGGTAAGGACCATCACTCCAAGCGGGCGGTCCAAGCACATCAATGGGACCGAAGCCCAAGAGCTCCCTCCGCCTCCATTCTCATTCACTGCGAAGGCGATACGCGAACTCGTCGCCTCTCGAACGATAGGGTGGTCCAGAGGTAGGGATCCGAAGTCAGCAATGAATTTCTTCGTTACGCCGATGTGCTGCCGCAGCACGAACTTGTCTTCGTTCTTCAGATAGATCGCTCCGGAATCCGATTTGAAATAGCTCATGTTGAGGGAGAGCAATTGTTTCAGGACAACGTCGAGGTCCATCGTCTTGTCCATCTGGGATGCCATATCATTCAGGAACTTCAGTTGCTCGAGGATCCGCTCCTTCTCGACCACTATGCGTTGGTCCTCCATCGCCCCCTCGATGGATTCTAACAGCTGCCCGAGCTTGAACGGTTTCTGGATATAGTCATAGGTGCGCTTCCTCAACGCCCTGATGGCCGTCTCCACCGAAGGGTGCCCTGTAATGAGGACTACTTTCGCTCGCGGAGCGATCTCCTCCACCTTGTCCAGAAGGACCGTGCCAAGCGTATCTGGCAGTCGTATGTCGAGCACGATGATATTGAAGAAGGATTCCCCTAGGGCTTTCAACCCCTCCTCCCCTGTGCCGGCAGTCACCACATCGTAGCCGTGGTAGCTCAGCAACTGGCCAAGAATATCGCGGATGCCTGACTCATCATCGATGACCAGTATCTTCGGGGACATCTACTCCTCCTCTCGATTGAATGTCGTCTGCTTCCTCGCCTCAACTTATCCCACCATTATTATCTTCTTAGATAATAGACCTGCTCGGCCCTTCACGAGCGCGGCCGGCCATTGAAATGGTTTGGACCGGAACAACTGATCAATCAGTCGCCAAGTGATTGCCTGATCGGGCTTTCCTCATCACTGTGGCGGGAGAGCTGACGAACTCCTTGTCCTCTCCGACCTCCGCCACTATGTCTTTGATTATGGGGGTGAATGGGTCGATGAACGCTCCTTTGAGCCCCTTCATCTTGATGCGTTCCAGGTCCGATTCGAGTACCCCGCCTCCCACGATCACTCTTACCTCCGAGCCCTCAAGTTCGGAAAGCATATCTTCTGTGATGCCCAGCTTGGTCCCTAACCGCCGTACGTCGATAACGGCGACCTCCTCGAACCCGATGTCCTTCATCGCCTTTATCGAGCCTTTGATCGTGGCAGGACCGGCATTTGCCCTCCTCCAGATCACCTCTCCGTTCGCCACTTGGATGCAGGGCACGCAGCGATCGGACAGCGCGAAGATCTCGTCGAACAGCTTTAGCGAGTTGCATAGCGAGGTGTCTACCAGCGCCCTCGAAACTTCAATGGCGAACGCATCATACACATCCGCCTCTGATCTGATCCCTAAGTCCAGCCAGACATCATACTTATGCTTGACGAGCTCTCGAAGCACCCGGAAGTTGGGGTTGCCATTCCGGACGCCCGATAGATCCATCAGCATGATATCTGAGGCATTGTACCTCTGACCAGATACTGCCTTCCAATAGCGATCGAAGGAAACGTGGTAGTCATTCCGATCGATATTGGAACCGTCCCATCGTAGGTCGACCACCTCAGCAAGCTTGAGAATCGGGATATCGATCCCGCCGACTGAGAGCAGCGGTCTGGTATCGACTGGCAAGATAGGCACGGTGGAGAACTCGGGCCTTGCTCTCTCTTGCTCCTTGCCCTTGATCTTGCTTTGACGGAAGTGTATCCAATCCTCGGTGGAACTGAATGTTATTGGCACGGCTTTATTGCCACAAGCCCGGCAGCGGAAGGTTCGATCGTCGTTGTCGATTCCGGCCATCGGTCCTCCAACCAATACCATTGGCTCGATGTCTCTGGAACCGCAATGGGGGCAAGCGAAGATTATCTCTCTGCGGGACATTGTAACGACACAAGGTCGCCATTCCAGAAATACTTTTGTCGGGCCAAAATCGAGTACTGAAAGTCTACTGGATTATGAAGCGTGTAACTGCAATACCCACCAATCCCCAAACGCCACGTTCCGAGGGTGGGCTTCTTCCCAATTTTCTTTTTCACATTCTCATTAGATGATTCGGTAAGGGGAAATGGAAAAGACGTTGGTGTTTCTAAGGACTTCATAGCAATCCTGGCCCGAACCTCACAGCATCCCTTCTTACGCATTAAGTTCTAGGTTGCATATGAATCCCCTCTAAAATCAGGTATCAGGTTTCCATCTTCTTCCTGTTTAGGGCTAATATTTCTCGAACAAAAGGGACTACCTTATTATTTAGATGAGTTTCATCCTCTTCATATTGCATTGGAATAATCCCGTCATCCCCACATACTTTTGAATATAAATCTATAAATCGAATTTCACGTTCCTTACAAGCCTGGGCTAACTGCTCATTGAACATCTTGGTGATAATGGCTCTTTTCTTTTGGGTTCCATAAAACGGGTATTTATAGATATTATCTTGGCGACCCGCTGGAGGTATGCTCAATAGCATCAACCTTCCATCACGTAGGTCGAACTGACCCACTACCTTTAGATAATTGCCTATCGATTTATCAATAATCTCCTCTGGGGATTTCTCTCCGCCAGACTTCTCATAGAGATTTAAAACATGGAAACGACAATCTATTTCACCGAATGATAATATTATAAAATCTCGACTACGGTCAATTTTTCGGATGACACTTGCCAATTTCTTCCTCGAGCCAGTTCTGCTATTCTCATTATTAAGACCATAAGCGGTGGCAGGTCCTAAGGTATGTGTAATAAATGGATATTGTCCTTCAAAGATGCGCGTGTGACTGTCCCCTATTGCATGGTAGAGAGGTTCGCCCATTATTCTGGCTCTAATCGGGAAGAGAGCGTTATCTTGGATTTTCAAATGTAAGGAGGCCACATGCGACCTTATAGACTGCCAGCCAACCATATGGTGACTAAAACGTATTTTGTTATTAATAGGTTTTATGACATTGTAATTACCTGTGGAATGGAGCTGATCCCAAACATTCCCCTGAGGCTGTAGCCCTTCACGGTTGATTCCTGTCCGTGACCTTGACTCTTACGAGTTCATGCCCTTGATTGTGAATTTGCTGAAGAAGGTGGAACAGCTTAGCAAAGATGACACTCTAGCTGGTTTGTGGAGCGGATTTCCTCCACTTAAAGGCTTTTCAGATTCCTCTTACACGGTGAGATACCGGTTCGCTTCCTTCATCGCTTCCTTTGCCTGGTTCATCTGGCGCACATCGGCATTCGGGTTCACACCACCAATGATGAACGAATGGAAGTCCTCGAACTCAAGCAGCTTGACCAGGAGCCTGAAGTAGCGGGTTAGGATGTAATTGTAGAGCTTATCGCCGTTGGGTTCGCCGCAGGTCATCAACAGCATGACCTTTTTCCCCGGAGCCAGCCTAGACTTATAATTCCCCGCGCCGTCCCCCGGGGCGAGAAGGCAGTAGAGCCTGTCCGCCATGCACTTCATCAGCCCGGTCTCATCACCCATGTAAACGGGGGATCCGAGCAGCACGAAGTCCGCCGCCTGCATCGCTTCTACGACTGATGCCATATCGTCTTTCTGGACGCATTCATGGTCGGTCTTGCATTTCTGGCAGCCCTTGCAGTCGGATACATGCAGATCGGCCAGGTCGAAGTACTTGGTCTCGATACCCTTCTTCTCCGCCAATGCGATTATCTCCTTCAGCATGACCGATGTGTTGCCTGCCTTGCGCGGGCTTCCGTTCACAGCCATCAATTTCATCTAGGCACCCGATGTCGGGTTACGGGCTTAAGGGGCATAATAGGGTTCCGCTTTAACGGTCGTGTCCTCGGTGATTTGCTTCTGATGGTCTGCAAAATTTTCAGTCTAAGATATATACAGCTTGAATGAATGGAGAAAATCCATCTGCGACGAAAGCATCGAATGGTGAATTCATGAGCGAAAAGGATCCAGATTCCAGGACAGGGGCGTTCCTCTGCACCTGCGGCGGCGCCATTCCAATCACGATCGATATGGAGCTTCTGGAGAACGAGGTGAAGGGATCGGGCGGCGTTGTTCACACTTCTACGACGGATTTTCTCTGCCATCCGGAGAGCAGGAGAAAGATCACTGAGACCATCATCGCCGAGCGACTGGATAGGGTGGTGATAGCGGCATGCTCGCCCTTGCTCTATGGCAAGGAGTTTCGCGAGGCCGCGGAGCAGGCGAAGGTGAAGGGCTGCCTGGTCGAGATGGCGAATGTCAGGGAGCAGTGTGCTTTCATACACGAAGATCGCGAGAAGGCGACCGGCAAAGCGGCTGTGATTATCAGCGCGGCCGTGGCCAAGCTCGCCGCGACTGGCGCAAAGGAAGGCGACAACAAGGCGATGGTAAAATCCGAAGCGTGCTCGGGCTGTGGCGTTTGCCTTTCCACCTGTCGGGTCAGCGCGGTCCGGCTGGTCGACGACCCCGGCCGCCCTGGTCGGAAAGTGGCATCGGTCGACCCGAAGATGTGCGAGGGCTGCGGCGCCTGCGTGGCGGCCTGTCCTTCAGCGGCCATGGACCAAAGTTGCTTCTCCAACCGGGAGGTGACTGCGGAGATCGATGCCTTGACACCGGCCCGTGTCACCGAGGACGAGGGTTTCCCCAACATCGTGGTCTTCACCTGCAATTGGTGCTCCTATGCCGCCGGGGACCTGGCGGGCATTAAAAGGATGCAGAGCCAGCCCTCATTCACCGTCATCCGCACCATGTGCTCTGCCAGAGTCGACCCGGAATGGGTAATGCGCGCCCTCTCACGCGGAGCGGACGGCGTTCTTATCCTGGCGGGAAAGCCGGGGAGATGTCATTACGAAGTGGGCAGCATCCGCACCAATCGCCGGATGCTGCTGCTCAAGGAGGTCATCCATCAGCTGGGCTTCGACCAATCCCGGTTCAGAACTGCCTTCGTCGACTCGGACCAGCCGGACCTTTATCAGAAAGAGGTGGAGGACTTCATCGAGAAGATTAAGGAGATCGGGCCGAATCCCACTCGGACGCCGGAGCCAGGTGAAAGGGTCTATTCCACGGACTATCAGTTCGGGAGCGGCATCTCAGAGGCAGCTATGAGGGAAAGGAACCTGATCTAGTATTGAAGACTTCGTCCATGAAGGCATTCTATTGCTGGCCTCGGTGCTTCCGCACTTGCCTTGAGCGGAGCAAGGTAGAATAACAGACATTAGTTCAGACGGGATGCTCTAGTGGCAATGAGCATCGAAGTTTCTTAGCGCTGAATGACTGGATCCTGTCAAAGAGCCGGTCGTCATTTGCTGAGCTCCATATGGCGAAAGCAATCATTTGTGTGATCGTTGACCATTCCCACGGCTTGCATGAGAGCATAGCAGATGGTCGGTCCGACGAACTTGAATCCTCTGTCAGCAAGGTCGGAGCTCATCCTTTTTGACTCAACAGTCTCCGATGGCAAATCCTTCAACGACTTCCAGCCATTTTGGATCGTAGCATCATCCACGAAATCCCACAGGTAGGAGTCGAAGCTGCCGAACCCTTTTTGGACTTCGATGACCGCAAGAGCGTTGCCAACAGTAGATTCGATCTTTCGCCTGTTCCTTATGATGCGGGGATCTACCACCAGCTCCTCGATCTTTCCTTTGTCATAAGAAGCGACCTTGGCGACATCGAAGTTGTTGAATGCAGCGCGATACCCTTCCCGTTTCTTCAGAATGGTGGTCCAGCTCAGTCCGGCCTGAGCGCCCTCCAGCGTCAGAAACTCGAATAGGAGCCTGTCCTCATGGACCGGCGTGCCCCACTCCTCATCGTGGTAGGCGATGACCAACGGGTCCGAAAGCGCCCAAGCGCATCTCTTCTTCATGTATCTGCCCCTTTGATTGATGTCCGATCCATCACGTTTCTTTCGTTGACGAATATCAGTCTGCCAAATCGTCCTCGATTACCTCTTTGAAGAGGTCCATAAGTTCAATGAGCGTGAATTTCACATGCTCGATCTTCTCCATTAGAATTATGCCATCGAGGCCGAGCGCACCCGAGATCGTCAGATCCTTGAAGGCGAGGGCCTCGCTCATGCGGTCCATCATGGCATCGGTGAGGATGAACTCCTCCTGCAGCGTTTCCATGTTCTGCTTATCGTCCGCCAGTTCGTGGCCCANNCCGAGCTGGATGGCCATTCCGGAAGTCCCTTCAAAGTGATCTCCATATGCTCGAAGTGATCGGTATACTCCTTTGCTCTGGTTTCCTTCATCTCAACCCTCCATATCCCAAGTTCGAACCTGTGAGAAACTGCCTCACTTGGCGCTCTGCTTCTTCTTGAATCGTTCGACCGCCTCCCGCACAGTTCCCTCTTCGTCCATGATTATGCGGATATTGGCCGAGGTGAGCTTCCTCTGGCCATGCGGCCCGACCCAGCCTGTAATGACCACGTCGCATCCTTGCTTCACGATGGTCTCGGCGGCGTAGATGCCCGCGCCCATCTCCGCGTTGTGGCCTTCGTTCTTCACCGCGGTATACTTCATCGTATCTGGGTCGATCAGGATGAAATAGGCGCAATGGCCGAACTCCTCGTCGAGCTCGTCATCAAGGTCTGGACCGGTCGAGGTTACACAGAGCTTCATCTCGGATCCTCTCCAACTTGTTTCAGGATCATATCGACGATCTGATTATAGGCTTCCGCGGCTGGAGAGTCGGTGTCCGAGATCACAATAGGCATTCCCTCATCCCCGGACGTTACCACTTTGGGGTCGAGCGGGATCCTTCCTAAGAATGGAACGTCCAGTTCCACCGCCGCCTTCTCACCTCCGCCGATCTTGAAGAGGTCTATCTCCTTGCCGCAGTGCGGGCAGGTGAGGCCGGACATGTTCTCGATCACGCCCAGGACGGGGATGTTCAGCTTGCGGCTGAAGCCGATGGACTTTCGGGAGTTCTGCAACGCCACGTCTTGCGGCGTCGTTACTACGACCGAACCGTCCGCTTCGGGGAGGAGCTGCATGATTGTGAGCGGCTCGTCCCCTGTGCCAGGTGGCAGATCGATGATAAGGAAGTCGAGTGGACCCCATCGCACCTCGGCCAGGAATTGCCTGAGGGCCCCCATCTTCATCGGTCCCCTCCAGATGATCGGCTCGTCGGAGTTCTGCACCAGGAACGCCATGGACATCACCCTGAGATGCGGGGGAACGATGACCGGCATTATGCCCTCGGTATCGCCGTGCAGCACGGCATCCTCGATGTGGAACATCTTCGGGATGTTGGGTCCATGTATGTCCGCATCCAACAGACCGACCTCATAGCCGCGCATTGAAAGCAGCATGGCGATGTTGCTGGAGACCGTGGACTTTCCCACTCCCCCCTTGCCGCTGGTAACGATGATCTTGTGCTTGATGCGCACCATGTTCTTCATCAGCTTGACGTCCTCGTTATGGACCGTCTTTACCTCAATTTTGTCGTCTTCCATCGGTTCCACCGCGCATATCATCAGATTGACTTACCATTAGCCAGTTGACCATTGAACGATGCATCCGGTATTTCACTTTTCGCCCCTTTTCCTTCGACCTAGACAATTTCCCATGCGCTCCACAAGCTAGAATAGACCTTCTGCCAATCATGAGGCATGCCTCTCGGAGACCCGATGAGCGAAGGTATGTACGTCCTACGGGGGAACGTAACCCGGGTATGGTTGGCCTCGATCCCCGTTTCGGATTTTGAGCAGGCGGTAGAGTTCTATACCCAGGTGCTTGGACTGAAGCTACAGCTCGAGTCTCCCGGGAACAAGTGGGCCGAGGTCGGGCCGGACGAGCCATCGAGCAAGATCGCCCTCTACGTTCCATCCAAGGGCGATCCGCGCCAGCCCGGCGGGCCGAGCGGAGTGGTGCTGGAGACCGACAGCATCTTCGAATTCCACCGCAAGCTGATTGACGAGGAGGTCGTTTTCAAGCTAAAGCCGGAAAAGAGGGCTTGGGGCGGGCTGATGGCCGTCTTCCTGGACCTCGATGGCAACGAGATCGAGGTGGTCGAGGACCCAGAGCATTACTCGCGCTCCCCCGCGCCGAAGCAAAAGCCGAAATGCACCGTCTCCGAGGTGGGTCGCGGATGCAAGGTCGTCCGCTGATCGGATTCAGGTCAATAGCTCTTTGACCTGCGAGACGAGCGAGGACGAGCTTGCGCTCGACAAAAGCCGTTCCAACTCCCCCCTTCGGTCCAGGACATCGCGCGCCAGAAGGAAATGAGCGCCCAACAAAATCCCGAGATCGGCCCGGTGCATCTCCAATATGGTGATCGGGTAAAGCAAATGCTTCTCAACCAGTTGCTCCAATCCGGCGCCCTCAGGATAGCGCCAACCGAGCAACCTCATGCCCACACATTCGGCGTACTGTATGGCATCGGTGGTGAACCGGGTGTTGGTCGCAAGGCAGGGACGGTCAAGCTTCTGGGTCGACTGCAGGTCGAGGAAGCGGGCATAGGTGTAAAGGGTGCATTGGATGTTGGACTTCAGCCCTAGGGAGTTATGGAACTTGCATTCGACCATCATCCTCCCCTGGCCATTCTCTAGAATGATGTCGACCTCGTGCTGCACGCATTTGCCATTGAGGCTCGTTCGGAGGATGGTGCGATAGCCCTCGGCCTCGTAGACGCGGGCCATGAACCTTTCGAAGTTCTCTCCCTCCGGGCCTAATCGCAGGATCGCCTTCTTGAGGCCGAACTTGATGGCCTTGCGCCCTTGGAGCATCTGGTGAACGTGTCGGTAGATCACCTCGGTGGTGATGCCATCGTAAAGCTCCGACTTGAGGCGCTTCAAGATCTCGTCCGCCTCCTCCGGGGTCGCATCGGAACGGAGGATGGCCGTCCGAACCTTGGCCTCGTCGAACTCCTCCTTTTCCCCAGAGCGCTTGATGACGTAGGTCGACATCCATAGAGGAAATGGAAGCCTAGCCTATTAGAGAGTTCGCTGGCCAATCGACGGGACAGATGTATAGCTACCCAGCCCGCTCGGGAGCGACCTGGTCAGGTCCGCTCGGTTCCAGCATCTCCGAGTCCTGCGGATCGCTAGCCAAGAAGTCCCTCTGGAAGCATTCCACTTGGCCGTTCTTCCAGGTGATGGTCGCTTCCATCCGCGAATCGGACATGATGAAGGTCACCTTCTTCATGCTCGAGGTGTACTTCGCCGCCCTGCCCCGGGCGGACGTTCGCGCGATCCCGGTCCGGGCCATCAGCCCGAGCTCGGTCATCCGCTCGACCAGCTTATAGCTGGTGGCGAGCGTGAGTTCCAACGCTTCGGATATCTCATGGATGGTCAAGGCCTTACGACCGGTCAAAGAGAGGATCGCAAGGACCTGTGGGTTGATCAGACAATGCGCCAGCTCCTTATTTTGTATCTGCGCCGCGAGGCTGATCGCGCCTAGAATCTTGAGCTCGTGGTCCTCCTCAAACGACTCGGTTTTATACACTGCTCGTCCCCTCCCCGCCTGGAAACATTCTTGCACTAAATAAATCCTATTAAGATAGTCAAATGCACATTAAAATGCAAAAACGTTGTTCAAATGAATAAGAAAGGAAAAGGTTTGTTTTGGAGCATCACAGCCCTTTTACGCTGGTCTTCTCGATTGTTAGGTCTATCTCTCGCTTCAGCGCCTCCGGGAGACCACGAATCCCGACCTCGAGGAAACCACGGACGATGATCCCGACCGCCTCTTCCTCGCTCAATCCCCTGGACATCAGATATTCGACCTGGTCCTGAGCGATCTTGCCGACGGCAGCCTCATGGGTCATCTCCACGTCCGCTACCCTCGCCTCCAGCTCGGGGATGGCGATCTGCACCCCTCCCTTGCCCAAGATGAGTCCGCGGCACTCCAGATGCCCTCTTATGCCTGGAGCAGCGCCGATCATCTGGCCCCTAGCGATGACCTTCCCACCGGTCGTGATCGTACGGGAGATGATGTCACATCTCGAGCCCTCGGCATTCATTATTACCCTTGAACCAAGGTCGAGTTCGGAGTTCGGATGTGCGATAGCAACGGTATTGAACCGGGCGAAGGCGTTCTTGCCGTCCAATCTCGCTGTTGGGTAGGTCTGGATGGTCCGGACCGGCTTTAGCGCCACGTAGTTATTGATGAACGTCGAGTCCTCCGCCTGCTGAATGACCGTCCTGGGACGCACCCCGATCTGCTCGGACCAGTTGTGTATCATCGTGAACGTGAGCGCGGCCCCCTTCTTGATGTAGAACTCGCTGATCCCCATGTGCAACGCCCGTTCCACGCCCTTGCTGGTGGAGCAGCCTGTGACCACTTCCATTTCCGCTCCTTCCTCGACGATGATCACGTTATGCACCGTCTGCGCAACGCTCTTGCCCTTGAGCATCAGGCAGGTCTGCACCGGGGCCTTCACCTTCGCCCCTGGCAGTGCTCGAATGAAATAGCCGTCGGCCTGCTCCTCGAACGTGCGAGCCGTGTATTTATCGGCGTCGGGCTGGACCGCCTTCCAATAGTAGTCGCGCAGCCAGTCATACTTCTTCAGCGCCTCGGAGACCGGCATCACCTCGACCCCGGGCATTTTCACCGAGGTATGCACCACGGTCTCATCCATGAAGACGAACGAGCCGGCGCGGCCCTCCTCGCTTGGGATTACCCCGGCATTGAGCAGGGTGGCCTGCTCGTCCTTGGAGAGGTCGGTCAGGCTGTCCACCTTGGGGATGTCTTTGGAGGCTTCCGGATACTTGTCCAGGTCTATGTCCTCACCGAAGGTAGCCTTCTTCTTCCTGGCATCCTCGACCTTGTCCTTCAGTTCACGGTTGTCAGCTTCAGCTTGCATCGTACGCACTCCTCGTATCCCATCTTCCTTATCTCGGCCAATAGGTCCCTGGGGTTCCCAGAGCAGGCGATCGTCCCCTTGCACATGACGTATCCCCGGTCAGCCTCGATGAAGTCTAGTATCTGGCCAGTATGAGTGATGACCAAAGCGGCCTTGCCGCTCTGCATCTTCCAGCCGGCGCAGGTGCTCCCGGCCCGCAGCATGTCGTGCACCTTCGCCCCCACCTTCTCTATGGAGACCAGGTCGACGCCGCTCTCCGGCTCGTCCAGCAAGTACAGGCAAGGGTTCTGTGCTCCCAGCTGCAGCAGCTCGGAACGCTTGATCTCGCCTCCGGAGAAGCCAACGTTCACATCCCTTTCTAGGAATGGCTCCATATCGAGTTCCTTCGCAGCTATCTCAGGGTCTACCTTTCCTTTGCCAGTCACCTGCACCATACTGCGAAGCCTCACGCCAACCAGGTTCGGTGGTCTCTGCATCATTATGCCGATGCCTCGAGCGGCGCGTTCATTTATCGGCAGGTTGGTGATGTCCTCACCGTTCAGCAGTATCCGGCCTTCGGTCACTTTGTACCCGCTGAACCCCATGATGGTCATGAGCAAAGTCGATTTCCCCGAGCCATTGGGGCCGAAGAGCACATTGGTGTATCCGGCCATCACGCTCAGGTTGACATCCCTGAGGATCTTTCTTCCTCCCACCTCAACGCTGAGGTTCTCGATCTCCAACATAAGTAAGAGCTCCAGCATCGTCATTCGTAGCCATTGCTATTAATTGTATCGAATATGCCCGCAACATTAACTGGATGATATTGGTCGTTGCACCCAAAACTCAAGAACCGGTAGGCAGCTATCGTCCGTTGAGGGCAATATCGATGGAAGGAGCGGGGAAAGCCTGCATACCAAATGACAGGAAGGTAATGGTCATCGGTGCTGGCATCGCTGGCAGAACTGCGGCCAAAGCATTGGTCGACCTAGGGTCCCAGGTCATCCTGGTGGAGCGGTCGAATCCCTCGTCTCGCGGCGAACCTGGTCAGAACAATGAAAACGTGCTCGTCCTCATCGGCTCCGAGGTCGTTGGTGCAGAGAGGGATGGCGCCTTCCGCATGGAGGTGGAATCAGTGCAGGGGGGGTGCCGTCAACGGGCAATATATGAGGTGGACGCTGTGATCCTCGCCACCGGCCTGGTGCCGATAGATGGCGGTCTCATCCCCGAGTTCGGCCTGGGGAGGCATCGCAACGTGGTCTCCCAGCAGCAACTGGATGTAATGCTCACCGCGGCCTGCGAGTTAACAAGGCCGTCCGATGGCGGACCGCTCTCTACCGTGGTCTTCATACAGTGCGTTGGCTCCCGGGTGGAAAAGAGAGGAGTACCCTATTGCAGCGCGGTCTGCTGCGCCGGGGCGATCGAATGTGCCATCAGGCTCAAGCAGCGCGATCCGAAGATCGGGGTCTATATCCTCTATATAGACATCCGGATGGCGGGCAAGGGCCAGGAAACGATGTACAAGAAGGCCAGACAGCTCGACGTCAAGTTCATCCGAGGGCAGCCGGCTCTAGTGGCGAAGAAACCTCAGACTGAGCAGTTACTGGTATGCGGCGAGAACACCTTGTTGAAGGAGCTGTACGAGATCCCTACCGACCTGGTTGTGCTCGGGCTCGGCCTCCGAGAGGACCCAGAGAACCTCGAGCTGTTCCACAGCCTCGGCGTCGAGTTGGATCGGGAAGGTCTGATCAAGGTTAGCGATGAACCCCATCGGGCGATCATGACTAGCGCGAATGGCGTCTTCGTAGCTGGCTCCGCCTCTGCTCCAATGTGTGTCGCTGAGGCCGAGGCGATGGGAATCCAGGCCGCCCATGCTGCACTGGCTTA
>PMBU01000007.1 GCA_003153895.1 Methanomassiliicoccaceae archaeon | reverse complement strand
CCCTGGTTGTAGTGCATGTTGCTCGAGAAAGGTGATTCCATAATGCCACTCTCGTACGCGTTCACGATGCCTACGGCGGGATCGCCTTCCCCCATCTCCAGTACCTTGTCAAGCATTTCGCGGGTCTCTCGCTTGGTCATCTCACATTCGGTCTCGAAATCCTCGCCGCCGATGTTGGTCTTCTGTTTCTTCAGATAGTTCACCATCACCCGAGTGAATTTCAAAGCATCCGCGTTGGACTCTTTGCTTGGCAAGCCAACGCCTTGCTCCGTGGATTTCACCATGATCATATCCGCATTGCCCATGACTGCCGCGACGGTGTTGACGGCATCCAGCGCATACGCAGACCGGGGATCTTCAGGGTAGGGTCCCGTCCAATGATTCGCCACTGTCATCAACTCGATGTCATTGTAACCGAACTTCTTGAGATACTCGTCCACGAGGAGCGGCAAAACGTATGTACTCGCGACATCTTGAACTATGTTTCCTTGCGTGATGACATTCAGCATCAGATACTTGACACCTTGCTCGGCAGCCAGCAATGCCTCAACGATTTGGTTAGCGTAGATCAGACTCTGAGGAACGCCGACATTCGAGAACAAACCGTAAATATCCGGGGCGATGGGAACACCACGCCGCGTGTACTCTGCCATTAGCCGAAAGATATGCTGGTAGTATTTAATCGTCGTGGCAAGACGATAATTCTTGGAATAGTGCATTGTGACGCAGATCGGACCGTGGACGGCGGCGGAATATCCGGCAGCCAGCGTGATCTCGGCAGCCAGCCGGTTATCTGGCGCGGCGGTTCTCAACTCGATTGGTACTTTAAGTGAGTTGACCACCTTGCGACACCCTATGACGCCATAGTTGACTACCGGAAAACCGTTCAGAAACGAACGGCCCTCTTGTTCACTTTTTCTAATTCCTTCCTCCGCATTCTTGTACCGATTCGCCCGCGTATAACTATCAACCGAAGTTGGTAAAATGTCTGCCTGACCATCATCCTGGAGATGCTTCAACAACTCAATGCACGCATCCAGGGGCGCAATACCTGCTCTGGGCTGAACCAGCACATCGCCTTCGGCCTTGGCTCTCTGCAATCGTCTCACCACATTGCGATCCGGAGGTAGTGATTTGTGAAACTCGATGGCTTCGTCAATATCAACTTCTGATCCAGTGGGCCAGCTACTCAAAGCCTCCTTTCGCATGTCTGCGAATTCTTGATCGCTGAGCCGAACGTTCCGCACGTTTGTGTTCATATGAGCCTCATCTGATTGAGATAATTCCACGCGATTCCTTCGGCAATCTCGGGATGAATCTTACTGATCAAACCAATCGCAAAAAGAATATAGCATGAATCCACATAAATCCTGGGATTCTGGGGCTTGAGCAAAAGTGGCGTCCTAACATCGTAAAGGGCTTTCTCAAGAATCTCTCTAGGTTTGCTGCTGTAGACGATTGGACCGCCAACTCCGATAATCATACCAGTTGCCGTGAGGTCTTTTCCATACTGCACTAGAACCTTTCCCATCGGAGTCCACATCTCTTCAAGATATCCTACATGCCGGTTCATCGCGATTTCAACCGCGCAAGCCGCCAATTGCCGATCAAACCTCTCTTCGACATCTCCGTCGGGAAGAGCGCTAGTTTTCCGGGACCACAATTCGATCAAGCCGTCCACTCTCTCCAAATCGAGATCTTCCGCAAGTTTGGAATTGGCGAGGAATTCCTTTTTGCCCACCGTATTCACGATGGTAGAGATATTATGCCGAACGCCGAGATCCCCTTCGACGGTTCTTTTCGCATAAGGTTCGGGCAACCCTTTCAGAACGACCTGCGGGTCATGTGGATTTCCTTCTGCGACTGAATGGACATCCGTGGTTGCTCCTCCGACATCTACGACGACAACTCCTCCGTGAGTAACTCGCGCAAAAGTCTTCGACGCCTCCAACACAGCCACAGGTGTCGGAAAGACGATAGCATTGATGAATTGGTTAATCTTATCCAATCCTTTTGCGACGATAATTCTCTTCAGAAATACTTCCCGGATTATTTCTCTGACGGAATCCACATTGATCTTGGACACCGTCGGCATAACATTGTCTGCCAGATGGATCTCTTTTCCCACTTGCTCGAAAATATTCTCGACTCGATCCGCCGCCTCCCGGTTGCCCGCAAACACAACGGGCGCATCCGATTTCGAAGAGGCGATTCTTTCGGCATTATGAACGACGGTCTTCCGGTCGCCTCCATCGGTTCCACCGGCGAGCAAAATAATGTCTGGCTTGATCGCCTCGATTTCGCTGACCTGGCGGTTCATCAACAAGAAGGAATACGCGCCGATGACTTTGGCTCCCGCACCCAAAGCGGCTCGTTTGGCGGCTTCGACCGTCAATTCTGGCACAAGACCAACCGCGATCATTCTCAATCCGCCCGCGGCACTGCTACATGCATACTTTTGATATAGTAGGTCATCGGGCACAGATTGATTCTTGATTTTGTCCAAGGCATGGTTGAAGCCGACGGAAACATCCTCAATAGTAGTAGGAGAATAG
Organism: Methanomassiliicoccaceae archaeon; assembly: GCA_003153895.1. Lineage (GTDB taxonomy): Archaea > Thermoplasmatota > Thermoplasmata > Methanomassiliicoccales > UBA472 > FEN-33. The sequence goes on along the minus strand of PMBU01000007.1, from coordinate 120 downwards.
GCAGTTGCAATCAGTCGTTTGCTGAACTCGTCGAGAACCGCTAGCTTCGTATACGTGCTTCCGATATCAATAAGTAGCATCTTGGAATAGATTCCCTCAACTTAGATTCAGATCCTCATT
>PMBU01000118.1 GCA_003153895.1 Methanomassiliicoccaceae archaeon | reverse complement strand
CCTTAATTCCGAGTGAAGAAATGTCCTACTGGATTGGTCCCTTTGTTGTGTTCGGGCAGACCCACCACTATCAATATCCAGGCAGTCGCTCCCAAGGTTTTGCTCGTATTGCGGTTCGGCTGTGAATACCGAAGCCATGACTGATTTGTTAAGAATAGCATTGCGGTGATGATCTCATCGTTTAGAGTCCGAATCTCGCTGCATCCCGACGGGCCATCTAATAAGTCGTTTATTGAGCTATCCCAAGTACAACATGGCAACTGGGCAAGAAAAAAATGGTCTTATGGATATCTCCCTCTTTCCAAATACCCGAACCTATCTTCTCTCTTACGATAGTCTCTTTTCCGACATCCATCTTGCAATTAGGACAAATCACCAAATCCTCACTTATAGAGAACAATGCTCTATCAGTTGAAAAATAAAAGGAAAAGGTTTGCCTATCTCTCAGCGCCGATCCCACCTTCAATTATAGGAGAAAAAAGAAAAGCGTTAGACTCAGGTTAGATCGTCACTTCCGATATGTTGGTATCGACCAGGATTTCCGTAATGGTCGAATTATCGAATGCCTTCACCATCACCAATTTCATCATGATTCCATTATAAGCCCAAGTTTCTATGTGCATAAGTGAAGTAGACAAGTTGTAATGGTCGGTGCTTTTCATTCCCCATTTCGTATTGATATTTGCTTTTCCCAAGTATTTCTCGTTATAATTCGCTGGGTCAGATTCAAATTCTCAGCTGGATGAGTTATATTCCTACTCACATTCTGAAAACTTGTTTGATCATTACTTGTCATTTTATAATAAACACTTGTTGAGTTAATACCCAGAACTTCAATTGTTATATTGCGAGTTTGCTGGGAAGGAGTGTAAGATATTCCATACTTTAAGAAATCCCCGATCTTTGGCGTGTAGTTATTGTTCTTTTCCTGTAGTACGAATGCAGCTCCGGCAATGATCAAGATACCGACGACGGTCAAAGCCAGACCGATCATCAGATTCCGCTTCACACCTACACATGGGACAAAATAACATATTCGACCTGCTAGTAAAGGCTTCTGAGAACGAAAGAATGATAAGTGGTCCTAACTCATCTCTCACAAGCCAGAACCTCACCCTGAGATACCTAATGCTCTTTTTGCCAGTGATGCAGTTATCTTCTCAACCCTGGACTCGTCCATTGTCTTATCGTCACTCTTTCAGAAGGCGGAAGTCCTGGTCCCATTCCCCGCCTCTCATCAATCAGCATTGTGGCTGAAATGAGGAGCGATAGCCAACCCAGAAAATAACCGATGCCGAAACTAGTTTGATTCAGTAAGTTATTGGGCGCAGCCAATTTTGAAAGGACATAGGAGCTCATTGTGAAGGTGAGCCCCATCATTCCAATGAATTCGACGATAACAAACCATCTATTGAGAATTGTGAGCAGCATTCCAGCGATGAAGAAGAAGGCAACAATTATGATAACAAGATCTTTGGCCGCGAATAAACTGAGAAAGTTCATCTCATTTTGGGCAATGACTGTTCCATTTTGCCAAATGAATCCATCATCCCAAGGTTGGAAAAGGGAAAGGATGCCAATGCCCACTCCAACGATTGCAATCTCCAACCTTTGGCTCAATTTGAAATGACGGCGAGCGAATATAATGAAACTTGATTGGTAATTTTGAGGGGTCAAAGTAAGATTGTTTCCACATGCGGGGCATTCGTTAGCGGTCGATTCGACATACTTACCGCATTTCGGACAATTCGAGTTGATCCCCTTGAAATCAGGTCTTTTCAAGCCCTTATACCTATGTCAATGCAGAGCCTTTTCAGAATGGAGTCAATAAATGCCCACGGTGCGCTAGCCTGTATCTCAGAGTCCGAACCTCACCGCATCCCGATGGGTTCTCGATCCTATCATCAGCCCCTCTCGCTTCGCCAATCAAGAAAATCCTTGGGTCATTATTTGTATGAGCCATATAATAATACAAAATATTGGAATAAAAATTGCGAAATAGACCATCAATCTAGGCAACGAGATGCTGTCTTTTTTTATGAAGCAACTTACAATCCCCGAAATAAGAGTGAATAATGCCAGAATGAAGATTACAGCCGGAATTCCCAAGGTCACGAGAAAGGCGACCGTATTATCACTCCAAATGTCCAAAGTATTCACGATGATTAAAAATCCGACATAGGCCAGACATGAAATTATGAAAGCCCTGAACAAAGAACGATGATTAATTCCAGCCATCACTCCACCCTGCCCATTAGAACATTCTTTCAGCCTAAAAATTTATCATTTATCTTCCTGATATGGAAATGAGAGAGTAAAAGAGATGGGAAAGGGTTTCAGTTCGATGAATGCCGGAAATGGCATTGTTGACCTCGAAACATGACTTACTGGCGGGTCGTTATAGCAAATACGGGCAGACCCATCACTATCCTTATTTTCGCAGTCGCTCTTTCGTGATAACATGCTCAGTCTCAGAATCAGGAATTCACGACAAACAGACCCGATTATTCAAACCATCCACCACGCCAAAAGAACAATAATTCTACGGCTGTGAGTACTATCATCGAGATGATTACCACGACGAATCCATTCGGGTTGGTTAGACCAGGGACCCCACCGACGTTCATTCCAAGGAGACCTGCGATGAGGCCTAGAGGTAATGTGATGGCTGAGATTATCGTCAGCATGCGCAAGCGTTTGTCGACCTTATCGCTGCTCGCCATCTGATAGTATGCATTCAAATCGTTTAAACGAGATTCTAACCGGTATATCCCCCTCTGCGCGATCTCCGCCTCCGAGACCAGGTCCTGAAGATATGCCTTCTGGTGCGGGTCCTTGAGAGCTTCATTATCAGAGGCGCTCAATCCGGCCACACTATACGATTGATTCTCCGTGAGNNACGTTTAGATCTGCAAGGTCATCGAGGATCATGAAAACGATCTGGGCCAGATGGTGGATCGTCGGTCCGTCCTCTGCCAACATGCTCTTTATGAGGTCATCCAGCGAGGGCATCGGGCCCGGTCGGATCGTTACAATCATTGAAGGTCTTAGGACCATCCTCAAATAACCTTGATCGGTCATCGACCGATCGAAGGCTGCGGGGACTTCCAGTAGGACCTCGTTGTCGTAGGAAATCACTCCTGGCGAGTTCTTCTTGCCAACGCAACGTTCAAGGACGAGCGGATGCAAGCCCAATGGTTTCAAAAGATTCCGAAGCTCTTCGGACTCCGACTCCTCGATGTCAAACCAGCTGATACCGTATTTGGTTATGTCCTCGGTTGTCAAAATTGCAGGCCCAGGATTTTCCCGGAGCCTTCCCGAATCGAGCACATACCGTTTGATCTTCGTTTCAATCGCTCCAAGCTTCGATCTGTCAATTCGTTCGTCAATGACTTAAATCATTCCTTGGAAGCAGAAGTGAAATGATCAATGGTGAGGAAGTAGACGCAGCAGAGAAAGGATGCAGCGGGCACGGTCAAAAGTCCCTTGCATAGACAAACTAAATCTATCCGCTCCTCCCCTGCCTCCTTTGGGCATCATGGAGCTTGGAGGATGGTTGCTCCTCTCCCTCATCATAGTACCGATGATCGGAGGGGCGGCGTGCTTGGGGTTAGGTCGCGTTCTGCGATTGAAGGCAGGGGTAATCGTAACTTCCTCTCTCACCATTCTTCTTGGGCTTCTGCTCTTCGGATATATGACCTGGAATGGGCTAGCGTCGATATCTATGACAGCAGCAGAGGTCGCACCATTCAGCGAGGTCATGCTGGTCGCTGACTTCGCCCTGATGCTCGTCTTCCTATATTCCGGCTACAAGGAGCGAAGCGCACTGGTCGTGCTGTTCGCCCTGGCACAACTCATTCCGCTGACGTGGTTCGAGTTCGTTCTGAGCGGCGATTTGCAAGAGCCGGTGATCATGGTCGACTTCCTGGGCGTCATGATGGCGCTGATCACATCGATAATCGGGTCGATCATCTGCATCTACGCCATCAAGTACATGGAACACGATGCGCACCAGCCTCGTTTCTTTGCGGTCATGCTGCTCTTCCTTGGGGTGATGAACGGAGCGGTCTTCTCCAACGACCTTCTTTGGTTCTTGGTGTTCTGGGAGACCACCACGGTCTGCTCGTACCTCCTCATAAGGCACGAAGGCACCGCAGATGCGATTCGCTCTGGCCTGAGGGCGCTGACCTATACACTCGGAGGCGGGGTGGCCTTGGTCTTCGCCATCATCTTGCTTTACCATTATTCAGGCACGACCTTGCTCTCGCAATTGCCGTTGGGAAATGCCATCAGCGGTCTCGCGCTGGTCCCGATCGGGCTGTTCGCACTGGCCGCATTCACCAAGTCGGCGCAGTTGCCGTTCCAGAAGTGGCTGCTCGGCGCAATGGTCGCCCCCACTCCGGTCTCGGCGCTTCTCCACTCCTCGACAATGGTGAACCTGGGCGTCTACTTGTTGTTGCGCCTCTCTCCCTCGTTCTCCCCAATACCGGAGCTGCAGTACGCGGTGGGGCTGGTCGGCGGGGTATCGTTCCTCGCAACGTCAGTGTTGGCGATAGGGCAGAGCAGCTCGAAGAAGGTCCTGGCATATTCGACCATCGGCAATTTGGGCCTGATAGTCCTCTGCGCTGCGATCGGGACCAAGGAGGCCATCTACGCAGGCATGCTCCTGCTCCTGTTCCACGCCATTTCGAAAGCCCTGTTATTCATGGCGGTCGGCGTCGTGAAGCATGAGACCGGCAGCGAGGACATCGAGCCTATGGACGGCCTGCGAGACAAGATGCCGTTCGTCACTTTCGCGCTTTTCGTCGGCGTCATCACATTGCTGCTTCCCCCGTTCGGCATGTTCGCCTCGAAATGGATGATCAGCGAGATCTCGGCCAACTATCCATTGTTCGCCTTTCTGCTGGCAATCGGTTTTGGGGCGTCTGTGGTCTACTACGGCAAATGGCTTGGAAGGACCTTCTCGGCCGGACCGATGCGAGCAAGGAAATCTGCGATCGACCAGCCATTGTCATCCTACTTCAAATGGACCTTGCTGGCACTGATGGCCGGAGCGGTGGGGCTGTCATTCCTCATCAGCCAGGTTGTCGCCTATCTGATCGTACCCTACCTCGGCCCTCTACATATCGATGTGTTATTCGTGAGTGGTGCCTTAGGAATGTTCCCGATGTTCGCTCTGCTTGTGGTCATTGTGGTCTCACTGACAGCTCTGGCCCTGCTCTCTGGCTCCGGGAAGGCTGAGATCACGGACGCCTATACCGGGGGAGAACCGTTCGTGTTCGCGAACTCGGGAGCATATTTCTTCAGTGAGAAGACTGCTGGCAAGGCCATCATCCTCATCAACGCCATCGCGGTCCTGTTGCTGATCTCCCTCTTCCTCTTTCCGGCAATGCAGGAGGTCGGCCTATGGGCGATCTGACATTGTATGCCCTGGCAGTGTTCCTGACATTGACCGCGCCATTGGCGGTCGGCCTCCTCATGGGAGTGGATCGCAAACTCACTGCCAGAATGCAGAATCGGGTTGGTCCGCCGTTGCTGCAGCCTTTCTATGACCTCTTCAAGCTCCTTGGCAAGGAGAGGCGCCTGATCAACCCCAGCCAGGCATACTTCGCCCTGGGCTATCTGCTCTTGGAGGGGACCTCGCTGGTGGTCCTCGCCGCCCAAGGAGACCTTCTGGTGGTCTTCTTCCTCTCCGGGGCTGGGTCGCTATTCCTAGTGCTCGGGGCGTTCAGCGCCCGGTCCCCCTTCTCGCAAATGGGGGCTCAGCGCGAACTGTTACAGATCCTTGCTTACGAGCCGGTGTTCTTCCTTATCATCGTTTCCATCGGTATCCAGGAACACAGCTTCATCTCAAGGGACATGAGCCAGAATCTGATCGTCACCTTGCCGCTATCCTTGATCGCGCTCGTTGCCGTCCTGGTGATCAAACTGCAGAAGTCGCCCTATGATATAGCGCATGCCCACACCGAGCTGGTCTCCGGTCCATTGGTTGAATATTCCGGCCCATACTTGGCCACTGTGGAGCTGGCCAGATGGGCGGAGATAGCTGTCGTCTTCGGAATCCTGACCCTGTTCTGGAACGACCCCGAGCCGGTAGCGGCTTTGCTGGGGAAAATGGTCCTGGTGTTCGCCGCCCTTTTCACCACTCTCGTGATCGACAATGTCACAGCTCGGCTGACCAGGCGGCGCATGGTCACCTTCACATTGAGCTTTGGCATCGCATTGGTCGCTGCCAACATCATCTGGAACCTTTACTTGGGCCAGGGGGTGGGAATCTGACCATCGGTTCCCGATGCAGATTGAAATCGCCATGGATCCTTCACTTCGACACTGGCAGCTGCAACGGGTGCGACCTGGAGATCTGGGCTCTCCTGACGCCGAAGTACGATGTCGAGAGGTTCGGGATGGTGAACAAGGCAAATCCGAAGCACGCGGACATCTTGCTCATCACCGGCCCCGTTACCAAGAAATGCGAGGAGAGGCTGCGTAAGCTCTACGAGCAGACCCCGGAGCCAAAGCTGGTGATCGCCTGCGGGGACTGCGCCTCGACCGGGGCTCCGTTCATGGACTGCTATAATCACAATCATGGTGTGAACAACGTGATCCCGGTGGATGTCTTCGTTCCCGGGTGCGCGTGCCGCCCCGAGGCGATAATCGATGCCGTGATCATCGGCATCAACAAATGGAAGGAGAAGGCCGAGGCCATGGAAACGAATGTGAGCCATGAGGACAAGATTATGCCGGATGATAGCCCCAGGAGCGATCAATAATGACAGATGAGGCAGGCGTATCAACCGACCCGAACGTCGACCTGAGGGCGAAGCTCATGAAGGCCGATAGGTCCGGTCCCTCCAGGTTGATCTGCATCTTCCCGCTTGACAATGCTGACGGCACGTTAGATATGATCTACATGTTCCAACGGAAAGACGAGGTGATCCAGTATCGCTACAAGGTCAAGGAGGGAGCAGAGCTGGATTCGATCTCCGACCTTTACAAGGGCGCCTGGAACATGGAGAGGGAAGCGATCGACATGTTCGGGATCCGCTTCAAAGGCGTGCCCGGCGGCCTGTTCCTCATGCCAGAGACAGGGATCAAAGCGCCCCTCCTAAAACCGAAGGTTCCGACGGTTGGCAGCGCTCAAGACGTGGCAACGGAGGTGAAGAAGGATGTCTAGGATATCAACGATTCCCTTCGGCCCGCAGCACCCCTCTTTCCTAGAGCCATTGCACCTGAAGCTCAACTTGGAGGAGGAGCGTGTCGTCTCCGTCGAGCTGTCCCAAGGCTATAACCATCGAGGAATGGAGTACGCCATGGAGAAGGACTGGAAGAGGGACGCTTTCCTGAGCGAACGAGTATGCGGCATCTGCTCATTTCATCATGGCACGACCTACTGCCAGACGATCGAGGCCATCGCCGGTTTGCAGGTTCCCGAGCGAGCGCTCATCATCCGGACCATTATGCTGGAGTTGCAGAGGATCACTAGCCACACTTTGACTCTGGGACATATCGCCGAGGCGGTGGGCTATGAGAACCTGTTCATGCAGTTCTTCCGGGAGCGCGAGGAGTTCATGCGATTGGCGAACCTCATTTCCGGGAATAGAGTGCACTATAGCATGAACTGGCCTGGTGGCGTTAGAAGGGACATCTCTCCGGAGACGGCGAAGGAATTGGAGAATAAACTGGACGAAATGCTACCGAAGCTCCAGATGCTCGACGGGGTCGTGCGCAAGGATTCGACCTGGCTCAAGCGGACCAAGGGGATTGGCGTCCTGACGAAGGAGCAGGCGACCACGTGGGCGGTGGTAGGACCGGTGGCCCGAGCCTCTGGCATTCCTTATGATGTCCGTCTGAGCGGAAATGCTGGCTATCACTTGGAAGGTATCAGGTTCGAACCGGTCTGGCGAGAGGAAGGGGACTGCTGGGCAAGGGCGATGGTGCGAATGGATGAGACGCTGCAGTCCGTGGACCTCATTCGTCAATGCCTCGGGCAACTCAGAGACGGCCCGCTCGTGGCCCAGTTCAAGGGGCATCCGAATGGGGAGGGGTTCTCGCGCAACGAAGCCCCCCGCGGAGAGCTGATGTATTGGATCCGCGCCAAGGGGGAATCTAAATTGGATAGGGTCAAGATCCGGACACCGGCGTTCGTCAACATCCCTCCGCTGGCAGAGATGCTCCCTGGATGCGAATTTCCAGATGTGCCGGTGATCGTGGTCTCGGTAGATCCATGCGTTTGTTGCACGGACAGGTAGGTGATGACGAACGGGAATGCTCAGATCGACCTTCAAGAACCTTTTCTCCCATCCTAACACGAAGCGGTATCCATCTGTTCCCGCCGATCTGCCACAAGGGAACCGAGGAAGGGTGGAATGGGACATGAAAAAGTGCATCTGGTGCATGCTCTGTCAGAAGAACTGCCCCACTGGCGCCATCAAAACTGACAAAGCTGGCAAGACCCAATCAGTGGTCAGGAACCGTTGCATAACCTGCGGAAGATGTGTGGAGGTCTGCCCGACCCAGACCATCTTCATGCGCCAACAATATTCCAAGCCAGCGATGGAACCGGAGATTCACATCTATGGCGCAGAAATGATGCAGTGGGAATACCGCGTAGAGAACCTTCCCATCTTGAATCACAAGAAAAAGGTGTAAGCCCGGGCTCTTTCCGCCTTGAGCCTCAACCTAGTCAACATGCCTGTAAATTCCTATGAATGATTTCCGAGGATTATTGCCCCGTTGAAGATGTTTAAATATCGTGCCCTGGGTAAATCGTTCAATGGCAAATTCAATGGCGAGGGTAAAAGGGATCGTCTCCATTGCCTTGTTCTTGATGCTGGCGATTACTTTGGTAACCGGATTCGAAGGAGGTGACCGAGATGGGAATGGGCTTGGAGAAGGGAGCCTCCATATCGCAAGCGCTGGTGTGCTCGGCCTCTTGGCAATTGTCCACATCCTGCTGAATTAAAGGATGATCTTAAGCCAGCTCAAATCGCTAGTGGGGATCAATAAATAGGCATTGAATGAAGCTGAGAATGTGGCAAGCTTTCTTTCCGGCATTTCGCAAATGGACATCTTCGGTGAGGAACGATGGAAAAAACAACAATGTCTGCTTTTCATTAATGCGAATTCCATCATGCTATCATCGGGTTGCGTTCAAGGCAAATCTTAAATTCGATGTAGATGCCATTAGTTGGAGGAGGCGGAGCTGATATGCCTGATTATCAGCCAAGCCGCAGAGGAGCATGCTCTCGGAAGAGAAGGGTAATCAGAATGTTGGCGCCAGCCATCCATCCATAGCCCCGGCCAGCAAGAGAATTTTTAGGCCAACTGAGGGAGAGGTCCTTCTGATCTGTGGCTTGCTCAGCCTTTCGATCTTCTTCTTCGATATAAGTACGAGGATCGGCTATATCATAAGCATTCTTTATCTCATTCCAGCAGTGATCTGTATCTGGTCGCCGAGAAGACGAACGATCTTCATGGTGGCGATGATGGCATCTGTCCTCACCGTTGTTGCGACCCCTCTGAAGCCACCTGGAGACATATCATTTGCATACTTCAACCGCCCTGTTTCGCTAATTGCTCTTTGGACGTCAGCTATATTATTCGATCGATTCGTTGCCGCCCAACGAAAGTCTGAGAAAGCGATTAGCGAGGAGAGGGACAAGCTCTCCTCTTTGATCAACAGCATAAACGACGAGGTCTGGTTTGCAGACACGAAAGGAGAGGTCACCTTGGCCAATCCATCTGCGCTCCGGGAGTTCGGTTATGATTCATTGACAAATGGAATCGATGTTAACGATATGGCCTCAAACTTGGAAGTGCTCCGACCAGATGGAAGTAGGCGCCCATTAGAAGAAGCGCCACCTTTGCGGGCGATTAAGGGAGATATGATAAGGAATCAGGAAGAGATCGTTAGAACCCCTTTCGGAGACCAGCTTAGATATCGTCAAGTGAGCGCCTCACCCGTTCGAGATGCCAGCGGAAATATAATCGGGTCGGTCTCAGTAGTCCGCGACATCACCAGTAACAAGCAGGCTGAGCGTGAGGTGGAAGAGGAGCGTGCCCGTTTGCAGGCAATCGTGGAGAATGCTCCCGTCGGCATAGCTATCACGGAATGGCCATCCGGTAAATTCCTCTATGCCAACGAAGAACTTTGGAGGATATTCCACCAATCACCGACGGTTCCATCCTCAAAGGAAGAGTATGTTCAGTTCAAGCTCTTCCATGCCGATGGCAGCCCCTTTGTCCCAGATGACTATCCAATATCACGAGCCGCCAAGGGTGAAATCGTCCGAAACGATGTCGCATCCATCATCAGAGGAGACGGGAAACAGGGTTACATAACTACTAACGCTGCTGCCGTCAAGGACAGCAAGGGAAGAATCATCGCAATCGTTGGAATGAGCATTGATGTTACAGAACAGGTGAAATCGGAAATAGAGCTCAAGCGGTCCAATGCCGAGTTGCAGCAATTCGCTTATGTAGCGTCACATGACCTACAAGAGCCTCTCCGCATGGTCATCAACTACCTTTCCTTGCTGGAGATCAAGTTCAGGGACAATCTTGACCCCAAGGCCAAGGAGTACATCGGCTTCGCGGTTGAGGGTGGCTCTAGAATGCGTGAATTGGTCGATGACCTATTGGACTATTCGAGGGTTGAGACCTCCACGAATGAGTTCGTTCCTGTGAACATGGATGCATTAGTGTCCAAGACACTAAGCCTTTTTAAGGTGCCAATTGCCGAAAGTGGAACGGAGATCGTAGTCGGACCGCTCCCCACGATAAACGCCGATGAGTCGCAGATGATGCAGGTCATGCAGAACCTAATTGGCAATGCCATCAAGTTCGGGAACAAGGTACAACCTAAGGTTATCATCAAAGCCTCCTCCGGACCAAGGGAATGGACCTTTTCTGTGAATGACAACGGAATCGGTTTGAATATGAAATATTCAGATAAGATTTTCCAGATGTTCCAACGCTTGCANNATCTGGGTGGAATCCGAGGAAGGGAAAGGAGCTACTTTCTTCTTCACCATCCCAATCAATGCATAATATTTGACTTGGTCTGTTTGTCCAGTAATTCTGGGTATTTTGAATGCGATCGGGTTTCATCACCAATAATAACCATCAAGGTCTACCTAGTGTTTCCGTCGACTATTCACCAGAATAACTATCGTTGCCCCACATGCGACCAACGCCAGGACAGGAATAACCCATATGAAGTCGCTTCGTTCTCCCTCCACACCATAATTGATCCCCACGGCATCGCCATCACCAAATTGATTCTCAGACCTCACCATGTAGGTAGAGCCAAAGACAGGATTGATATCAAGATAGCTAGTGGTGTTGCCGTCTAGGGTTGCGATGAGATAGGGCAGAAGCTCTAGCCGACTTGGAATAGAGGTGAATGTTTTGCCAACATCAAAACGATAAACATAATAATGTGTAATTGGGCTGCCACCATTGGTACTCGGAGGCCCCCATTCGATTCGGACATTGGTCCCGTCCCACTTGAGTGTCATACGGGTGAGGCATGTGGGCCGACCGACCCCTAAAGCCAGGAATCTTTCACCATCCGGAATCAAGATAATCCCGCCCGGAGCGACTGTCACCCCATTCTCAGGCTGGCGACCGACTCCCAGATTGTTGATCCCGCCGATTTCATGGATAATATTACCGCTGCTATCAAAGACCTTTATCCCCCATCCAGTACGAAGGACCAACCATCCGTCATTTCCGGAGATTAACGGATGATTATCGTCATCCTGAAATAACGTGGTCCATACCACTTGCCCATTAGCCGTCAAGCAAGTCAGATTCTCGAAAGCATTCATTCCACCAGGTAGGCAAACCAGATTCCCATTCGGAAGAAGAGTTACTCCATTAATCCAAGTTAAATAATCGACGCCGGTGTTGAATGTCCATTTCAAAGTACCGTTCGGCCATAGAGCATAAATATTCCTATCCGCGGAGGCGGCATAAATAGTGCCATTTGGAGCGATTACCGGCGTGCTCGTCTCGTGCAATTGATTTGACCCAAATCCAGTCTGGAATGCCCAAAGTACACTCCCATCAGGAGAGATGGCAATCGCTGCATAATTGTTGCAGGACACATAAACGGTCCCGTTATTTCCAATGCTTGGGCACATCGCATTCGGGACGCCCGGAAGCGTTAGATTCCAATGCTCTGTGCCATTGGGAAGATAACTGTAAAGTTTTCCAGAAGGAGCGGTGATATATACCGAGCCATCAGGTGACAATGTCGGTGATGAGAGGCTGGTTTCACTTATCGAGGCGCTCCACCTCAAAGTTCCATTGCTGTTTACGGCGAGCAGGTGGGAGTTGTTAAGGAATGGCCAAGGATGAGTGGTCACATAGATCGTGCCATTAGCATCAATCGCTGGGGTTACTGGACCAACGGACTGCACGAGAGGAAGGCTCCATTTCCTGTCCCCATTGGTAAGGTTCAAGGCAAAAAGCTTCCCGGCATTGACCGAGTCAGCATCATTGGCTGCCACCACGATAAGACCGTCAGCGGTCACCGATGGAGGAGATGAGAAATATACCCCCTCTTCTCTCATTTCCCACATTATCCCCAAAGGGTTATTGGCGATTGGATAAGGGCTTAGGCCAGTATGCTGAGGATTCTGCCCCCACATAAGCCAACCATCAGGGCTGGCTCCTTCGACCAATTCCATTCCTGGCAGGAGGCAGAGGATTGATATGACCAAGACTGTGTAATAAATGGCTTTCATTTTTGCGAATAACAAATTGTTTTAGCAACTTAATCTTTGCTAATGCAAATCGATGGATCATTTAATAAAAGTCAAACATTGAGGGTCGATTAGAGTGCCACCGTTTCTTTCCCATTTAGCATAATTAAGCCATAATACCCGATATCCTTCGCTTCGCCCTTGGTCGACATGCTTCCCCTGAGCCCATACGAATTGGCGATTTGAATAGGTTTCTCGAAGCGACTTCGACCGACATTGGAGAGCTGCATCTATTTTGAGAACACGATCTATTCTAGGTCGAATATCGGGCTTGCTTATATATCGGTATTTAAATAAGCCTACCAGGGTGTTCCCATTTCGAAATACAAGATCGAGAACGTAGTGGCTTCTACGTCTTTGGGCACAGAGTTGGACCTTCCGACCATAGCCATCTCCCTGGATGGCTCCGAATACGAACCGGAGCAGTTCCCCGGTCTGATTTACCGCTTGAAGGAACCGAAGACCGCGACACTCCTGTTCCGCAGCGGAAAGGTCGTATGCACTGGCGCAAAGAGCCTTGACCAAGTGAAGATGGCCATCGAGAAGGTCACGAAGCAGATCGAAAAGGCTGGCATCAACATCAAGACCGAGCCGAAGATCGAGGTGCAGAATATCGTGGCCTCGTCCGATCTGGGCCAGAACATCAACCTCAACGCCATCGCCATAACATTGGGCCTGGAGAGGGTGGAATATGAGCCGGAGCAGTTCCCCGGTCTCGTCTATCGTCTGGACCTGCCGAAGGTCGTGCTGCTGCTCTTCGGGTCCGGGAAGCTCGTTTGCACCGGGGCGAGGAAGCCGCAGGACGTTGAGGACGCAGTCGACAAGATCACAGTTGAGCTTCGCGCTGCCGGTCAGCTCCGCTGAATCTTATCGAAGGAAGAAGGTAAAGAGCAGGAGGACGTCGAGAGCTGATCGATCGACCCTGCCATCCGGCAGACGCCTTATTCACCTTCTCTCAGATCTGAATTTTCATGGGCTTTGTTGAGTTATGAGCCTTTTTTCATTGCTCAGAGCAGGAGTTTGCCATCCTTCATTATCAGTTTACCATCGATCCACATTGATGGCCTCTTCACTAGGCAGTCCTGGTGGATGAGGGCGTTGGCATCGTTGTCATAGTTCATGCCAATGGCGAAGTGGACTGTCCCCCCGACCTTCTCATCCTCCAGCATGTTCGCGGTCATCTTGGCCGCATAGTTGATGCCGACGCCCAGCTCGCCCAGATGGCGGGCGTTCTTCTCCTCGGCCTTCAACCCACGCTCGCGCGCCATCTGCTCGCCTTTCTCGATCACCTTGAGGAGGTCCTTGGCCTCCTTTCCCCCGCTGACCTTGCTCACGTAACCATCGGTATAGACTACCTTCACAGGCGTCTTTGGGATCGCCGCCGTTGGGACAAGGTCGACCGTGCCGTCGAAGACGATTGTGCCATGAGCGCTCCCGACCGCCGGCGAGATATAAGCCTCGCCGCAGGGCAGGTTGCCCCCCTTCCCTCCGGTACGGAAATCGCCATCATCGGCCTTGGCCGTACGCCCCTCGATGGAAAAGCTGATATCAGTACCAGCAGGGGCTTTCACCTGCACCCGCTTTTTGCCATCGAACGCGGAAATTAGTTTCGCAGAGTTACTCCGCATCTCCTGGTAATCGATCGGAACACAGCGCTCGAACATGTCCACCGTGACGCTGGGTGACCAGAATCCACGCATGCTCTTGTTGCCATCCATCAGCAACCGGTAGATGTGATCATGTTTCTTGCCGTCCTTGCCCACATATCCGATGTTCTGGCCATAGGGGTCCTTCCCCTGCTTCCCCGCTGTCAGGGCGAGGCAAATGTCAGGCTCCGACCGCATCGCGGCCAGCTGTGCCCTCTCGGCGAAATCGTAGATGGTCTTCATGGGCTGGACGACCATTACTGGCTTCCCTCCCAACTTCCTGGTCACCTCATAGAGCTCTTTCGCGATCTGGAAGACGTCCCCTTCGAAGTTCGTGACGATCAGAACCTCTTCACCCTTCTTCAGGTCCAGCACTTCGGTCATGGCCACCTCGGCCGCCTGGTTCAATTTGGACATATTATCATCCTCGATCAAAGTCCCGCGACCATGGCGCTGAACAATATATCCGTTTTCCGATGCTCGCAGAGGAATGCATTTTACCTTGAAGGTGTGTTGAGCGATACGATGGACAGATCGAGAACGCTCAAAGTTGGCTCCCAAGCCCCAGATTTCGAGCTGCCCCAGGAGGACGAATCACTCCTCACGCTACAGAAGCTTTTGGAATCTGGACCGGTCGTCTTGGTCTATATCCCCTCAGCCTGGGGCTTTGTCTGCTCGGTCGAAATGACCACCTTCCGGGACAGGTATCCCGAGTTCATCTCTGCAGGCGGACGACTGGTCGCTATTAACACACAATCCTCCAGGACCAATGCAGTATGGGGGGAGCATCTGCATCTGCCATTCCACATTTTGGGCGACTTCGATGGGAAGGTCAGTGAGCGTTATGGAATCCTCCTAGGGGAGGATAGCTATTATCCCAATGCCAGCAACCGGTCGATCTTCGTCATCGCCAAGGATGGAAAGATCACATATATCTGGGTGGCCGAAGAGCCTTCGATGGAGCCGAACTACGAAGAGGTGCTCTTGAATCTGCGCGATACCGCCGAAGGGCGATTATAGCCGGACGAACTCGTATTGATAGAAGGATTCGAAGCTCCATTTCCTTTCCACTTTCATGCTCGGGAAGAAACCTGGTATGTCTGATTCCTCGATTCGCTCTTCTAAAGGCGGCCCGAAACCTGTCGCCTTCTTCTGGAAGTCCACCAGGCTGAGCTTGCCCCCGCCTCGTAAGGTCCGTTCCACCTCGAACCCCATCCTCTCCCTGTCCTCGACCTCGTGGAACACGTTGACCAGCAACACCCGGTCAAGGCACGCTCCGGAGAAAGGAAGGTCCGGGAGCTCCGACTGGACCGGGAATATCTTCATCCTGGTGAGCTCGGAAGCGTTGGAGAGCAACGTCTCCAGCATCTCCCTCTGCGAGTCGAGGGCGATCAGCGCNNGCACATATCTCGTCCAGGGTGGGCGCCGCCCGCTTGAGTATGTCCTCGGCCGGCTGCCTTTGCTTCCGCTCATCGTCCTGTAACATCTGTTTCTTGTGTAACTCGAAGCGGTGTGGCGTCATTCCTCCTCCCCCTTGAGCCTTGCCTTCTTGACGGTAAATCGACCACCGTCACGAGTGATCTCCCTCTCGGCGTCCAGTATCTCCAAGCAGGAATCGTGCATCGGTGAGTCGATCACCAGCGTCTCATACTCCCCTCCCTCGCCGGAAGGGTTCACCCCCCTGCTCGCCGAGAGCATCTCGAGGCTCTCGATCACCTCAGCGTCCAGCATCCTCCCCAGCCATTCGTTCCCCAAGCCCTCCGCTGACACGTTCACTATCATCGCCTCGATGCCCGCGTCCACCATGTCCCGAAGGAGCATGCCCTGGTCCTTGCGCCAGAGGGGGGAGAAAAGCCTCAAGCCGAGGCTCTCGCAGACGCCGTTCATTCGGTCCCATTGGTAGTCGGAGGCGATTGCGCCGGTGACCACGCCGTCCACGTCCATACCGCATAATGCCTGACGCAGAGCCTGCAGGTCCCCTTCCTCCGAGCCTTGGCTAGGGGCCCGCAACAGCCGCTTCTGCATGGCCATCGCCTGCAATGGCAGCAGGTTGAGATTGGGGGTGTGGAACAGCCAAGAGTCCTTATCCGCCGAGATCACGCTCACGAGAGTGTCAACTTGGTGCCCCTGCTGCTCCATCAGGTACATGGCATAAGTGGAGTCCTTACCGCCGGAGAAGAGAACTGATAGGCGCATCGACAAGGAATGAAAGCAACCACTATTTTCATGTTCCGAGTGAGCAGGATTTTGTATGCGCATTCCGATGCTGAGGGACGACATGTACTGCCCCAAGTGCGACAAGACCATCAAGCGCGAACGCATCGCCGCGGTCAACCTTACGCTGAAAGAGAACTTCAAGAACAACAACCTGGAGAAAGGGCTCTGCCCGATCTGCGGCACCAGGCTCTTCGACCTTTCCAAGAAGGAGGCGGAGAAGGATGCGGATTGAAGATATCACGACGAAAGAGTTCGCCCTGTTGGTGAAGAAGGACCCGCTAGTCTTCCTGCCCATCGGGGCGACGGAGGCGCACGGCATACATCTACCGCTGGGCACAGATAGCATCCAGCCGCAGGCGCTATGCGATGCCCTCGCCGAGGAGTTCGGCGGGATAGTGGCGCCATTGTTGCCATATGGGCAGCATAGCTCTACCCGGAACATGCCTGGAACCATCGCCCTGAGGTCGGAAACGCTTCGCGCCATCGTGACCGACATCATCGATTCATTAATCAGACAAGGCGTTAAAAAGCTCGTCATAATATCCGGTCATGCTGGCTCGGTGCATTTGGCCGCGGTACGGGAGGCAGCAGAGGTGGCCACCGTCCGTTACGGGAAGCTCAGGTTGATGTTCCTGACCGATTACGACATCGCCTATAAGTTCCCGTTGCCCGAGTCAAACCTCCGCGACGGACATGGAGGGCTGATCGAGACCTCTCGCATCTTGGCCTTAAACCCCACTCTGGTCGGAAAGAAGCGCCCCCGGGGTAGGTTCGAGGACCGACGATTTATGATAGTTCCGAACCCAGAGGTCTGCTATCCTGATGGAATGGTCGGTGACGCGACCAAAGCGACCGCGGAACTGGGGCATAAGATCAACGATTTCATTTTCGAGGAGATGGTACATCTCATCAAACAGAACTTCGAGGTGTGAACGTGGACAAGAAGAAGGCTGCGGCGGAGAGAGCGGTAGAGTTCGTTCAGAGCGGCATGGTGGTCGGGCTAGGCACCGGCTCCACAGCATACTTCGCGATCGAGGCATTGGGAAGAAGGGTCAAGGAAGGCCTGGATATCACCGGTGTCGCCACGTCCATCGGGACAGAGCTCCTGGCGAAGAAGTTCGGTGTGCCTCTCGTCTCTCTGGATGAAGTGAAGCTCATCGATATTACCATCGATGGCGCGGACGAGGTCGACCCCCAATTCAACTTGATCAAGGGGATGGGAGGGGCGTTGCTCAGGGAGAAGATCGTGGCATACGCCTCCCTTGAGGAGATCATCGTTGTCGACGACTCCAAGCTCGTCGATGTGCTGGGCACGTGCTCGCCTTTGCCGATCGAGGTGGCTCCGTTCGGTCACAAGCTCACGAAGACCGCGCTCGAGGACTTGGGGTGCCAGGCTAGGCTAAAGGGTGGTGAGAAGCCATTAAAGACAGACAATGGCAATCTGATATACGAATGCAAGTTCGAGCAGATCGAGGACCCGGAGTTCCTGGAGATAGAGATCCACCTGATACCTGGCGTGGTCGAAAGCGGGTTGTTCATCGACCTAGCGACGAAAGTTGTGATTGGCCAGGAGGGCGGAACGCAGCTGCGAGCGAAAAATTAGCTCAACACTGCCTGCTTAAGGAGCGCGATGTTTGCCTCGATGCGCTCCATCCGCTTGCGCTCTTCCTTCTCCAACGCTTCGATAATCTTGTCGAACGGAATGGAAAGCTTGTAGGCGTGAACCGGGCGGCCTTTGCCCTCCTTCTTGATATCCCTCTTCATAACCCACTTCCTGCGCCTTAGCTCCTGCATAGCGATTGACACCTCCGGTTGCCTGAGGGCCGTGGAGATCTCGATCTC
Organism: Methanomassiliicoccaceae archaeon; assembly: GCA_003153895.1. Taxonomy (GTDB): domain Archaea; phylum Thermoplasmatota; class Thermoplasmata; order Methanomassiliicoccales; family UBA472; genus FEN-33. Next base: position 10,535 of record PMBU01000118.1, on the reverse strand, counting down.
AACAGATGTGGTTTCCTCCTTCTTCCTGAGGAACACAAGGGTCTTTGCGACGTTCTTGGGCATACCGGTATTCATGAGCAGATCGACTAAGGCCTCATCCTTTTTACTGAAGCCCCTTTCACCCATATTTTTCACCTTTCCAAATATTTATCAGTCCATATTTAGCCTTTTCTATATAAACCTTTTTTTCTATGTCTGGCTCATTGTCTGGACTACCTCAAATATCCGACTGGAAAATGCAATTCTTTTACAATAGACCATGGCCACTTGCCCGCTTGATATTCTGCCCTACTTGACGACGTCTTCCTCTTTATGCATGCATTGATCTATGGAATTCGTGAGCCTGTGATCAAAGCCGATAACTGCATCTCCTTCCTACCATTGTGCATAAAATTATTAATGAGGAAGGGCCAATAGGTTCCTCTTGAGCTTGATATGGATACGCTACAGAACATCCAGAATCTAGAATTGATCAAACGATGGAGATTAGGTTGGATCCTAACCTCGTTTTCTGCCTTCATTCTTGTGATACTGGCCATTAGCGATGAGTTTTTCGAGAATAACCAGCTGGCCGATAACGCGATTGACCTGGCCATTATTATCAGCTCCTTCGGGCTTATGATGATAAGCATTTATCTCGCGAATAAAAATCAGCGCACCCTGATGCGGATCGAGAATGGTGAACTGCCGCCGGGATTCTATCAGAACCTCACAGAGAAGGATTATTGCTTCAATTGCGGGCATCGTTTGGCGGTTGGGGCAAATTACTGCGAGTATTGCGGAGGCCAGTCCTCAATACCTCCCAGGTCTTGATAAAGGAAAGAGGAAAGGTTCAGAATTCGACCAAATGGATATTGGTCATGACAAGTCCGGTCAAACTAACCTTCATTCCGCAGAGCCCAGATTTGACCGAGTCTTCACGGGCAACCTGAGCATTTCACCCAGTTTATAGTCACAACTTTTGCGAAGATATTTATTCATGCCACCGCCTGGATAAAATGTCAGCTCCCCAACATTAAGCCTGTTGTTTGCCTCAAAGAAATCCACTCGGACTAATGGAAATTGCTTTGCTATACGTTTTGATATCTCTATCATCTGATAATGATACTTAGATCGCTCGATCTCTCTTTTTGAACTTGGATGATTACTATAGGCTATTACGAGCCTTTTCCAATAAAGATCATAGAATGCTAGTGAGGAATCTCTTAATGGATCAATGTGAACGACAACATACTTTGGATTACCATTGAAGCACATGAATTTGAACTCATGGACTTCTTCTTGGTTCCTGTCAATATATTCTTCAATCAATATTTTAGGTTGAATGAATTCATAGCCGCCCCAGGCGCTTCTCCACCACGGCTTTTCCCAGCTCGATATGGTTTTGCATGTTTGTGGGATGTCTAATTTTGACTTGTCAGTAACAATGATTACTTCTTTTGCGTCGGAGCCGAAATTGGCCTTAATTACAAATTGATTAGGCAGTTCATCGAAATTGATCTCATCAGCACTTGAATACACCCCTAGCGAAGGAATCACATACTCGTCTCCCAAGACCTCTGCAATATGATCTTTGAACGAAACTTTGTCGATGCATTTTGTTATCAGGGGAGTGTGATAATAGAGCTTATACCACTGGATTTTTTCATTGAGGGTCTTTGGATTGTCTATATCTGGAAAATATCCAACGCTGTCTTTGAACCATTGCTCCAAAAATTTTTTCTTATGCTCAAGATTGAATTCACCTTTCAGATACAATTCGTGATATTTGGTCCAATAATTAACCTTAGGTTTGATTCCTAAAATGGACAAGTATCTCTTGGCACTTTTTAAGTAGATATCTCTTGCGTTACTGACCTTCATCTAATTCCAATTTATAGCAACTCATTGTATGTGTACTTTGTGACATTGTGACCAGAACTATACCCTATCCAAAATAGAGTTGCGCCATATGATGATTCCATTATAGTTTTTTATTCAGCCATGTGGAGGAATTAATTGAGGAAAATAGGATTATTTAAATGGTTTATTAGAAGTAAGGAAGTCTCAATTGTTATGATGACCACTCCTTCCATAATGATAATCGGGCAGATTTCTGTGGTATCAACCGTACCCGAGTTCAGGATCGATGCAAACCACCTTATCGTAAAGTAAGCCTTTGACGATGAGTAGGCTTGAGAAGTTTTCCTGGCACATCGGAGAGCTTTGAGCAAGGATTTCACGGGTAAGCGTTTGGCTTATATATCGAATGCGTATTAGCCCACCTTGCTTCCGTAGGTGTTAAAATGAAGTTGCCCAGGAGCATCAGTACCTATTGCCCCTATTGCAAAAAGCACTCCGACCACGAGGTCGAAAGGGTCAAGAAGAAGAAGGCCAGCGAAATGAAGTGGGGGCAGAGGCGATTCAGGCGTGCCACGTCAGGTTATGGCGGTTTCCCCAGACCAAAACCAGAGGGTCGTGAGAAGCCAACCAGGCGTGTCGCTCTCAGATACCGCTGCAAGAAATGCAAGAAGGCCCATCAGAAGCAGTGCTTCAAGGCCAAGAAGTTCGAGATAATGGAGTGATTCAAATGGTTCACACTGGTAATTTTATCAAGATCAAGTGCCCTGATTGCGGTAACGAGCAGATCGCCTTCAAGAGGCCGGCGACCAGCGTCGCCTGCCATGTTTGCGGCTCGACCCTCATCAAACCGACCGGTGGCATGGGCTCGATGAAGGCTCAGCTGCTAGAGGTGGTCGATTAATGCCTAGGGTCAGCGAGTTTCCCGAGGAGGGAGAACTCGTTGTCTGCACCGTTCAGAGTGTTAAGAATTTTGGCGCCTTCGTCACACTCGATGAGTATGGCAACAAGGAAGGCTTCGTCCACGTTCGGGATGTCGCCACTGGCTGGGTAAAGTACATCAGGGACTATATCCGCGAAGGCCAAAAGGTGGTCTGTAAGGTCCTTGGCGTCGACCAGAGCAAGGGACATATCGATCTTTCGCTCAAATCCGTTAACGAGCACCAGCGCCGCGAGAAGATCCAGCAATGGAAGAACGAAACCAAAGCTGAGAAGCTGCTTGAGATCATAGCTGGAAGAATCGGCATCACGGTAGAGGAGAGCTATATTCAATTCGGAGACAACCTGATCGATAAGTTCGGCTCGCTGTACGCAGCTTTCGAACAATGCGCTGCCTCGGCCGATGCGTTGGAAGAGAATGGGTTCAAGGACGATTGGACCAAGGTCTTCACCGATGTGGCCAGGGAGAACGTCACCCCGCCATATGTCCAGATATCCGGAATCATCGAACTGAAATGCCCAAAGGCGGACGGCGTGGACATGATCCGGAACGCACTGCTCACTGGGCTCGAGCCTGCGAAGGACCGTGCGAAGATCCAGTATGTTGGTGCGCCACGCTACCGTATAGTCGTCTCAGCGCCGGACTACAAGTCGGCGGAAGAAGACATTAAGGAGATCACAGCCCAAATCGTTGAATCAATAAGAGCTAACGGTGGAGAAGGCGATTTCCACAGGGATGCAAAGGGACAGTAATCGAAAAATATGAAGCATCTATTTTATCTTCGTCTTGGATTTGGGAAAGGTTAAGAATGAAAACCTCTCTAAGAAGGTGCCCAAGCTGTCAAGAATACACCCTGGGCGATAATTGCCCGAAGTGCGTGGCGAAGACAGACGTGCCCATACCCCCCCGTTATTCACCTGAGGACAAATATGGTGAATACCGACGCAGAATGAAGAAAGAGCAAGGTGAGAGAAATGGATAACATTAAAATCGTATTCCTGGAAGAACCAGATCTGAAGTCACCCATAATGGTCGAAGGCCTGCCAGGCGTCGGCAACGTGGGCAAGCTGGCCGCCGAGCATCTGTTGGAACAGGTGAAAGCCACGAAATTCGCGGATATCTACTCTAAGTTCTTCCCACCCCAAGTGCTGCTGGACGATGACGGAGTAATCCGCCTGGTCAATAACCAGCTGTATTACTCCAAGGGGAGTGGCGATCGGCCAGATATCATCTTCCTGACCGGCGATTACCAAGGACTGACGCCAGAGGGCCAGTATGAGCTTTCTGATTATATCCTACAGTTATCAAAGAAATGGAAGGTCAAGATGATCTTCACACTGGGCGGATACGGCATCGGCAAGATGATCGAGAAGCCGCGTGTGCTCGGCGCTGCCACCGATCTTGAGCTGGTCGAGGAGATGAAGAAGAAAGGAGTGATATTCTCCAAGGGCGAGCCGGGGAGCGGCATCGTCGGAGCTTCTGGCCTACTTCTTGGACTGGGAAAGATCGAGGGGATCAAAGCTGTATGCTTGATGGGCGAGACCTCCGGCTATTTCGTGGACCCGAAGGGCGCTGAGGCAGTCTTGCGGGTACTGGCAAGCATCCTGAACGTCGAAATCGATTTCAGCGAACTGGAGACCAAGGCAGAGCAGATCGATATGATCACCTCCAAATTGAAGGAGATTGAGCAGCCACCAGAACCCAGGCGCGAGGACCTCGGATATATCGGCTAGTAACTGCATTAGGAAACGCATTTAGCCGCGTCTGGTGATTTGGTTTCCTATGCAAGCTATGAATGGTAGAGGAGCTCAGCGATGGCCAGAACGATGACTCGTTGAGCTATATCATCATGCTTATTGGGCTGCTCATCGGAAACGCGATGACATCGAGGGGATGCTGAAAGGCACTCAATATTTGTTTGGCGTCTCCGAGGAGGATACGGGCAAGCTGCGAGTGTTCACCCGCGTCCTCAGTGACCGCGTTTATCGGACTGTGGTCTTCGATGTCGTCGTTCACCCCGAGTTCCGAGGTCAAGGCCTAGTCCGAATGATATTTGATGAGATGACGTCGCATCCAGACCTCAAGGACATCGAGCAGCTGGTCCTATACTGCACGGAGGACGTCGTCGGCTTGTATGAGAAGTGGGACTTCACGCAGAATCGGGATGGCACCAAGATAATGATCCGCAAACGGCCATTACGCGCTTAACGAGCGTGGCTCTCGCCATCAATCAAAGAAAAAAAAAGGGGGGAGGTAATCGTAAACCTCGGATCCTCTGAATGATAAGAGAAAGTGCATCCCATCCCTTCCTCTCAGGCTACTTCCTAAGATATTGCTGCTCGAATGCCTCCATCTCGGCGAGGGTCCTTTCTGCCTCTTCCATCTTCTTGACCTTGTCCATGACAATGTCGACCCTATTGTAGATGAAGTCGCGGATAGCTGCCCTGATCGCTTCCGACCGAGAGGGAAAGTCGTCGCACTTCACTAGGAAGTCCAATGCCCTGACATACCTCTCAGGCAGGCGAAGGGTTACCTTCTCCAGCTCGGTTTCCTCCATCCTCGCACCAGGAGACACTAAGAGGTCGGTTCGACCCCTTTTGTCGGACATTTGATATAATGTAAATGATATATAATAATTTCGCTAGCAAGACCAAACTAAGAGCTGCTAGTCGAAGAGTAAAAAAATCATTCATTGAAATCGCTTCCAGATATGGACCTGACTATGCATGTCTTCCCAAGAACAAATCTTCAAATACGGTTCCTGTAATTTGGTTGACACCCGACTTAGCTCAGTCTGGTTAGAGCGGCTGACTGTAGTAGGTTGCCGGCATGCCGGTTTCCAGCCGTTATCAGCAGGCGCCCGGTTCAAATCCGGGAGTCGGGACTTTCCATTTTACCCTAGCCTGGCTATCGCGATGGTATCACGAATGAAGCAAAGTATCGTCCTGAGTCCTCTTCACATCAATGTCATTGCATTAATCGAATACGCCTGATAAATTCCACTTATGCCGGCCAGATTCGCATTCTCGATGGCCGAAGAATTCGTGATCGTTTGCTAAAATCGTAAAGAATAGGGGTACACGATACATATTAGAGGGAAATTCGATTCAAATACTATTATAATTGAGAGCCATACCACTACGCAAATCGAGTTGAAGAATGATATGAGACAGAGCGATCTAAGAATACTGGTGGTAATCGGAAGGACGGAAAGGCAGACCGGATTGGCGAACCTGATAATGAAATCCGTCAACCCGAAGCTGCATGCAATCTATATGGACTCGCTGGCTTCCGCTAGAGTTCAATTAGAAAAAAGCCCTTTTGACGCTGTACTATTTGAGCTGGATTTGCCCGATAGTAAAGGAATGGAAACGCTCGCCAAGATACAAGAGAAGGCGCCTAGAATGGCGATGATCGTACTTGCCGACAACATCGACGAAGCAACGATGGATAGGGCTAGCAGCATGGGCGCCCAGAACTTCCTTGTCCTCGGCCACTATGATGACTTCTCACTCTCGAAAGTGGTTTTGTGCAGCATCGAAAAGAAGAATATGGAAGAGATGAACAAGACGCTGAAGGTCGTCAACAGCATACTGCGACATGACATACTCAACAACTTCACCGTGATCAGCGGATCGCTTGAGATCTTCAAGATGAAGAGGGATGAAAAGTTCCTAGCCAGCGCAATGAACGGCGTGGAGCGCTCCATCGACCTGATCAAGAAAATGAAGGAGGTCGAAAAGGTCATCTCACCCAATGAGATGAAGAAGATGGACGTGCGCGGCTTGATTGACGATATCGTCAACAAATACCCGAGGGACAAGATCCATTTCACGGTCGAGGGAGCGGGTATCGCATTCGCTGACGACGCCCTGATCTCGGTCTTCGAGAACATCATCAACAATGCGATTATCCACTCTGGAACAGATATCGTAAATGTGTCTATTCGGCCTGTGCCCACTGACCCTGACCTTGTAGAAATCCGCTTCGCCGACCATGGGGTCGGGATACCGAACGAGATAAAGGCGAAGATCTTCCAGGAGGGCTTTAGGTATGGAAAGAGCGGACAATCCGGTCTTGGCCTTTATATCGTTAAGAAAGTCCTGGAGCGGTATGGTGCTACTATCTCGGTTGAAGACAACAAGCCAAAGGGAAGCGTCTTCGTGATCATAATCAAATCGGGCTAGAGCGTCGATCAATCAAGCAGTCTTGACATGGCCTCGTTCGACTCTTCCAGCACTTCCTCTTCATCGAGCGAAAGCACCTTGCGCTCCAACATCAACGGCCTTCCGGAACAGATCACGCTCTTCACGTTGCCAGCGTTGACGCAGTAGATGATGCCAGCGACCAGACTTTCCTTTCTTAGCGGCCAAATATTTGCGCTCTTGCCATCGATGATCGCCAGGTCCGCCCTCTTTCCGACCTCGATGGATCCGATCTCCTTCTCAAGGCCGATGGCGCGGGCACCGCCCAAAGTGGCGAAGTCGAGCGCTTGCTGAGCAGAGACGACGGTCGGGTCCCAACGGTTGGCCTTCTGGAGCAATGCCAGGGTCTTCATCTCCCCGATCATATCCAGGCTGTTGTTGGTGGTGGAGCCATCGGTGCCAATGGCGACATTAACACCAGCTTTCCTCATTTCAGGGATCGGAGCGACCCCGCCAGTAGCCAATTTCATGTTCGAGACGGGACATGTAGCCACCGAACATCCGGAGCGAGCCAGATCGTTTATCTCGTTGATCGTGAGCCAAGCAGCATGGGCAGCCAGGCAGTTATTGCCCAGGAAACCGATCTCCTGGAGCCAATCCGCCGGTCGACGTTGATACCTCTTCTTGTGGTCGTAGACCTCCTTCCTCGTCTCCGAAAGGTGAAGATGCATCAACATGCCAGTGCGGTCCGAGAGCTCCTTCGACCCTAGGAACGTCTCCTTCGAGCAAACGTATACGCCTTGCAATCCGATGCCCGGGATTATCATGTCGTTCCCCTGGTGCTGCGAAAAGAACCTCTGGCAGTTCTCCAGCGGGACGCCTTTCTGCGTTGTGTATTCCTGATCGAGGACCGCCCAACAAAGGACGCCTCTGAGCCCCGATTCGACGGTTGCTTTTGCGATTACATCCTCGGAATAATACATATCCACGAAAGAGGTGGTGCCGCCTCGGATCATTTCCAGACATCCTAGTTTTGCTCCGGCAAGTATGTCTTTATCAGCTCGCTTCGCATCGATGGCGAAACTCTTCTCAAGAAAATCATTGAAAGGGAGGTCATCGGCCATTCCTTTCATCACTGTCATTGCTACATGGGTATGAGCGTTCACGAACCCCGGGATGACGATATCGCCTTGGGCATCGATGATTTCATCCGCCGAATCTCCTACGTTGCCGATAGCAGCTATACGCCCATTCTCGATCAGGATGTCACCCTTGAGGACCTGCCTTGCATCGTTCTGGGTGACGATATATGCCCCTCGAACTAGAATGCTCGTCATAAGAACGGCTGCACATTCTACTGAAGCATTATCAATCTTTCCAGCTAGTCGATGACAAGGATTATGTCGAAGGACGCGGTGTCAATGATGGGTCGAGGGGTTGGAGGACATGGTCAGGATCACGTTCCTTGGAACTGGCGGAGGAAGATTCGCCACGGTTTACCAAGTGAGGCATACCGGGGGCATCTACATCGAAGCGGAGGTGAACATCCACCTCGACCCAGGTCCAGGGGCGGTCATCAACCTCAATCAATTGGGAATCGACCCCGCTAGCACCGATGGGGTCCTCGTATCACATTGCCACCCCGATCATTATGCAGACGCAGAGGTGCTCATCGAGGGAATGACTCGCTGCAATTTCAGCCATCGTGGCCTGGTGGCCGGGAGCCGTAGTGTCATCGAAGGAATAAACGACCATGGCCCTGCCATATCCGCTTACCATAGGCGCATCGTTTCCGAATGCCTATCACTTTCACCAGGAGAACGCTTCAATGTCGGAAAGCTCGAAGTCCGAACGACGCCCACATCCCATTCGGACGCAGAAGGTATCGGTTTCCGCTTCATGACCAAGAACGGGATCATTTCATATGTGAGCGACAGCGAGATGGTAGATGAGGTGATCAAAGCTCACAAAGGGGCGAGGATGCTTATCATGTGCGTTACCCGACCGCTGGGGGCAAGGGTCAAGTATCATATGAGCACGGAGGATGCGGCCGCATTGGCGAACGAAATCAAGCCAGAGGTGGCGGTGATGACGCATTTTGGAAGCAAGTTCGTACATGATGACCCGGAGAAACAAGCGAAGTTTGTGCAGGATAAGAGCGGGATTAGGACGATTCCAGCAGTGGATTTCATGCGCCTTTCCATGCTGAAGGGTATCAAAAAAAGCATGGCCCATTTCCAGAAATGAGCCAAGGAGCCTGCTCAGATATTGTTCCAATGTCGATCGTTGATCGACACCACTTGCCATCGATAAACAGTGTTTATCACCAGTAGCGATTTATGGGTCGACCTGCGAGATTGGTAATCAACGGTCACACATGATACACCCGAAAACCATTATGGGTTGAAGGTGCAGCCGCGTGTAACTAATCCAAAATCAGTTCTCGGAAGAGTATGCTCGCCAGTGACTTCCGAATGTCACAAATTCGCTCAGAATGTGAAATCCCATTAATATTCTTGAAGGAAGTTCTGCTAATCATTAAATACTAGTTCTAGGGTGAGTAATTCTAGGTGTCTGAGGTCGGTGGCTTAATTTTCCTCCTAAGCATCAGTTTTGAATCCCCACCACACCGACCTTAGACACCTATTCCCCTATATTCCCTAAAACGCAAATCAATTACATAAGTATTATTTCGACACGATTGAATAGGGAAACGTGTCGTTGAAAGACAAGGTCCTTGGCAAAGTCAATCCTAAACCGGTCGAACAGGAATATGTGTCCAAGGTCACGGACAAAGTGGTGAAGTTGGTGACCGAGCAGGCAGACATTGTCCATCCTGGCTTGACTGTGATGGTGGTCGGTTCTGTCGCAAAGGACACCTACGTCTATCCGCCTGATATAGATGTCTTCATTTTATTCCCAAAGGAAACAAAACGGGAGGATCTAGCGAAGGAAGGGCTGCAGATCGGAAGAACGGTAGTAAAGGACGCTGAGGAGAGGTATGCGGAACATCCGTATGTACATGGAACAATCGATGGCCTGGAAGTGGATATCGTTCCCTGCTTCAAGGTCGATAGCCCAGCAGGGCTCAAATCGGCAGTCGACAGGACGCCCTTCCATACGAGGTACGTTCTGAAGCATATCAGCAGAGCGCAAAGGGATGAGGTCAGGGTGTTGAAGCAGTTCCTGACAGGCGTTGGCATCTATGGAGCGGAGGCCAGGGTGCAAGGGTTTTCGGGCTATCTTGTCGAGCTGCTTATCTTGAGGTATGGATCGTTCGAGGAGGTTTTGCTAGCCGCCCAGGATTGGAGACGAGGAACAACGCTCTGGCTAGAGGAAAAGCTGGGCAAGACCGAGTTCGATACCCCATTGGTCTTCTATGACCCAGTGGATGAGACCAGAAATGTCGCTTCCGCTCTGTCGGAGGACTCATTTGCTATGTTCTTGAGGGCGAGCGATGACTACTTAGCATCGTCTCAAGAGAGCTTCTTTTTCCCCAACCCTGCAAAGACCTGGACCGTCAAGGCGATTCGGGCTGAGCTCAAGGAGAGGGGCTCGCGGCTACTGGTATTCAGTTTAGACCGGCCAGATATGACCGAAGACAACCTATA
>PMBU01000009.1 GCA_003153895.1 Methanomassiliicoccaceae archaeon | reverse complement strand
ATGTGATGATCAAGACCCAGGTCGCGCTCAGGTTCAGCTTGATCAGGAAGTACGCCACGACGCCGCCTGCGATCAACGAGACGATCATCGAGAACGGGATCTTCCGCAATGGTTTGAGGAACATCGCCAATCCCAACGCCAGCGTAATGGCTATTGCAGCCAAAGCCACCGGCCTTGGTGTCAGCACAACGGCTTGGATGCCAAGGAACACCAGGAACGCACCGAAGAAGAAACCGACGATCATCAACAATGTGTCCAAGATCGATTTCTCCTTCTTACCGTAGAGAGCCGTGAATACCGCAAGCAGACCACCAAGAACGAGCGCAAGGGCCACATTGTTGGCGGTGACGATGTCCGACAATGCCATGGTGATTGATTAGTGATTTAGAATATTAATAGTTGCTTGAAGCCCCCTCCCTGGGAAATGACCGCAAACATTATCGAGAGCGTCCGTAATCTTAATGGAGGTGCATCAAATGGAAGTAAGAGAGGCCATCCAGAAGCGTCGCGCTTCACGGAAGTTCGACACCAGACCGATCGAGGAGGACAAGGTCATGCTGTTGATCGAAGCGATGAGATTGTCCCCTTCATGTAACAACAATCAGCCCTGGAGGGTCGTGGTGGCCAAGGACAAAGAATCGTTAGAAAAGATCAAGGTAGCCCTGTCCAAGGGCAATGCCTACGCGAAGAACGCACCCTTGATCTTCGCGGTATGCGGTAAGTTCGATGACGACTGCCACCTGAACGACCGCCGGGACTATTTTCTGTTCGGTTGCGGCCTAGCAGTAGGAGAAATGATGCTTCAGGCGACAGAACTGGGACTGATCGCCCATCCTATAGCCGGCTACGACCCCTTGATGGTGAAGAAGAACCTCAACATCCCAGATGATTACGTTCTGATTACCCTGGTCAATATCGGATATCCAGGGACGGATGCATCGCTGCTATCTGAGAAACAGGTCGAAGTAGAAACAAAGAGACCAGAGAGGAAACCTATAGGGGATAATTTCTTCAAGGGGAGCTGGGGGAATCCGCTGGTCTGAAGCATGGAAAGCGGAAGGAAAATGTTGCTTTTCGCTCAAAGTACCTTTGATTGCATTAATATACATGACCTTCCAATTTAATACCGGTTGAACAGATGGCGAAGACGAAGGTAGCAAGCAAGTCAGAACTGCCACCGGGCAAGATGATCGGGGTCGAGGTTTCTGGGAAGTGGTTGGTGGTAGCGAACATCGAGGGCAATTTTTATGCCATGAATGGGAAATGCAACCACGCAGGCGGAGAGCTATGGAAGGGGACTCTTACGAGCTATGTGGTGAAATGTCCCAAACACGGCTCCGAATACGACATCCGGACCGGAAAGGTCCTGAAGGGGCCATGGATTCCATTTGGGAAGACCTCCGATGAGAAGACGCACCCGGTCACGGTAGATGGAGACGATGTATTCGTAGATGCCTGAATATCTTCAGACCGATTCCTAAGCGATAGAGAATATAGAAGTGGACTGGGCGAGATTTGAACTCGCGGCCTCTACCATGCCAAGGTAGCGATCTTCCAGCTGATCTACCAGCCCAAACTGGAATGGCAAAGAGATTTCCCTAATTAAAGGTTTCCCATGGACCCAGACGATTTCTCCGTGTCAATTCTAACAATCCACGTTGGGCAATCTAGATGAAGCAAGAGGCAGAATATCTTCCATGCCTCTCGAGGATGATCTGCAGGGTTTAGCAATGTCGTTGGGCGCCGATCTATACGGGATCGCAGACCTCCGACCCCATGAGACGGCGATCATCAAACAAGGGGGCGAGATGGTTTCCGGCTACCCTTTCGCCATATCGGTCGGTATACGACTTCTCGATACTATCGTTGACCAGATCCCGAACCGGTCGCAGCGGACAGTGCGGGTATCATACCGCAGCCACACCTACGATGTGGTAAACGGACGCTTGGACGTGATCTCATCATTGCTAGCGTCCCACCTTCAGAAAGAAGGTTACCGCTGCATGCCGGTGCCAGCTTCCGAGAGGATCGACGATGAACGCATCTGCGCCATGTTCTCACACAAGATGGCCGCGCACCTGGCCGGACTGGGCTGGATCGGCAAGAGCTGTTTGCTGGTAACGCCTCAATACGGCCCCCGGGTACGTTGGACCACGGTGTTGACCGATTATCCGTTCTCCAGGTTCGGGATCCCCATGGACCCCCGCTGCGGCAACTGCGAGGAGTGCACCAAGGCTTGCCCCACTGGCGCTTTCACCGGTCGCATGTTCGACCGGGACGAGCCTCGTGAAGCCCGGTTCGACGCCAGAAAATGCGACCAATACTTCAAGGACATGGAAAAGCAAGCGCCGAAACCGGTGTGCGGCATGTGCGTCTTCATCTGCCCGCACGGGCGGAACATCGCCAAAAATGCAAAACGCTAGCCTCAATCGAGACGCTGCTGGAAACGCATGTTCTCGCCCTGAATGTGCGTAGGATATTCTCCGTTCAAACAGGCCATGCACAGATCGCATTCGTCGATCTCCAGGGCTCGTACCAGCCCTTTTATGCTGGTGTAACCGACGCTGTCGGCCGTGATCAGCTTGGCAATATCCTCGAAGCTGCGGTTGGTGGCGGCGAACTGCTCCCGGGTCTTCATGTCGAT
>PMBU01000157.1 GCA_003153895.1 Methanomassiliicoccaceae archaeon | reverse complement strand
ACCGCATGAAGCTCGTGAAGGACGCAGAGGACGAGGGCGTACCGGTCATACTATTCCCTTCGGACAATTTCATGCCGGACCTGAAACAGGCGGACATCAACGCTTGGAGGGATGCGTATGGCGATGGCCTGAGAGACCGTATATCCAAGTACGATATGGACTTCGGCGTCCTGGCCGGATATATGCTGATATTCGACCGCGAGACCTGCAGGAAGTATACCATGATCAATCTTCACCCTGCCCTTCCAGACACTTATAAGGGAACCTGGGAGGAGATTGTCGGGGCAGTGGTTGACAATGGTGACGACCAATATGGTGCTACAGTCCACCTCTGCACTCCTGAGTTGGACCGAGGAGAGCCGATCGCCTATGATGCCTTCCAACTAGAAAAGCTGAGATCGACTTACCATTCCAGGGAAGAGCTTCTCAAGGTGATCAGAGCCGAGGAGCTGAAGAGGGAGGCGCATCTGCTCATCGCAGTTATCAAAATGATCGTGGATGGCGAAGTGCTGCTAAAGGACGGGAAGGTCCTCAACAGCCGAGGCAATCGGGTGGCAGATCATCCTAACTTGGCAGCGAGCATCAACATCCAGATCAAGAAGGATTGAGCTCAATGCATCAAAAAGCGCTCGCTGTGATTCTTGATTTCTGAGCAACGGCGCTATAGCTCCAGGACCTTTTTTGCGGCGATGTACCACAGGTTGAAATAATTGATATTGCGGAATTCGGGGTTCATCTTGACGTAATCGATATACCATGAGGACATGCCGTCCCATTCGTCCACATATCCTTCACGAGTCAATCTCCATCCCATCTCTTCCAATGTCGAATCCGAACGGGCAAGCATATACGGCATGTTGGTCGTGACCAAATTGCTCTCTGCATCCGAACCGCCTCTGGACATAGGTAGGATCCTATCGATGCAGGCATATAGATCATAGTAGGCGATGTGAATCTCACCGAGCCTCCAGGCCATTTGATATGGCATTGCAGATGGAATTTCCTTGGAGAGCAGCCTCAACACTGCAGGGAATATGAGAAGCTCTCCAGTGTATCGATTCATGAAGCCATCGCGTGAGAACACCCTCATCATTGAATGGAAATCCTCGTTCCAGAAATCGCTCGCCTCGACCTTCCGTTGTTGTTTCAACCCCTTATCCATCGATAATCGTCTCGGCTTTGCTAGAGGGTCGAAAGGATAGCGCTTGCTGATTATCTCCTGGCTCTCCTCTTTCCCTTGGTCGGAAAGGGCCAGGCAAGCGTCCATGATGATCTCGTGCTTCTCTTCCATTTTGCCACTTACGACGGTCTTTCCATATCCTGTTCTAAGCCAGGATGAATTTGGAAATGAGTAACTCAATGTGAATAATTAAGGATAACCAAGCGATTTCCATAGCATGGAGAAGAAGATCATCGAAGACCTTTCGAACCTGGTCTTCGGGCTTGCCTTGACTCTCGGGGCAGTCACTTTGGTGCGACCGGAGAGCAACGATTTCATCCAGCTTTTCGGCAAACTTTTGAACTTTGCCCTTGGCTTCTTCATAATTGTCTGGATATGGTGGCTGTATAACCGCATGACCAAGGGGTTGGACATGGACCGGAAATCGGAGGTCGTCCTGAATTGTATACTCCTTTCCTGGTCGTTATCGAGCCCTATCTGTGGAGGTTGACCAGCACCTACTCTGGCGCGATGATGTAGCTCTGGACCTTGGCACCACACTGCTGATATTAGGGACCTTCAGCCATCTCACGATCCAGAAGGCCCGAAACCGGGGAGAGAACGTCAAGAGGCAGATATTCGGCCGCAATGCCTCCTATTTCTTCGCTTTGGTGTTCTATGCCTCCATCATACCCGGCCTGATACCCGAGTTCCAGCCATACGGCGTTAAAGGACTGATCTGGTTGTCTGTACTACTGATCGCAGTGTTGAGTCGGTTTCGTGGCGAAAAAAAACAAATGAGGAATCTGCCGCGAAGAGCAATGGATCGACTGCCCCTCAAAAAAGCGCGGTAAATCTCGCCTTTTGACACGAGCGCCACTATTTACTCGGGCCATGCTTAAGAATTCGAAGCTTGGATAGAGTCGTTGGATGTGGAAGAGCAGCAAAGCATGTTGTGCCGTTGGATGGCTTACTTCGTTCAGGGGAGAGGTCGATCAAGAGATCGCTCGAGAGGAAGCGATGATCGAGCGGCTCAGCACGCCGGCCAAGGGGTACGTTTTCGGAACAGCCATCACCTATTCGCTGATATTCATCTCGTTGGCGGTACTTTTCCTGCACCCCAATTTCCTATTGCTCTGGTTGGTCGTAGCGCTACTGCTCTATTCGTACAACTTCGTCTTCCTACTCATCCCCACCTCTACTACCAAGAAGACGAGCATGAGGGAGAGGATGAACGTCGAGGAGCAATGGATCCAGTTCAAGGAAGTGGCACGTCATCTGATAATTAACCGGAAAGGCTTAGCACTGGAGATGGGGCTGACCGTCTTCCTAGGGGGGATGGTCCCGCTAGCGCTAAGCTTCACCGTGATCTTCGGGGTCGGCCTGGTATTCGCAATGAACTATGGCATCCTATCGCACGCCATAGACATCGCGGTGACGAATGCGATAATACTCCAGATCGTGATGATCCTGCTGTTCTATGTCCTATTGCTGTTCTTCGCTCCTCATGCCCAGGGGATGACCAAGATATTCAGGCATTTCAGCCTAAGGTTCAAGAAGGCTCGTTCGAGCGGCAAGATGGCAATAGCTTTGGTTGTCTTCCTTTTGATCGGTTTGATCGTTGTAACGNNTAGCATTGGTGGTCTTCCTATTGATCGGTTTGATCACTGTCACGGGTGTCTTATTCTTCGGAGCGATCTTGCTACCGGGGTCGACGCTGCTGGAGCTGGTCATTGACCCAGCGATGCCACAGGGACTGGGCGTGGTCTCACTTTCATTCATCCTAGGCGCTCAGGTGGTTATCATGAGGCACTTCCAAGGCATCTCCAGCCGGAAGATGGCGATAAACGTTCTGCGCAAACGCATCGCCACGCTCAAGAATGACATATTGTTGAAGATCGAAGGGGAGGCGAGCGTTGCCGGACTGGACCAGGAGCACCATGACGAGGTGATCGAGACGGCCAGAATCAAATACTGCTGCCTGATCATCTACGACATCGCTGAGCACAGCTTCTTCGGTTACGCCCCAGTGTACATGGTGGCGCCAGGAATGCGCTACGCCAAGGAGGATAAAGTGCTCACCAGCGCCTCGTTCGACGTGGCGGGGATAGACCTGGCTTGAGGTCTAGAATATTTCTCCCTTTTGCCATTGCATTTTCGAGAAAGATTGAACTAGAGACTGTTCACATTAAGTGCCCTAATGAAGAAGACCGGAAAGGGCGACGTCACGGTCAAGCTACAGCGTAAGCTCAATGCCTTCGATGTCACGAACCTGGTCATCGGGTCGATCATCGGCGCTGACATCTATGTCGCCACTGGCCTGTCCGTTGGTCTCATCGGTCCCTCATCGCTCGTCATCTGGCTATTGGCAGGACTGATGGCCATGGTGATCGCCCTCTCTTTCGCCTATTGCGTCATGCTCATGCCCCGGGTCGGTGGACCGTATGCCTATGTGAAGGAAGCCTCTACGCCATTCGCTGGGTTCATGGTGGGTTGGGCGCTGTTGCTGGCTGAATGGTTCTCCCTCGCTGTGTTCCCCGTCGCCTTCGCCCAGTACTTCGGCTCCTTGGTCCCTGGCATCGATGCCTTGGGCATCGTCCTACTGAAGGCGGGGTTCATCATCTTCATCGTGGTCACGAACACGGTCGGCGTCAAGGCCGCGGGGCGAACCAACGACGTCCTCACGATCATCAAATTGAGCCCGCTCGTCCTGATAATCATTGGAGGGCTGGCGTTCTTGTTCCTCAATCCCGCCGTGGTCAGTGCCAACCTTTCGCCCTTCGTCACTGGCGACCTGGGTTCCTTCGGAACGGCGCTCATCCTCATCTTCTGGGCCTATGCGGGCTTTGAGCTATCCACCATACCTGCGAACGAGGTTGAGCGACCTGAGCGGACCATACCGAAGGCGATCGTCCTGGGAATGCTGTTCGTCATTACCTTCTATCTCTTGACGAACCTGGTTGTGGTTGGAGCAGTAAGCGGACCAGCGCTCAACTCAACCAATACACCCCTCATCACCACCGCCTCCACCATCTTCAACGGGCCGGTGCTCTCAGGCGTTATGATGCTGGTCGTTGGAGTCGGAGCACTGTTCTCTATTCTCGGTGCGGACGAATCCGGCACCATCGGAACTTCCAGGCTGGCTTATGCCATGTCCCTCGATGGCCTGCTCCCGCGGTCGTTCTCCAAAAAGCATTCGGAATATGGCACTCCCTATGTCGCTCTCATCGTCCTTTGCTCCACAGCTTTTGTTGCCAGCGTCTTCGGCGGATTGGCGACGCTGATCAGCTCCTCGGTCTTCCTGTTGGCCTTCGTGTACCTCGCCACCTGCTTATCGACCATTCGTCTAGAAAGGAAGAATGCCGAGGCGGCGAAGAAGCTGCATTGGAAGATAGCGATCCCTGTCCTGGGAGCAGCGTTCTCGCTTGTACTGATCGTGCTTGTCAACCCGATCGAGATAGCAGTATCCATCTGTGTGCTTGCCGTCGGTGTTCTGGTCTATGCCTACTTCTCCCCGAAGAAGGAGCTTGACGAGGCAAAGGACTTGTTCCTATCCGAGGAGGCGGTGCTTAAAAGAGTGAGGCGGCAGAGCACCACGTTTCTGGCCCACCCCATCTTCCATTTGAAACGCCAGGTCTATGAGCGCCGCGACATAGAGCCAGCCATCGTCATCACCCCGGAGGATGATCCGACCAAACGATTGAGGGAATAAGGCCTTTTACATCTCATTAATCTGCAAAGGCATCATCATAAATATGTCCGGCTCCGTCGAACGGCAAGGTAGCAGAATGACACAAGATGATCTTTACGAAGCAATCTTCAGGCGCAAGTCGGTCAGGAAGTATGCTCTAGGCAAATTGGATCCTACAATGATGGAGAAGGTCGTTTCTCATCTGGCTGAACTCAAACCACTCCTCCCAGAGATACGCACCGAGATCAAAGTGATGATCAATCAAGATGTCAAGGGCATGTTCAAGGTAGACGCTCCCCACTTCCTGGCATTCTTCTCAGAAGTCAAGGAGGGCTCCCCGACCAACGCCGGCTTCATGATGCAGCAGATGGACCTATTCCTCTCCGCCAACGAAGTCGGCAGCTGTTGGCAGGGAGGCCCGAAGCCGATAAAGGAATCAATGGGGGCTTCTGAGCTTGAGTTCGTAACTCTAATGGCATTCGGCCCACCGGCAGAGGACATCCACCGCAAGAGCGTCGCGGAATTCAAGAGAGAGCCTTTGGAAAAGATCTCCAATGTAAAAGGCTATGATGATCTGCTAGAACCAGCCCGCCTTGCCCCGTCCGGAACGAACAACCAACCGTGGTTCTTTTCAGGGGGGAACGGAGCGATCCATGTAAGTTACGCAAGATCGATGATAGTCGATCGCATGAACCAGATCAGCTCGGGCATCGCTCTCTGTCATATGTGGCTGGCTGCGAACCATTCCAACAAGAGCGTCGAGTTCAGGATAGACCGATCCGCGGATGCCAACCCTCCGAAGAAATACTCGTATGTTGCATCAATGCTCATCAGTTGATTCGTCGAAAGGGATTAGCGATCTCAGAAGCTTCGCTAATTCAGAACAATTGAGGCAAAAAATAAGAAAATTGAAAAAATTAAGGAATTAGGCCGTTAGGCCGGTTTAGAATCGGTCCTTCGGCTTGTGCTTCTGGAAGCAGTCCCTGCAATATACAGGNNCGCGGTCCATCGTTTCTTGGGCGACCGTAGCCGCCCGATCTCTCTTTTCCGTACATATTACTAATCTACCTATGTTGTTATATAATCCCAAAAATCCTTTCGAACCCTTGTGATTGCTAAGCCATAGACTTCTAGTTAATAAAGGCAACGGTTGTAGAGGGATGTTTTCGGAGCAAAACCATTGATGGAACAGGCCATCAGTATCAAAATCCCTCGAAAATGACTTGGGACTCATTAGCCCCCCTTTCTGTAAACGGGACCGTTATTGTGGATGCCAGCACACGCCAAGCTAATCATTAAGTCCCTATAAAGCATGAATCGTCGCATCATATGGGGAAGAACTGTGAAGATTCTAGTTATTTATGATTCAGTATCGGCAACGAAAATGACGGAGAAGGTAGCGAAGATTATCGCGGCATCGATGAAGGAGCAAGGGGCAGATGCTGACTGTTTCTTCTATAAAGACGTTAAACCAGAGGCAGTCAAGGACTATGCCTGCCTCATTGTTGGCTCTCCCACTATGGCTTGGAAACCGACCAAGGAGATAATGCAGTTCCTTGGCAGCTTGACCTCTGATTCCACGTTAGGCAAGATGGCTGCCGCTTTCGACACTCAGATACAAATGAGGATCAGCGGGAATGCCACTAAGGCCATAGAGGCCAAGCTCGGTGAGCTGGGCTTCAAACTGGTCTCGCCTCCCCTCATCTCCTATGTGGAGGGCAAGACCGACCGATATCAGATGAAAGAGGGTGAGGCTGATAAAGCAAAAGCTTGGGCAGCTGACCTGGTGAAAGGTTTTCTGAAATCAGTTTAAGACTCAATTTATAAGTTTGCCTTTATTCTTCCATCTTTCTTCATTTCCCTGGTCGATTTCAATAGTAACCAGGTGCAAAATGAAATTTCATTGATAATCCGAGAATTCGGCTGGTAATCTCTAAGTACCCGTCGCTCCGGAGTTCGGCAATTGGTGTTATCATGATCAAGGGAAAAGTCATGCATTTCGAGATACCAGTGGACAAAATGGATCGCGCCAAGAAGTTCTATTCCGATGCTTTTGGCTGGGCTATCCGCTCTGTGCCTGGCGGGGCGCCAGGTCAAGATTACGTCATGGCGGCAACGGCGGAGACCGATGAGCGTGGCATGTTGCAAGAGAAGGGAGCGATCAACGGTGGCATCATCAACCGCATGGGCCCATTCAAGCACCCGATCATTACCATAGTCGTGGATAACGTCGATGAGGCAATCGAGGAAGTCAAGAAGTCGGGCGGAAGAATAACGATGCCAAAGACTGCAATGGCAGATATGGGAATTTCTGCCTACTTCGAGGACACAGAAGGCAATATCTTAGGCCTCTGGCAACCGACACGACCTATGTAATTGCTCGGACTGATTCCTTAATGTCTGATAAGGTCAAAGATTGCGAATAAGGGAGAGAACTACTCCCAATCCACCTTTTTCCAGAAAAGGCTAGCTATTAACCATGAAAGCCAGGTTTAATAGATTAGTTACGATCTCTTACACAAATTGCATTTGATAATAAAAACCAGATAAAGAAAAGAAATTAGGTCGCTATCAAGGATAACCAGTTCCGCCGCTTCCGCCCCCGAACCATGAAGGGTATGCGATGACAATGGCTGCGACCACAACGATGATTACAACAACAATTCCGATTGTTATCCACTTGCTCGACCCAGATCTGTCAGATTGCATTCTCTTCATCTTGTCGCCTCTTCCCATCCGTTCAAAAATGAGAGAGGCCCATTATCAATTATGTGTTTCTGCAACATTCAACCTATTTAATCCAGTAATGGATTAATCTGCTATTCGGGCGCGATGTATACATTCATTCTACGCGAGGCAACAAAATATGAGTCGAAAATCTATCAAATGTCATCCTCAAATATAGGTGGCTCGAGTCCATATATTCGGCTCCGATGGAGAAGTGAATAAGTGGCTGAGAGCGCGAAGCAATTCTGGTCAGAAGACGAATCTGATTTACTGGCCTCTTTGAAGACGGATCGAAAAGCCGGGCTGACAGAGGGCGAGGCCAAAGAAAGGCTCGCAGTTTACGGTCCGAATTCACTCAAAGCAAAGAGAAAAGCTGGCCCGTTGACACTCCTCT
Source organism: Methanomassiliicoccaceae archaeon (assembly GCA_003153895.1). GTDB lineage: Archaea > Thermoplasmatota > Thermoplasmata > Methanomassiliicoccales > UBA472 > FEN-33. The sequence continues at coordinate 778 of PMBU01000157.1, read as the reverse complement.
TCAACCAATTCAAAAGCCCCCTTATAATCATACTGCTGATTGCAGCGGTAGTCTCGGCCTTCCTGGGAGACGCCACTGATGCCATTATCATCATTTCCATTGTGATCGTCAGCGGTTTGCTTGGCTTCTGGCAAGAAAGGAAGGCAACCGATGTGATCTCTAAATTGCTTTCCATAGTCCAAAGCAAGGCGTCCGTGGTTCGTGATGGGTCAGAGAAGATAATATCGACGGAAGACATGGTGCCTGGAGATATATTGGCACTTGCGGCTGGAGACATCATACCAAGTGACTCCCGCATATTAGAATCGACTGACCTATTCGTCGATGAGGCAACTTTGACGGGGGAGACCTATCCAGTTGAAAAATTGGAGGGCCATCTTGCCCTAGAGACTCCGCTCAATAAGAGGAGCAATTCGTTGTTTATGGGCACGCATGTAGTCAGCGGCACCGCGACGGCTCTCGTTATCCACACAGGCCGAACAACCGAATTCGGGAGAGTATCAGACTCGCTGCGACTACGCGCTCCGGAGACAGAATTCGAAGCTGGAATCAAACGATTCGGCTTCATGCTCATGGAGATTACCCTTGTCCTAGTCATCGTCATCTTCGCCATCAACGTGCTGCTTCAGAAACCGATCCTTCAATCCTTCCTTTTTTCATTGGCGTTAGCCGTTGGGCTCACCCCGCAACTCCTTCCAGCTATCGTGAGCATCAATTTAGCCCATGGCGCGCGGAAGATGGCTGAATCCAAAGTCGTCGTCAAACGCCTGGCATCGAT
>PMBU01000149.1:238-11369 GCA_003153895.1 Methanomassiliicoccaceae archaeon | reverse complement strand
CATTCGACGTATTGCTCGTGGTTTCCATAGGCGATGGCCGTAGACGAGCTTACAGTTAGCAAAACAGATGCAATGTCACCAGTAAGTTCACCAGTCCCAAAGTTCTGCAATGCCATTATCAATGTGGGTGTTACAATATATTGACTACCATCGTTACTTCTCAAATCGAAAATACTTTGTCCAGTATTATCGGTCGGCCCCTTGTTCAAAGTGTAGACCTCAATGGTCCTACCCCCAACTTCGTAGGCTGGAAGGCGGTCTGCGGCGGCCGGCTCCTCATTTCCTGATACACCGTACAAATATGCAACTGAGTTGTCCAAGACGTTAAGCTGGTTATGCGCAGAGGTCGTATTATTGAAATTGACGTCTAAGAACGAATTGATACCAAGAACGTTTGATGAGAATGCTGCCGTGATGTTCTTCAAGGTCATCATTTCGAACTCAATGCTGAACCAGACCTCGTTGATCAGCACATCTCCTCCAGATCCTGGCGCATTGATGAAGCTAACATCCATATTGGCAAGGTCGACCGATGAGATCAGGCCGAGATTCGCAGTCCCCACCACATCCACATTATCATGGAATGGCGAGCTTGTATCCGCCGGTCGGATGACTGTGTTGGATAATACCCCGTTCTGCAATCCGGTCTGAACGTAGTTGCCGGTTACGTAGCCTGCCTCGGTCTGATACTTGACATTGAGGAATACGGCGAAGCTCGATGCGCTCGGGAACGCCAGACCGCTCATTGCTGTGGTATCGATGTGCAGTCGTTGTCCAGGCGCGACCGTGACGTATTTCAGATCGTCAGCGGTCAAGTTGGCGATTGGGCCAGATGCTGTGTTCAACGCACCGAAGGCACTCGGGTGCCTCTTGACTGCATATTGTACGTTATCACGATCCACGGTGTCGACCGCGAACGGATAATTGTGGGTGAATAAATCCGATGGCGCTGATGTGGCGCTATCGAGCTTGAACATGTTTTCTACACGAGAATCTATCAATTGGACATCGCTGGATGAGATCAATATGTCAGCGGAGTCGTCAAAATAGTCGCTGGGGAAAACAGTGCTGTTGCAATACAACTCGATGGTGGCAGCATCATGGCCGGAAACGGTGGTATTGGTCAAGACCGCTGAGGACTCATCGATAAGGATGTGCCCGGGGAACTTAAGAACTGAATTCGTTGCTACCAGTGAGCCTCCGTTCTGAACCAGGACGCCAAGGCTCGGGAAATCGAACAGTTGGTTGAGGTGGGTGGTCAGAGTGGCGCCAATGAGAATCAATTGTCCGCCATTCTCTACTGTAACTGTATAACGGTGATCGTCGGCCGTTCCTGCTATCCGGTCAAGACCGGTGTCCTGAGTGAAGCTGAGAGTGCCGTCCTCGATAGTAACGACTCCTCCCGCTCGGACGGTCAGATTGCCATCCATGTAATATGTAGAGCCATGCAGGTCAGGGTCGGCTGGCCAAGCATTGAGCTCGTAGTCCGCTCCTATGATCACATCACCATTCGACAAGATAGAAGGCAGCTGGGCCGTGGCCCCGCTCGGCATTACCATGACTAGTAAGCCGGCGAACATTGAGAATACAAGGCACCAGACGATTGTATAGCTTGCAATTTTGCTTATTAGGGAACCATTATGCATATACCCACCTAACTGGAAAGTTCCACCGGAACCTAATTAAACGAATCTGGATATAAATATGTATCCTTACAAGTGGCATTTTGCGAATTACCTGCCAGATGATTGAAAAAAGCATCCCCGCACGTCGCTTTTCGTGCGTGAAACTGCCTAGCTCGGGGCCTTATTTGCGCTTGATTATCTTGCGGATCGATACCGAGCGCTTTACGTCCGCGGATTCCCTGTGCTCATCGCTTGACTCTGTCGCGCTGCTCGCTTCGACCTTCGGCTGCTCTGCCCTCGGCTCCGGCTTCGCTTCTACCTTCGGCTCTGGCTTCCTCTCCACCTTTGGCTCCACCGCCGGTCTGGGGTTCTTCAGATCAGCGCCACAGGCGTAACAGCTCTCTGCCTTCGAGCTCACGATGGTGCGGCATTCGGGGCAGAAGGTCTCCGAGTCGCTCTCCAGCTCCTCTGTCTCCTCGGGCTCGGGTCGCTTTGCCGCCACCTCCACCTTGGGCTTGGCCTCGACCGACGGCTCGGCTCTTGGCTCCGGTCTTGGTTCAGGTCTCGGCTCTGGCCTCATCTCCTCTGCTTTTTGCATCGGGGCCTGCGATTCCCTTCGGCTGAGCGATCTCTCCCGGCTCCCCAACGAGTTCTCGCGTTCGTTCAGGGTGCCCTCCCACTCCACGAAACGCCTCTGCTCCTCCATCACCAGGCGCTTGCTCTCCTCCAACAGTGCCGCTTGTTCGGAAAGGACCTTCACCTTGGCGAGGACCTCCTCGCGTCGGGCGGACAGGTCCTCGATCATCTTGCGGACTTCCCGCTCTTCCGTCAGCACCTGCTCCTCGACCGCGCTGATTCGATTGATGCCCTCCTTCATCTGCGTCTCGTGAACTGTGGAGCGCTCGGCCAATTCCAGCACGACCGCCTCCTTGGAGTTCAATTCCTTATCGCGCCTCTGGATCTCCGCCCTGGCCTGGTTGACCTCTTCTTGCAGGGAGCGAAGCTCCCCCTCGAGCGTGTTGAGCTCCTTCTCCTTCTTGGAGACGTGATGCTCCCGAGGGAGGAGGGCCTGATCNNAGTCCTTTGTTGCGCTCCTTCAGGTCGGCCTCCTGCGCTTTGATCTTGTCCTTGAACTCCTCGATGACTTGCCAGATTGGAACTCCTTCACCAGACAATCGTATCCCTCCTCACTTCCCGATTTTGTTGCTCCTAAGCGCCCGTCATATTACCGAAATAGACTATAATGGTTTTGAGCCAGATTCGATCAGGACAGCATCGGACCGAGCACGGTCATGCCGCCTTCGCTAACCTCGATGGTGTGCCTCTCCATCGAATGCTCGCACGCCCTCATCTTCTCCACCCGCAGGTATCGGGCCAACTTGCCCCGGCTGCGGTCCAGCCCCATCTCGATGATGCCATCGACCAGGAAGCCTTCGTTGCCCAGCAGGTCCGACGGCATTCCAGGGGAACGCTCCATCACCATGAATGACATCAGGTTGAGGTCGCGCAGGGTCTTGAAGAAATAGAACATCTTCTTCCTCATGCCTTGCTGGTCCTCCATCAGGCTGTAGAGGGCTCCCAGTGAATCTAAGGTGAATACGGTGAACCTATCGCCATACTTCTTCTTGTGATACTTCAGGCTCTGCTCGACGAACTGGACGTAATCGGTCGGGGAATCCACCTCGATCACCTCGTCCAGCTCGCGAAGGTCCGTGAAGTCCGANNCCCGATTCCTCGAGCGTGACGTACAGTCCGAATTCCTTGCTCTTCTCCAGGTATGTGGACATGAGAGAGTAGCAGAAGCTGGTCTTCATCGATCCCGGGGGACCAGTTACCAATACGACCTTGGGTGGCCCGATGTCCGTCCGGAAGACCTTATCGAGGCCAGGTATGGAGTTCTTGAACATGTTATCGCACCGCTGAAATGTAACGCAATTCAATCATTGTTCCCAATATAATACTTTTGTACCGGGAATCGTCGATGGAGTCTTGCCAGCCGAGCTCACTTATCGCCGTTCTCGCATTGGTCCTTGGATTGGTCAGCGCCGTTGTCCTTGTCCTCTGTCGGCAATATGCTGCCGTCCTCCTTGACCTCGACCTCGGCCACCGCCTCCATGTCCTTCTCGCCGACCAGCCGCTGCACGGCGATCGCCTTCTCGCCCTCCTCGAGGCGTTTGGCGCGTACGCCCATGGTCACCCGGCTTGTGACCCGGAATTCCGAGACCGAGGTGCGCATCACGTTGCCGCCGTCGGAAGCGATGATTATACCGTCGTCATCCCCGACCTCTAGAACTGCCAGCACCCTGCCGTTCTTTTCCGTGACCCTAAGCGCCTTCACGCCGCGCCCAGCCCGCCGGGTCTTGCGGTACTCGTCCCTCTCCACCTTCTCCTCCGCGGGCTCCTTGCCCTCCGGCTCGAGCTCCACGATCTCCTCTTCCTCTGGAGCAGGCCCTTCGACGTCCTCCCACTTCCCGACGATCGAGACCTTGCCATAACCGTTCTCAGTCAGGATGAGCAGCTTGCTCTCGGCGGTCACAATCGCCATGCTGACGACCTCGTCGCCCTCGTACAGTCTTATCCCGATGACGCCGTGCGCCGGCCTGCCGGTGGAACGGACGTCGCTCTCGTCGAACCTGATGGCACGGCCGTTCTTCGTCGCCAGCACGATCTCCTTTGTGCCGTCGGTCAGCTTGGTGTCAATCAGCTCGTCGCCCTCTCTCATGCCCAATGCGATGATGCCATTGGAACGGACGTTCTTGTAGGAGTCGAGCTGAGTCTTCTTGACGATGCCCTTCCTTGTGGCGAAGACCAGATAGTGGGCGGCATCGAACTGTTTCACCGGCAGCTTGTCTATGACCTTCTCTCCCTCTTCCAGCTTGGGGAGCAGGTTGACGATCGGCCGGCCTTTCGAGTGCCTGCTGCCTACCGGGATGCGGTAGGTTTTCTGCATGAACATCTTGCCCCGGTTGGTGAAGTACATGATGTTGTCATGCGTGGATGAGACGAACATGTCCGTAACATGGTCCTCCTCCTTCGTCTCCATGCCCATGAGGCCGACGCCGCCGCGCCGCTGCTCCTTGTAGGTGGAGAGCGGCAGGCGCTTGACGTAACCGTCCTGGGTGACCATGATCACCATCTCTTCGATCGGGATCAGGTCCTCGTCATCCAGATCGATGGCATCGTGGATTATCTCTGTCTTGCGTTCGTCGCCGTATTTCTCGCGCAGCTCGACCAGCTCGGCACGGATGATCCCCATGATCTTGCCGTCGTCGGCCAGAATCGCCTCGAGCCTCAGGATAAGCTCCTCTAGCTCCCTGAACTCCTGCCTCAGCGACTCTATCTCCAGACCGGTCAACTTCTGCAGGCGCATGTCCAGTATGGCCTTGGCTTGCTCCTCGTCGAGCTCGAAACGGGCCATCAGCCCGGCACGGGCCTCCTCGGGGCTCTGCGCCGAACGGATGATGTGCAATGTCTCATCGAGCGCGTCAACTGCCTTGATCAGACCGATCAGGATGTGCTCGCGCTTCCTTGCCTCGCCCAGCTCGAACTTGGTCCGGCGGATCACGATCTCCTTTCTGTAAGCTAGGTAATGACCGAGCGTCTCCTTGAGCGTCAGCACTCTGGGCTCGTTGTTCACCAGGGCGAGGTTGATCACGCCGAAGGTCACCTCCATCTGGGTATGCTGGAATAGTTGATTGAGGACGATATCCTCCATCGCGTCACGCCGCAGCTCGATCACGATGCGCATTCCTTCGCGGTCGCTCTCATCCCTGAGGTCGGTGATGCCTTCGATGCGCTTGTCCTTGACAAGCTCGGCGATGTTCTCGATCAAATTCGATTTGTTCACCTGATAGGGAATCTCATTGACGATGATGCGTTTCTTGCCGGCGATGTCCTCCACCTTCGCCTTGGCTCTGACCTTTAGGCGGCCTTTGCCGGTGGAATAAGCCTCCAAAATCCCGCTATAACCGTAGATGATGCCCCCGGTCGGAAAGTCCGGGCCTTTGATGAATTGCATCAGGTCCAGTGTTTCCATCTCCGGTCGATCGATCATGGCAGTGAGCGCGTCAACGACCTCGCGCAAGTTATGCGGAGGGATGTTCGTCGCCATGCCGACTGCTATTCCTGATGAGCCGTTGATCAGCAAATTCGGTAGTTTTCCAGGAAGGACCGAAGGCTCCTTCAGGCTGCCATCGAAATTGTCGACCCAGTCCACCGTGTCTTTGTCGAGATCCTGCAATAATTCCTCGGCGATTTTGTCCATGCGGCATTCGGTGTACCTCATCGCCGCCGCCTCGTCGCCGTCGACCGAGCCGAAATTACCTTGGCCGTCGATGAGAGGGTAGCGGAGCGAGAACGTCTGCGCCATGCGGACCATCGAATCGTACACTGCGGTATCACCATGAGGGTGATACTTTCCGAGTGCTTCCCCGACCACCCTGGCGCTCTTCATATATTTCTTGCCAGAGGTTAGCCCCATGTCGTACATCGCATACAAAATGCGACGGTGAACGGGCTTTAGACCGTCTCGGACATCCGGAAGAGCTCTGGATACTATCACGCTCATGGCGTAATCGATGTAGCTCTTCTCCATCTCCTTCTCTATTGCTCGGTCGACGACCTTGTGAATGAAGACTGGTTTCGCGCCATTTTCTGAATTAGGATCGGGATCTGCCATGGTTACACCTCATATGTCCAGGTTCTCGACTTCCTTAGCATGCGAGACTATGAACTCCTTCCTCGGCTGGACCTCGTCGCCCATGAGCACCGTGAAGAGCTCGTCGGCGCGCACCGCATCCTCGATGCTGACCTGCTTCATTACCCGTTTCTCAGGGTCCATGGTCGTCTCCCAGAGCTGCTTGGGGTTCATCTCTCCCAGACCCTTGTAGCGCTGTATACCCGCGCCCCTTCCCAGCTCGGCCATGGCATCGCTACGCTCCTTCTCAGTGTAAACGTAAAGCTCTTTGTTCCCCTTCGCCACCCGGTAGAGTGGCGGCTGGGCGATGAAGATATAGCCGTTCTCGATCAACGGCTTCATGTAGCGGAAGAAGAGCGTTAGCAATAGCGTTCGGATGTGCGCTCCATCGACATCGGCATCGGTCATGATGACGACCCGATGATATCTGGCATTTGCAAGGTTGAATTCCTGACCGATCCCCGTGCCCAATGCGGTTATCAGGTTGCGGATCTCCTGGTTCTTGAGGATCTTGTCCAGCCGCGCCTTCTCCACGTTGAGGACCTTGCCTCGAAGGGGTAGGATCGCCTGGAACTCGCGGTCTCTGCCCATCTTTGCACTATTGTGAACGAATACGCCTGCTGCCAGAGCGAAATTATGCGTGCATGGCACTTCGACGTCATACACGTCAAGACATTCATCGATGGCCTCAACGCTGGCAACCTTGTGATTGTAGTTTGCAATCGCATTTTGTGCACGTCGCTCATTCTCATCGAAGTAACGTTGGCAGAATTTATCGAAACGAAGCAATGACTTATCCTTTTTGTTAAGTCTGAAGGCTCCATAAGCCTCGATATCCAGATAACCGGATTCGGTGACGAACCCCTTCAACGAGGCAATCGTCTTATTGAAGTACGTTCGATTGAGCGCTGCTCTTCTTCGACTCCGGAATTCAGGCGTCCATTGCTCCTTGGTTTTGGCGCTTCGCCATGCTATTAACGATTGGTCACTCCATTCAATGGCGGCCTTTTCTGAGAGGTTGATTCTTGCACTTGGATTCGTTTTGAAGTAATTTCGTTTGGTCTCACTATGTGCCTTTCTATTGGCCAGATCGCTGAAGTATTTGTCCCGATTCTCCATCAATCTCTCAAGATTGGCTTGTCGGTATTCTGCGTTTTCAGAATAATACTTCCTCCAGCACTCCAACATGTATGCCTTGTACCTTTCGTCGGACCATTGGTTTCGAGCATTGCAGGATAAGATCTCTCGCGTACCAGGCTCCTTCATTCTTTGACTCATTTGAGATCGGAATTCACATGAGCGCCTAATCTTCCTGCACTTTTCTTTGACCTCTGGACGATGTAGAGTCATGGCTATATGGGTTCGATGCAAGCCCAGATGCTCTTCAATCGGCAATCGCGTGATGTTCGTTGGATTGTTATTCGTCTTGTTGAAATCGATATGATGACAGTGTTGACCATTCGATTCAACATAAACCTCCATCCATCGGTTGTACCAGTCAGCGAGGACGTGCGTGAATAGCCACATATCGCTGCGAGGATCCCACACCATTTCATACCCTTCGATTGTGATGAGTGGCTCTGACATGCTGGAGTGTTTGCGATACAGCGGCATGACCGAATCACCCGCCTTCAATTTGGCCGCTTCGAGATATCCGCCTGATCGCAGCATGAACCTATGATCTGGTGTGCAGACAATGCTCTCGCCATTATCCAGCCGAACTCTGACAACTTCGGCGTTCTTCTTGGTAATCCGGGCATTCATTATTCGTTCTAGCCCGACCTTCCCATCATTTCGGATGGTATAGCAGAAATGCTCCTTGCCGTCTCCTTGCTCCTTCACCAATTCTTCAAAGCTTATCGCCCTTCCATCAGCTAATGCTACCTTGGTATCTCCCGAGAAGCAACCACCGGCAGAATTTCCCTCGACGAGATATATCTCGCATTTGGCCGGGTCCTTCTCGCTGCAATCGGCCAGCTTGCCCGGAAGCGCGGTGCCTTCCAAGTACCCCTTCCGTCTGGTGAGGTCCCTGGCCTTCCTGGCAGCCTCTCTCGCCTGTGAAGCGAGGATGCATCGTCTCACGCATGCTTCAGCGACCTTCGGGTTCTCTTCAAGGAACTCGGCCAACTTCTCGTTGATCGTGGATTCCACTATGCCGCGCACCTCGCTGTTGCCCAGCTTNNTGGTCTGGCCTTCGAACTGCGGCTCAGGCACTTTGATGCTGAGGATCGCCGTCAGCCCTTCCCTCACGTCCTCGCCGCTTAGCGGCTCATCATTCTGCTTCAGCAGTCCGGACTTGTGAGCATAGTCGTTCATCGTCCTAGTCAATGCGGACCTTAGGCCGACGAGATGCGTTCCGCCTTCGATGGTGTTGATATTGTTGACGTAAGTGAAGATGCTCTCGTTGAAAGCGTCGGTATATTGCATGGAGAGCTCGACCACCAATCCTTCGCGTTCCGCGAGGATGTAGATCGGCTTCTCATGCAGCATCACCTTGTTCTTGTTCAGAGAGAGGACGAACTCGTTGATGCCGCCTTCGTAATGGAACTTCTCGTCCCTTCCGGTGCGAGCGTCCTTGAAAGTGATGATGACGTTCTTGTTCAGGAAGGCTAAATCCCGTAAGCGATGGGCCAAGGTCTCATCATCGAAATTGGTGTCCGGGAAGATCTCCGGGTCGGGCATGAACGTCTGTGTCGTCCCGGTGCCGCAGGCCTCCGCGATCACATGCAAAGGAGAGGTGACGACGCCGCGCTCGAAGCGGATCATCCATTCCTTTCCCTCTCTCCTGACATGGGTCTCAAGCCACTTGGAGAGGGAGTTGACGACGGAAAGGCCGACCCCGTGGAGCCCGCCAGATACCTTGTAGCTCTTGCGATCGAACTTACCGCCTGCATGGAGGGTCGTCATGACCACCTCCACCGCCGGCTTGCCATACTTCTCGATGATGCCAGTGGGGATGCCTCTGCCATCATCGATGGTGGTGACACTGCCATCGGTGTTCACGATGACGTCGATATGGGAGCAGAAGCCTCCCATCGCCTCATCGATGCTGTTGTCGACGACCTCATAGACCAAATGATGTAGGCCACGCGCGTCCGTGGAGCCGATATACATGCTCGGTCGCTTGCGCACGGCTTGCAGGCCCTCGAGGACCTGTATGCGGTCGGCCGTGTAGCTGGTATCTTCCATTCAACTCACCCTCGGACGTCGTACTTCGATTGTTAGAGAAATCTAGATGTCCTTGGCTAGCAAGGACCCAAATTCCCCATCCCTTCGATGCTTAACCTAAAGGATTGATAATATTTATACCCTTCGTGACATGTCTGGCTATATATACTTCGATGGGTCAGCATCACTAGCTTGAAAATGCCCCACTCCGAGATATCATTATCTGCTAGTCTCAGCCTTCACCGGCGGAGGTCTTAAGGTTCAAATAACCTCGGCGAGGTAAGGTTAGCGATGACGCTGATGGAACGCGCGGCAAAGGGCATCACGCCTGAGATCGAAGCGGTCTCGGTGAAGGAAGGCCTCGAGCCTGAGATCATCCGCCGCAGACTGGTAGCTGGACGTATCGTCATAGCTAGCAATCCGATCCATGCCCCAGAGCTCTGTGGCATCGGAGAGGGCCTCAGTGTCAAAGTGAACGTGAACATAGGCACGTCCCGAGACCGCGCCAATCCGGATGAGGAGCTAAGGAAGGCACGGATCGCAGTGCAATATGGCGCAGATGCCATTATGGACCTGAGCACGGGCGGTGATATTGATTCCATCCGTAGGGCGGTGCTTAAGGAGGTCCATATCCCGGTGGGTACGGTCCCGATCTATCAGACAGGGCTGAGAATGGCGCGAAAAAGCGCGGTCGTGGACATGGACGAGGATGATATCTTCGATGGGATCGAGCTTCATGCCAAGGATGGCGTCGATTTCATGACCCTGCATTGCGGGATAACACTGGAGACAGTGCAGACTCTGCGCTCTTCGGACAGGTTCACTGACGTCGTATCCCGCGGAGGATCCTTCCTGGTAGCCTGGATCTTGCATAATGGAAAGGAGAACCCGCTCTACGAACAGTTCGATTATCTGCTCGAATTGGCGCGCAAGTACGAGTTCGCCATCAGTCTTGGTGATGGTCTTAGGCCCGGCTGCATCCATGATGCCAGCGATGCCGCCCAGCTCCACGAGCTGCAGACGCTGGGAAAGCTGGTGAAGAGGGCGAGGAGCAAAGGGGTCCAGACCATCGTGGAAGGTCCCGGGCACGTTCCTCTGGACCAGATCGAATGGAACGTCCGCTTGGAGAAGGCGCTTTGCGATGGCGCCCCCTTCTACGTACTGGGGCCATTGGTCACGGACATCGCTCCGGGATATGATCACATCACCGGCGCGATTGGCGGCGCGCTCGCAGCTTACCACGGCGCCGACTTCCTTTGCTACGTGACGCCGGCAGAGCATCTGTGCCTGCCCACCGCGGAGGACGTCAAGGAAGGCCTCATGGCAAGCAAGATCGCGGCGCATGCCGCCGACCTCGCCAGGGGACGATCGAGCGCCAGGGATGATGAGATGGCCCACGCACGAAAGGAGCTGGACTGGGAGCGGATGTACCGAGTGGCCCTGGACCCGGAGAAGGCCAGGGCATATCGCTCACGAGGGCACAACGAGGACACCAACGGCTGCGAGATGTGCGGTGATGTTTGCGCCATCAAGATCGTGCGCGAGTATCTGAAGCAGGACGCGCCGAAGAAATGAGATGATATGGAGCCACTGGAGGGTTTTGAACCCCCGACCTACAGTTTACGAAACTGTCGCTCTCTAG
>PMBU01000149.1:0-201 GCA_003153895.1 Methanomassiliicoccaceae archaeon | reverse complement strand
GGGCAGAAAATGAAGGTCTGCATTGATTGATATTGGCCCGGCGGTTCTTCTTATACTCACAAATATATATGAATCCAGCGCGATTTTACGGGCGGTGGGCTTGCTGGTGGACCTAGGCATTCCGGACGGGCAGACGGTGGACCGGTATCGGGGCGGAGAGGGGATGCTCAAGCGGGTCCTGGAGGACGTCCGAAAATACGC
>PMBU01000079.1 GCA_003153895.1 Methanomassiliicoccaceae archaeon | reverse complement strand
TGATCCCGAGGCTTTGAGCTACGAAGAGCTATTGAAGACCTTTTTCAGGATACATGACCCAACCCAATTGAACCGCCAGGGTCCGGACCATGGCGATCAATACCGCTCGGTCATTTTCTATTATGATGACGAGCAGAGAAAGCTCGCAGATGAAGCGAAGAGAAGCGAAGGGGCTAGCGGAAAGCATTCGGAACCTATTATCACGGAGATCTCACCTGCGACAACGTTTTGGAAGGCTGAGGAGTACCATCAAAGGTATTTTCAAAAGAATAAGGTCCGGTCATGAGGTCTGTAAGTGGATTGCAGAGTTGAGAACCCGTCGCTCAACCCGATATTGCGACGCCTATTCGAATGCCAGAACTCCTCCTCATTCTCGATTCGACGTATTTCGATATCCTATCAAAAACAATTATATCAGTTTACCATCTTGCACCATGGTTGAGTGCATATGAACGCCACAGAGACCGAGTGCCCAATATGCGATAGAAAGGTCCAGTCCGACATGATCAAATGTCCGAATTGTGGCTCTGATTTGACATTATCGAGTTTCGAGGACCTCGAGGAAGTGGCGAAGGACATTTCCACGAGAGAAGTTCAAGAACCCCAAGAGGTCAAGGTCGAATCCAAGGAACAAGCACCTAGACCTGAGCCGAAAATCGAAGATATCAAGTCAAAAGTGCCGTCACCGGAGAAGAAGGAAGGGCCTCAGCAGCAAACAGAACCAAAAAGAGAGGAGAAGACGACGGCCGACCCCAACAAGGACGACGGTAAGCATGGACTCGGAAGACTGTTCGGCAAGAAGAAGAAATAGCCTCGCCATCGGCATAGCGTGATTTGAGAATGTCAGAGTTGCGGGTAAGGAAACGCAGACGATTGCGGGAGAAAGAAGTTAAGGCGCTCGCCGAAGACCTACTGGTCAGTACTGGTATCTCCCTTTTCAAGATTGGAGACACGGTCGATGTCGCGGATAGCCCCGAGTACGAAGTGATCATCGTAGAGAACATGATCATCGGCTTTATCCAGGATGGGAAGGCATTCTTGACGGTGCGTGGTCTCCTGAAATACCCTATCACCAAATCCTTTGTCACGGTGGATATGGGCGCAATCAAGTTCGTCATCAACGGGGCTGACGTGATGGGGCCGGGCATCGTCGATGCGGACGTTGGCATTCAGATGGGCGATTACGTTTGGGTTCGAGACGAGAAGAACAAGAAACCCTTGGCCGTCGGCCGAGCCTTGACCACCGGTGCGGAGATGAAGGAGAAAAAGCCTGGAAAAGCGATAAAGAGCATCCTCTTCGTCGGTGACAAGCTATGGAAGTTCGACGAACGCTAGTTCAAATTAAGCTGGCCACATCATCAAAACTTTAAATACCGCGCAGAGGATACCAATCCCAAGAGGGATGCCATGCCACTGCTGAAGAAGCCTTTCGGGCGTAACAAGGAGGAAGTCCAGACAGTAGAGACAGACCAGTACATCGACCTGGGAGCGCTCAATTTTGAAGAAGAGAACCCGCTGGGCGGGAAAGGAATGATCAAAATCGCTGAGATCTATCGTTATGAGGATCTAACCCCAGTGGTTCAGCCCGCATATAGTGGCAACATCGTACTGATAGATTACTCGTCAATAGCAAATGACCAGCTCACACTTAAGCGGATCACTAACGAATTGAAGGCAGTGGCAAGGGACACCAACGGCGATGTCGCTGCCATCGGGCACAACCTAATCATTGTGGCTCCGAACGGCGTCAAGATCGATCGCCATAAGATCAAGGGCGGCTTCAACTAACGGTCATTGATCAGGCAGCGTTAGGTCTAACCCAAGGCTAGCAAGCGTTCACCGATGACCTGCTTCCATATCAACGAGTCCAACACCTAGCTCGGGCCCGATGAAGACGATGGACGAAAAGGTGGAAGGCAAGGGTACTACTTTGGCTCCGGTCCCTGAAAGATGGTTTGCACGGCTCTTCGCCATCTGGACAGGTCAGGCTTTCTCCCTCCAGGGATGCAGGGCAGGTCTTCGCCCAACTTGGCACTTTGGCGTTGGACGCGGCTCCGGTTGGCCTAGTGGTCGCAGGACCGGTGGCCGACCTGGTGGGAATATTGCCCTGGCTTCTCATTTCTGGCATTCCAATGGCTCTAATCGGCGTCGGCTCATTTCTCGTTCCAAGCATCATGAACATCGAGGACCCGGCGAACTGTCCGGTGATTGAAGACAAACCATCAGATTCGCCAGAGGCGGACCAATGAGCCGGCATACATGCGGACCATCGATCACGCATTGAAACACCAGAGTCGATTTTCGGGCAAGCCCTATCACCGTGCAATCCTTTAGCGTTCAGTGATTAGGAATATATAGCCATCAGGGAATCTTGCATAGATGCCTGGCTTCAAGGTCATCCATGACGGCGTGCATGGCAGCGTCCGCCTCGACGGCGTCTTCTTGCGCCTCCTGGGGCGTCCTGAGGTGCAGCGTTTGCACAGTGTTCACCAGCTCGGCCTGGCGCATTTGGTTTTTCCAGGATCGAACCATACCCGCCTCGAGCATTCCTTGGGCACATATCACATCGCAAGCATGATGGTTGAAGCATTGCACTTGAATGATGAGGAAAGGAACGAGGTTCTCGCCGCCGCCCTACTCCATGACGTCGGCCATCCGCCGTTCTCTCATACCCTGGAGGAGGTGATGATGGATCGCCTAGGCGTAGATCACGTCGATACCGGCCGGTCCATGATCGCGGGCGAGCTCCGCTGCATCAACTCTGGTGACAGGAAAATCCTCAGTGATGTGGAATCGATCCCATCGGTATTGCGAGAAGCTGGCATCTCCCCGGAGAATGTGGCCGAGCTTGTCGTTTCGCCGCGATCTTCGCAGGCGAGGGGTCAGAGGTCGCTCGATGTGGAGCAAGGCCAGGCTCATTTCGGCCAGAAGAACTATCTCCACCAGATAATCCACGGGCCGGTCGACGCGGACCAGATGGACTATCTCCTCCGGGACGCGCATTACACGGGCGTGGCTCATGGGACGATTGACCTCGACCGCCTGATTCAGACCATCGATGTTCATCATGGCGATCTAGTGGTCAACAAGGGCGGCGTGACGGCGGTCGAGGGGTTGTTGGTAGCTCGGGCGCTCATGTATACCTCGGTCTATTTCCACAAGACGGTAAGGATAGCGGAGCTGATGCTATGCAAAGCGGTGGAGATGTCGGACGCCAACCTGATCAAAGGACTTCATTTGGAAACCGATGGGAGCCTCACCGAGAAGCTGATCGCTCAGGGCGGCTATCCAGGAAGGATCATGACACAGCTGAAGTACCGGGAGCTTTACAAAAGGGTCTTCTCCGTACCGATCGTCGATCTCAAGGAGGCGGACCTGGAGCGCCTTCTGGAGCTGAAGGACTATAAGGCCCGAAAGGAGAAGGAGGCCGAGATAGCTGCAAGGGCAGGGGTGCACCCATCCGAGGTCATCCTTGACATGCCGGAGCGCGAATTGCTGATCTCGGAGCCACGCATCGGAAAAACGGACGTTCCGATCTTGGAGGACGGCCGAGTCCGGCCATTATCGAGATACTCGCCCTTGGCGAAGGCCCTGCAATCGCGCAGCGTCTTTGACTGGGCGGCGATGGTCGCCACTCCAGATAGGAATCGCGCTGAGGTGGCTAGGGCTGCCCAAAAGGCTTTATTCAAAACCTGATTTGAAATCGAGGATATGCCTTCATATGATTATGCATGGGACTGGATCAGGTCCTTTCACTGAATGATGAGGGTCATCCTTTCATCACGCCTATCGGCCTCAACCTTGCCACTGGCTTGGAGAGTCCGGCTCCCTTGACAACGGCGATAACATCATCGATGTCCTTGTAGGCACCAGGCGCCTCCTCCAATATCCCGTCCTTGGTCGAGGCTTTCAGGTACACACCCTGCCGTTCAAGCTGCGCTCGAACGTCGTTCACGGTGAATTGGCGGGTGGCGGAAGCCCTTGACATCATCCTTCCAGCTCCGTGGCAGGTCGAGCCGAAAGCCTCCTCCATCACCCTTTCTGTCCCGACCAGCACGTAGCTCCCCGCACCCATATCCCCGGGGATAAGGACGGGTTGCCCCACCGAACGGTATTTCACTGGCACTTCGGGGTGGTCCTTCGGGAATGAGCGAGTGGCGCCTTTGCGATGAACGTACACCTTCCGCCTTCTGCCATCCACTTCATATTCCTCGACCTTGGCGATGTTGTGCGCGACGTCGTACACCTGATGCATCCCCATGTCCTCGGCCGTCCGTTTGAAAACCTCTTCAAACGATTGCCTGACCCAATGCAATATCATCTGCCTGTTCGCCCAGGCGAAGTTCGCGCCGCACGCCATGGCGGCGAAGTAGTCCTCCCCTGCCCTCGACTTCACGCTCGCGCAAGCTAACTGGCGGTCTGGAAGGTCCATCTGATTCTCCTTGATGTACCGCTCCATGACCTGGAGGTAGTCGGTTGCGATCTGGTGTCCGCAGCCCCTTGAGCCGCAATGTATCGAGACGGTGATCTGCCCCTTTCTGTCCAGTCCGAAGGCGCGAGCGGCCTCTGGGTCAAATATCTCGCTGACCTCATCGACTTCCAGGAAATGGTTGCCCGAGCCGAGCGAGCCGACCTGCGGGACACCTCTCTCTTTGGCTTTCTTGCTCACCCTGGTCGGATCGGCATTCTTCATCCTGCCGCCTTCCTCTGTCGCTTCCAGGTCCTCGGTCCAACCGAAGCCGTTACGGACTGCCCATTCCCCTCCCTCTTGGAGTATGTTATCGATTTGATTTGCGGCCACATCGGTCACGCCTTCCGATCCAACACCAGCTGGCACGTTCTTGAATAAGGAGCCGATGAGGTCCTTTATCTTCGGTTTGACATCCTCGATGGTCAGGTTCGTCCGGCAGAGGCGGACGCCGCAATTTATGTCGAAACCGATACCCCCTGGCGATATCACTCCCTCCTCCGCATCCATAGCCGCGACTCCACCGATGGGGAAACCGTACCCCCAATGAATGTCCGGCATTGCCAAAGAGCGCCCGACGATACCTGGAAGGCAGGCCACATTCGCCGCCTGCTCGGGAGCGTTGTCATCCCGAATGTGCTTGATCATCTTCTCATTTGCATAGATAACCGCACTGGTGCGCATGCATGGCTTGTAAGACTGGGGAATCTCCCAGCGATAATCATCGATCTTGTTCAGAGGGCCATTCCAGACCATTCCATCACCAGCCTTGCCATGCTGTCGCAACCTAATAAACATGCGCTGCCAAGCGAATTCCCTGCATGGACTCAGACCTCTTCCAGGTGGAATCCATAAGATGGATCAGGCAACGTGATCGATAAGATTTTCCCAAGGTGGACAAAGCCTTGACTGTCAAATATTTCGTTGATTAATTGAAAGGGGCCGGGACCGAGATTTGAACTCGGGTCTAGGGATCCACAGTCCCACAGGATAACCAGGCTACCCCATCCCGGCCATTGAGGTTCGTGTGAAAGCATGGTGAATAATAAAGGTTTCTTGTTGCGAGGATATCAAACCGCCCTTCGAGGCTGCTATTTGCTAGATAATCTGACGATGTCCGACAATGATTGATATTCATAATTTTTGTCGCAACGCCCATATTATTCATAATCATATTATAGAATCCATCCATCTTTCGTCAGATTTCTCCAAGATAGCCAGGAGTTCAATTCAACTCTTGAGAAAGATAAACGCAAAAATGATGCTGAGTAACAAAGATGAGAACTGCAAGAGGCTCATGGTAAAGAAAGGAACAAGTATCATAACGGACGAGTGAGCCGGTCCGGGTTTCTCCCCCTGACCTTTTCTTCAATGGTCACAGGCCATTTCGAAACGATGACGGAGATAATCTGCGCGAGTTCCTCGGACTTCTTAATCCCGGAATAGTATGTAACTCCATTGATGGTCTTCAATTTGAGACTGATTGGTCCGGTCGTTCTTGGGGCATTGGCGAAGATGCTCGTGTCCGTGAAGTCATCACCAATATCGATCTCCAACTTCCCTATCGTAGAGCCAGGTATGAAATCTGGTTCTCCAAATAGCCTTCTATACCATGGAGTATAAATTTGAATGCCTGTTTCATAAATCGCAATCGGAGTTAATGATCGCACGGCATTCTGATGCATCGACTCAGGGACGATTAGACAAACGATAAGTATGGTTAATACTCCCAACAGTAGGAATTGAGTGTCTAATGTCATTATTTCCGCATCCCTAATAAGTAGTACTGCGATGGAGAACATTCCAAGCATACAAAACACCTGCATCGGGAAGTGGGTTAACTTCAGTCCGAAGACGCTCTTGATCTGCGTCCCCGGTGCTTTCTTGGGTGGTACCTCGCGATAGATAAGCAAGTCCCTGCTTGTTTCAATTGATCTTCGCATCTTCTCCCAGCCTGTACTCCCCAGTTCGACAGAATGTTTTCTACCTTCTTAATCTGAATCATTGTGTTCACGTTGTTGGCTAAGTCCATCAGCTCCGTGACCAGATGAACCTCATCCAGGTACTCCATTTTCATCATCAATCTGCGGTCCACGATATTAACACATAAGGAACAGCACATTCATCCACACATGCTCAGACAAAGCCCATTTACGAGCTAGCAATGTCGTGAATGACTATTTGGAACCTGCAAGTTTTCGCCATAAATGTGGACATAAGCAGCGCCCAAGAGTATGTGGTGCTGGATGAGGTAGAAATGATACACAATGTCCATGCGATTCCTGCCTTGATCTTGGGGATTGCGCCCAAAGTCCTGGCATTGTCTAGAAAGGTGGTTAATCTTCGCGATTTTTGTCGCATCACGCACATTATTCTTAATAAAGCACCTATCATCACGCGATATCCATGAAGCTTGATGTCATCTCAGTCATTGACTTCGGGGAAAGCCTCGAGGACATCATCGATTCCGCTCAAAGGTTGAAGAAGGGGGCGCTGAAAGGGTCGGAACCATTGAAAGGCAAGACCCTTGCCATGATATTCGAGAAAGCCAGCACTCGCACGCGCGTATCGTTCGAGGTATCGATGACTCACCTCGGAGGGCACGCCATTTTCCTCAGTCAGCAGGACATCCAGATCGGACGTGGTGAGACGATCTCTGATACAGCCCAGGTACTTTCCAGAATGGTGGATTGCATCGTATATAGGGCAT
>PMBU01000140.1 GCA_003153895.1 Methanomassiliicoccaceae archaeon | reverse complement strand
AAAATAGTTTTACTAAGCGATTTCCGCACCCTAAATTCCCTCCTGGGCTGTCATCCTCACTGACTTTTCTGTCTTCTTCCTCACATTCATCAGCAAGGGCATGAACTCGGAAGAGTCAAGCTCCCCAATCATGAATTGGCTCAGAAATAAGAAGTTTATAGCGGGGGAAGGTAGTCGTCATTCTGCCCTCCTGAAAGGGCGAACAAAGGGATGCGAAATGAAACATAGAAAACCACCTGGAATAGCGGTAGCGCTGTTGGCATTGGCCTTGCTGATACCAGGGATCCTCCTTGTTGGGGGCGCGACTACCGCTGAAGCAGCAACGACGACGACCTATGGCCGGATCTCAGTATCTGGCTCTCATTTCTTGATCAATGGTGCTGTGACCGATCAGCACTTCTTTGGGGTGGTGGATACTACCGCACTGCAGTTCGCGATCCTCGCTTTCGTTGAGGGGCAGACCCAATATGCGGGCAAGACCTCCGTGTTCAATGGTCCCGACACCGGGAGCTCAGCTAAGATACCGCAGCACTCAACCGCTTCGGTGTTCTGGAATCAGTACTTCGGGCTGTTGAGCCATTACAACTGCAATCTGGTGAGGATAGGAGCGGCAGACATCTGGGGAACTGGGATCCAGTATGAGGCTTGGACCCATCACCACACCGCCTACCTGAACCTCCTGAACACCATGTTGGCCGCGGCCAAGTCCCACCATGTCTGGGTGGTCCTGGTGCTCGCTGGCTCTCAGGAGTATCCGACCTACGGGTACGGAGGCTCCGGGTCGGTGTTCAAGCCGGGGACCTCGGCTTACAACAACTACATTGCATACGCTAAGGGCGTGATGTCCGCCCTCGAGGGCCAAACGGCTCTCGGGTGGTATGACATGTTCAACGAACCGGACCACAACGGCGTCTACGCCAAGTACTGGAGCAGCAACGGCGGCAAGACCGCCTTCCGCATTTGGGCGTGCGCGGTGGCGGCCGCGACGGCGAAAGTGTCGACGCACCCGCGTTGCATGGGGGTAGCAATGGTCGACAACATGTTCAGCTGGGGCAAGAGCAACTTCGACCTGGCATCGGGAACAGTGCCCTTTGAGATAGCGGACGTCCACTACTATGGTTCCACCACCGACAGCACGAATTTCATCAACCTACAACAGTGGGCCAAGGCGGACAACAAGCCGCTGTTCTGGAGTGAGCTCGGCTACAACAAGGTATACCCCCTGCTACGCTACAAGTTCGCGGAGAGCGCCATCTGGGCCGCTGGTGGACAGGCGATCACCTCGATGGTGCTGACCGGGACGTCGGGCTATCCGTATACCGGAGGGACGTTGCCATTTCCGACGGTGTAGGTTTCAGCCTCGACGACCCAGCTGACCGACAACACGACCACGCCATCCGCGCCAACACGGACGACACCGGTATTGGAACAGTATCCGTGAACCACATGGGTGCTGGTACAATTGATGGTAGAGGGAACGAGACACCTGGCGGCCTCGGATCCTCGTTGGAGCCGGACCGTTTCCGGCGAGGCAATGGAAGTAATAACAAACTTTTTCCAACATCTCTTCTTTTTTGGATGAATGAAGGAATCGAGGCGAATGCCCAAATGATGGCTCGAGACGTGGTGATGGGCATCAATCGATGCTCTGCCCTCCCTTCGGGACTTCGTGCCAACGGGAACGGCTAGATGATGGCTGGAGAGGGGCTTCGTTCATACTTGCAAAACAATCAAATGAATCTGGAAAATTAACGTCGGCTCGAAGGGATTTCAAATCCTCCGCAGCATCTCTGAGAGCTCGAACCTCGTCGCATCCCATATAATATAAGAAAAAGTGAGAAAAGTTGAATGGGGTTTGTGGGACAGGCGAGCATAGCGCTTCTGCGCTTCATTCAGCAGACTTTGCACTCTGTTTTTCGGCAGGCAAAAATAGTCTTAGTAGAATGGAAGAAGCTCAAGAGCCCTAACCTCATCCTGTCCCAGAGGAACCATTAAGTCTAGAAAGCCTAGTCTTTATTTCCACTGAAGCGGCCATGGTGAGATTATGTTTCTATTGCTTGAGGAAGTTGAGGAGTAGGAGTAACTTATGACCCCTCCGGCAGTCTTTGTCGAGCATCAGGCGGGGGGTGGCTCCGGGTACCTCAAGCTGCTGTTCCGTGATAGGGGCATCCCTACCAAAACTGTGCAGGCTCACAAGGAAGATATCCCCGAGGAGATGGCTGCACGGTTCCTGATCCTCATGGGCTACGATGGGCCCGTCCGGGAGATGCCTTGGTATGAAGACGAGCTCGCCATCATCAAGGCGCATCTCAAGAATCACAAACCCGTTATGGGTGTCTGCGCGGGCGGCGAATTGATCACGCTAGCTTTGGGAGGGCAAGTTAAGCATCTGCTGCACCGCGAATACGGCTGGATGGCCGTTCGCGCACCGACCGGCCCAGCTTGGGTCTTTGAGTGGCACGAGGACTACTTTGAGACTCCCCCGGGGGCGTCCCTACTGGTCCAGGGCGGCCCGGAAGATCTTTGTCAGGCTTATGCGGGGCCTTGCTATCTCGGCACACAGTTCCATCCCGAGATGACAGCAGAAATCATCGATTCATGGACGGAAAGGGACCCCAAAGTCTCCGTGACACGCAACGAGAAGAACGTGGCAAAACTCCTCTCCTCTCAGCAACTCGCTCGAGCGCTTGTTGACCGGGTTGTGGCAATGGAAACTCCAGGGGTAATCGAGAAGAATGACATTAAGAAAGTTGAGTAGTGGCTTCTCTCATCCTTGGCTTCTTATCCTCGACAAAGCCTGAGAGCTCAAAGGACTAATTTCCTATCTTGACATCCAATGTTCTTTTATGAGAAAATGGGACGTTGAGGGTTTCAGCTCCTCATCTACTACTTGGGAACCAGGACATAGTCAATAACATGGCATATGCCGTTGCCCGCTACAATATCTGTTTTTATGATATTAACTCCATTCACTCTGATGTTCTTGTGAAGGAACCCCTTCGCTGGTTCAATCTTCAATTCTTGCCCCTGGACACTCTTCACGCTCTTCATTTTTCCAAGTTCTTCGGCTGTTATCCTTCCGGGAACAACGTGGTACAGGATTATGTTCTTTGACTTCGCAGTATCTTTCATTAGCCATTCCACGAGCACCAATGGCATCCGATCGAACGCCTCATCGGTCGGCGCAAAAACCGTGAAAGGTCCAGGACCTTTCAAGGTATCCACCAAGCCTGCCACCGTCACAGCTTCGACCAATTTCGTAAACTTGCCTGTTATTGCTAGCTCCATTATGTCTTGCATTGGACTCCATCTCCGGTTCTGAAATTTTAACGGACTTTTAGATTTAAAAGAAAAATCCCGAATTTCTTTTGAGTTCTAAATATTTCCAGTCTTGCTAGATTCTCAAATCGTAGAAAGCCTTAAGGTTTTTTAGAAGCCCGGCTTGATCGGACTCATTACATCTAACTGGGTATGCTCACAAACTCTATAGATTTAGTCGAATGGCCAATTTTAAGGAGAATGACCGATTCGAACTCAATTATTAGAGTCTATTATCAAATATTTATATTCAAACTTTATGCATCTCAATTGAATCCAAAGACTTACTCAGGAGGTGAGAATTTGCCAACGCTCAAACAAAATCTAATGGCAGAGTTCATTGGTTCGTTATTCTTGGTCATTGTCGCAATCGGCTCAACTATCCTTCCCATGACTTTATCCGGCGCAACGATGGTACTTGCTGTATTCATCAATGCAGTCGCCGTTGCAATGGTGCTTTTCGCATTGATCGAATCACTGAGTTCCATTTCGGGAGCACATTTCAACCCCGCGGTAACGCTTGCATTGCTCTTTGCCAAGCAGATCACTCCCAAGAGGGCTTTGTATTACATCATCGCTCAGATCACAGGGGGCTTCATCGGGCTAATGGTCGTAGGGCTGACATTCTATGATTATAATTCGACAATTCTTGGCGTCTCGGGAAACGTTAAGAACTATAGCCAGGTATTTGCTGAGTTCATTGGCACATTCATTCTGATCGGGGTGATAATCGGCTGTGTAAGAGGAGGCTCCAAGCATACTGGCCTATCAGTAGCATTCGTGGTCGGTGGAATGCTGGTTGCCACGTCCAGCAATATGTATGCCAACCCCATGATCTCTATTGCTCGCATTTTCACTTATGCAATTTGCGGTATCACACCCGTTTGGGCCGTATTGTTCATTATCGCCGAAACCATCGGTGCTCTCAGTGCCGCCTACGTGTTTGGAATAATGTTCCCTACCAAACTCAAGGAGAAGTGCGATCCGTTCGAGTGCCCGCCCCAGAAACCGATCATGATCACCAAGGATGCTGGACCGAGGACGGAGAAGTGTTACCCATTCGAATGCCCGGAGGATTCTAGCCGGAAATGACCATGGACGTCTATTAGTCGAGTCCATGGCTCAGCATGTTTCCTAGGAAGAATTCCTAGGCTTAGCGCACCTAGGAGGATCGAACTGATCGCTCATTTCATGCGCTTCTTCAATTCGACGATGGAAGCGACCGGATAAGGATCGGTATTCTTCAAAGCTGCGAGATAATAGCTCACGAAATCGCCAAGCATGACACCTATCAGCGAAGTCTCTAGCGTTGTCCGGCCAGTGAGCTTCACCAATATTGGCTCGATATTCCTTTCCTTGATCAGTTCCGCCGTGATTCTGACCTTCTCGCCGAGGTCCTTGTTTAATGAGTCGATAAGGAACACTGGCAACATATTGCTGATATCAGAATCCTCAGCCCAGGCGACCATCTGGTTGTGATTCATCTCTGGAAAAACGCCAGAGAATGCTGTCATTTTAGCATTCTCGTTAATTTGAGTCTGCCATCGCAGAGCCACCGATCGGAGATTGGGCGGCGCATATATGACTGGAATGCTCCTGTGCAGACAATTTGCGATCTTCTTTGCAAGGTTTTGCTTCACAGGAATTGATGGCAAGATGCCTTCCTGGAACGTTTTTAATGCACCGATGCATGCTTTCAGATCCCTGACTGCAGGAGCGACGCTTGCTGCGCTGAGAACGACCGCCGAGGCTCCCATGAGGTAGCCCAGAGCGGAACGTGGCTGTATTCCACCGGGTACCAATAGCAAGGGCAATTTCTTCTTGCGGCTCCGGATGGCTAATTCTCCACCCGAGGTCACTGAGACAACCTGCGCACCTCGCCGCAGTGCCTCGTCGAAGAGTTCCAGGGTCTCCCAGGTATCACCGGAATAGCTTACCATTATTGCTAATGTGCTCTTTCTGACAAATCGAGGCAGCTCGACGCCGCGAACCACGGTGAAGGGCATCTCGGCCGACCGGGAGGCGTAATCTGCCAGTATGTCCCCGCCGATTGCCGAACCTCCCATACCGCAAACGCATACGGATAACACTTCTCTCTCGAGAGATAGCTTGCTCTTGACTGCTTCCTCTATTTGCTTAGGCATGCTGACGATCAAATCCAGCATCCCGCTCTTATCGAATGAGGTCAGAAGTTGGACATCGTCAAGCGGTTCGATCATGTCCAAGAGATATATCAGCCGCAATATAATCCTGTGAGTCGATCACCCGGATCAGGTATCCATCTTCTTTCTACCATCCATTTGGTAGTTACAAAAGAAATAATATTAATCCTCCCGTTTATGAAACGAAATTGAATGCTAAACGAACTGGAACAAGCGTTGAAGTGCCTGCATAATGGGCGATTCGTACTCCTCTATGATTTTGATGATAGAGAGCGAGAGACAGATATGGTCATAGCGTCCCAGTTCGTCACCCCGATGGCGATCCGCACCATGCGCAAGGAAGCCGGTGGCTTAATCTGCACGACGGCGAACCATGAGATCGGCGAGAAATTGCAGTTGCCCTTCCTGGCCGACGTGCTCAGTAACTCAGGGAAGTGCTATCCAATCCTCGACCTTTTGGCACCGAATGACATTCCCTATGATACGAAATCAGCGTTCTCCATCACCATCAACCATCGGAAGACGTTCACGGGCATAACTGATAACGATCGCGCCTTGACTACAAAGGAGTTCGCCAACCTGGCCAAGAACGCCCTCCATCAGAGCGATGAGCAAGCACGAACGGAATTTGGCCGTGATTTCCGCTCCCCAGGGCATGTCCACCTGCTGAGGGCGAGCAAGCAGCTGCTCGTTAAGAGGAAAGGGCACACCGAGCTATCGACCGCCCTGTTGGCAATGTCCGAGCTTACCCCGACCGCCACGATCTGCGAGATGATGGGGGATGATGGGAATGCATTGAGCAAGGAGAAGGCAAAGGAATATGCTAAGCGAAATGGCCTTTGCTTCCTCGAGGGCTCCGACGTGATCAAAGGCTGGGCCGAGCTGAGGAGTGTCAAATGAGCAGGGTAATGGCCACTGGTGTCTTCGACATCCTCCATCTGGGTCATTTGCATTTCCTGATGGAAGCGAAGAGCCTGGGCGATGAGCTCGTGGTGGTTGTCGCCACCGACGCGACGGTACGAAAACGCAAGCACGAGCCGATAACGCCTGAGAAGATGCGGGTCGAACTGGTGGGTGCTCTGAAACCGGTCGACCGGGCATTGCTAGGCCGCGAAGGGGATATGCTCGATATAGTGCTCCAGGTAAAGCCGGATATTATCGCATTAGGTTACGATCAACGGTTCCAAGAGAAGGACTTGGAGAAACGTCTGGCGGAGAAAGGGCTTAAGCTCAAGGTGGTCCGGCTTCACAAGTTCGAGGACGACCTGAACGGGACCAGGAAGATTATTCAGAAGATCAAGGAATGGAATTCTCTCGGGCAAGTCGCAAAGAAAGTGGAGGGCGACCGTTGAAGACCATTGGGATCGCAGACACCACTTTCGCCCGTGTTGACATGGGCGCGCAAGCGATCAATGAGCTCAAGAGCATGGGCACGGGCTTCAAAATCGTTCGTTATACCGTACCAGGCATCAAGGATCTGCCATTAGCCTGCAAGAAGCTATTCGATGAGCAGGGCTGCGATATTGTCATGGCACTGGGCATGCCGGGAGCCAAAGCGATCGACCGACAGTGCGCGCATGAAGCCTCGACCGGACTGATAATCTGCCAGTTGATGACTGGCAAGCATATCATCGAAGTGTTCGTCCACGAAGACGAGGCCACAGACGAAAAGGAATTGGTATGGCTGGCGAAGCGCCGAGCCATAGAACATGCACGCAACGCGTTTAATCTATTGTTTAGACCTGAAGAGCTTAGCAAGAACGCTGGCAAGGGCCTCAGACAGGGATACGAGGACGCTGGGCCAGCAAGGGAGTGAGAGGATGAAGAAGTACAACCTGGGAATTGTGGTATCGGAATACAACTATGACATAACGTCCGTGATGTTAGAGCGGGCCAAGGCGCAGGCCGACTTCCTGGAAGTCAATGTGGCCAAGGTGGTCACGGTTCCAGGCGTCTTCGACATGCCGCTAGCGGTCAAGAAGCTGCTTCTGAATAAGGGGATCGACGCAGTTGTCACGCTGGGAGCGGTGATCGAAGGGGAGACGGAGCACGATGATATCGTCATCACCAACGCCGCAAGGAAGATGACCGATCTCTCAGTCGAATTCGAGAAACCCGTCGGTCTAGGGGTCACTGGCCCAGGAATGACCCGCCTTCAGGCCCAGGACCGTGTCGAGAAGGCCGGAGAGGTCGTCGAATCGGTCGTAAAGATGTTGAAGCGCCTTGAGTGAATCTAGACAATCGTTCGAATAGCCTGTTCTGTTTCTAGCAGAACGGGCCTATTCGATCTTAACTTACTCTACGTCGAGCCCATATCGAACTTAGTCTCGAGATCGAATTAACGGGTCGAATTGCTCTTCAAGCGTTCTTCTTCATGAACAACTCGAGGCGATCATATGCCTCGCCCAGCACTTCGACCGGCGGCAGGAACACAGAGCGGAAGTGACCTGCTCCATATTCCGTATCGAATCCGGATCCATGCACGAAGAGCACATGAGCTTCCCTCATGACGTCCAAAACGAATTGTTTGTCCGTCTTCCATTTCTTGGACTCTAACTTAGGGAAGATGTAGAACGCCCCCTTGGGCATGGTGGTCGATATCCCCTTGATCTCGTTCAAGCGCTTGTAGGTGAACTCGCCGCGCCTCTTCAATTTGGTCCGGGTCTTCTCCATGTGAGACCTCGGGCCCTTCAAAGCCTCGATCACCGCTAATTGACATGGCTGATTGGCACAAAGGCGCAGGCGCAGCTGCTTTACGAAGCCTTCCTTAATCTCGTCCAATACCCCACCCGGATCGCGGAACGCGCTATAACCGAGCCTCCAACCAGGAAGCAAATCCACCTTAGAGAACCCGTTGAGCAATACCACCGGGATATCCTTCGCCAATGTGGCGGGGGAGTGATGCTCCCCTTCGAATGTCATCATGTCGTAAATCTCGTCGGAAATGAGGAACATATCATTCTCCCCGACGATGTCCGTGATTCCCTTGAGTACCTTGTCCGAGTACAGTGCCCCGGTGGGATTGTTCGGATTGATGACGACTAATGCCTTCGTCCTTTTCGATACCTTCTTCCTGATGTCATCCAGGTCGGGTTGCCAATCGTTAGACTCATCAGTCTTATACGCCACTGGCACCCCTCCGAAATACTTGACATACTCGATATATGACGGGTACGAAGGGCCTGGGATCAGGACTTCGTCACCCGGATCGACCGAGGCGGCGATCAGGTCTTGGATGCTTTCGCTCACTCCGTTGGTTATGAACACGTTGTCCGCGGACATCTCGATCTTGTTCTTCCTTCGCTCTTTGTCCGCCAATGCTTCTCGGAGTTCTGGGACTCCCTCTTCATTCGTGTAGCCATTATCGCATTCTTCCACTGCGCGGCACAATGCCTGGCGGACGTTCTTCGGAGTCTCGAAATCCCATTTGTTCGGGTCCCCTATGTTCAGCTTGATAAGCTCGATCCCTTTCAGCTCCAACTCTCTTGCCGGGACGGTGACTTCTCTGATCGCATAGTCGATGTTCATTGAGCGTTTTGTGGCCCGCATGTCAAATCTTCTCATGCCCGAATTCGCATTCACATATATCAAGTTTGGAATAAGGGTATGCCCGAAACTGAACTTTCCGACGGTTCTGAGGATGGTTTTTATAATACGGGGGTTCTCCAGCGGCTGAAACATGAGCTTGACGAGATTGGGGAAGATGCATCTGCGTTGGTGCGACCAATGCAATCTGCCCATATTGGAACTGGAACGATGCGATCAATGCCACGAGCCGACCAGGAGCATGGAGATCACCCCGCCCGGGGACATCAGGCCTGGTTTCGCTGCGGACGCCCAACTCGTCCGCGAAATCGTAGATAAGCAGTTCGGCGGAGGTTGTGGCCTAGCCCTCTTGCCAGAAGGCAAGCTCCTGATAATGAACAAGATACCAGGTCTCGACAGGATGGACGAGGTCATAATCGATGGCAAGGTAGCTGGGACGCTACGTTATGATTTGGGGAAGGGATATGTCTTTGTTACCCGCATGCCAGCCGCCCGTGCCATTCAGGACAGGATGACAAGAGGCTTCGCAGTCGTCAGCGAGGACGCTATCGAGTTCATCTTGAAGGGGCTGAACCTCCTCGTGCCGGGCCTTGTGGACGTGCATCCTGATGTTGATGTCGGTGACGAGACGATAGTCTTGACCGAAGAAAGGAAAGCAGTCTGCACCGGAACTGCAAGAATGTCTGCCTCGGAAATGAAAAACTCTGAGAAAGGGATGGCTGTCAAAAACCGCTGGTTCGAGCTCCCCTCCATCTATGATCGGAGATCCCAGCCAGAGAGTTGGGAACTAGTCCTCCAAGCAAATGCTTCCATGCTGACAAGAAGGGTCGAGGATGCAATCCACTTCATTCATAGTACAATCAATGCGAACGAGCTTCCAGCGATGGTCTCCTTCTCCGGGGGCAAGGATTCGCTGGCGTGTCTCTTGCTGACGATGGATGCAGGATTGAAGCTCCCCATATTCTTCGTCAACACCGGGCTGGAGTTCCCGGAGACGATTGCCCATGTCCATCGCGTGGCTGAGAAGCACGGGCTCCAATTGATCGAGGAGTCTGCCCCCGAAGGCATCTTCTTCGAAAGTTTGGCCCACTTCGGACCGCCAGGAAGGGATTTCCGCTGGTGCTGCAAAACTAACAAGCTTGGTCCGACGACCAGAGCTATCATGAAGCACTATCCCAATGGCGTCCTCTCCTTCATCGGACAGAGGCGCTATGAATCGGAACAGCGCTCAGAGAAGCCCAGGGTGTGGAAGAACCCTTGGACGCCAGGCCAGATCGGAGCCTCCCCCATCCAGGATTGGACCGCTCTCCATGTCTGGCTCTACATCTTCTCGAAGGGCGAAGAATACAATCCGTGGTATGACCGGGGATTGGATCGGATAGGATGCTACCTTTGTCCTGCATCAGACCTGAGCGAGATGGAGCTAGTCAAGGATCAGTGTGATTGTCTGGAGGCGTGGTCCACATATCTCGAGAAGCATGCTTTAGAATCTAGTTTGCCGGATTCGTGGAAGACCTATGCCCTCTGGCGTTGGAAGCTCCTCCCTGATTCGATACGCAAGGAATTGGAGCGGATCGGGGTGAAGGTCGGGGATAACCTATCCTCACGCTTTCGTGAGGCTGGACAGCTATCGTTGCGTTTGCAGGAGGGCTTCTCCCCCTGCATCATGGGGTTCAGCGTGGAAGGTGCATTCAACCGATCGTTCGACCTCAAACGCGCAGCTGAGATTTTATCGATGCTCGGTTCAGTGCAATCGAATATGGAGGAAGGCTGGCTCCTAGTCGATGATGTCCGTGTCTTCCAGGACGGCATCCTGGTCGCTAAGGGCCTAACGCCTGAAATGATAAAGAAAAATGTTGAAAGGGTGCGCCGAGCGATGGTTAAGGCCGAGGAATGCGTCGGTTGCGGGGTCTGTATCGCCAGATGCAATGAGGGTGCACTCACGCTAGAGCAAGGCCGGATCCAGGTGATCGTAGAGAGATGCGTCCACTGTGGTGGATGCATTGAACCGTGTCCTGCCATCAGTTTTGGCGAGGCCGCATTTGAGCTGTGACATCCCCTTGCTGGTAAAAGCAGGGGGAAGCACACGGCGCAAACCGCGTATGCCCCCTCGCTTAGCGCAGGATCCGGCTCAGCGCACGAAGTCTATTCCATCGTCCTCATCTGACTTACGCGATGGAGCAGACGGAGCTGGCCGACCGCCTGAGCTGGATGAAGCGGCGGGCTTCCCTCCGAGCTTACCGGCTATGGACATCTCTCCGCCCTTACCGAGCACATACTTCGATTGAGCGCCGGTCAGGATCAAGAGTATTTTGATCGTTCCTTCGATCTCAGGGTCGATTGAGCATCCCCATATGATCCGAGCACGGTCCGCAATCGAGTTCATGACTATCTCCGAGGCCTTCTGCGCCTCGCTCACGGTCATGTCCGGGCCGCCAACGACCCTGATCAACGCACCCTGCGCTTGCTTCAAGCTGATCTCTCCCAGGAGAGGGCTGTGCAACGCCTCATTGACCGCGGCCTTCACTCGGTCATCATCATCGGCGTTCGCCTCTCCGATACCGACGAAAGCAACGCCACCCTCGTTCATGACGGTCATTATATCGGCGTAATCGAGGTTGACCAATCCTGGCTTGGTGATGATCTCAGTGAGCCCCTTGATCGTCTGCATGAGCACTTCATCTGCGACCTTGAAGGCAGCGTCCACTGGCAGCTTTGGAACGAGTTCCAAGAGCTTGTCATTGGAGATGACGATCGTGGTGTCGGTGATTCGGCGGAGCTTGTCCAGCCCGGCCATGGCATTCTCCATGCGGACGGTGCCCTCGGCCTTGAACGGGATAGTAACCACGCCAATTGTCAAAGCACGGATCTGCTCCTTGGCGATCCTCGCAACATAATGAGCGGAGCCAGTACCGGTCCCTCCTCCCATGCCTGCAGTGACGAAGACGATATTCGCTCCGTTCAGGAATTCCCGGATCTCCATATCGCTCTCTCTGGCCGCTGCCTCTCCAACTTCTGGAATGGCACCAGCTCCAAGGCCATGGGTGGCGGTCTTCCCTATCAGGATCTTTTTCGGCGCCTTAATCGTCAGCAGATGCTTCGCATCTGTATTGATCGCGCAAAGTTGCGCGCTCTCGATGCCGGCCTCGATGCAGCGGTTGATCGTATTGCAACCACCACCTCCGCAACCGACTATCTTGATACAGACGTCGAGTTTCTTAGCGAACTCCTCGAGCTCGCGGTCCGCCTCGGACTTGATTTCAGGCTGTTGCTGTACATTCTCTTGGCTCGTTTTCACATTAGCTAGAGCATTCTTTACCAAAGAACTTGGCAAGTGCATCCCTCAATAAGGGTAAGGAGATATCCTGGATATAAATATTGCGAACGTCCAGATAGTTTTCTTGACTTGCTGGCTTCGATTCGAAATCCTTGGAAAGTTGAATTTTCGATCTATGCTGCCATCAATTTCATCATCGCTTCAGGCCAAGGGACGATGTGGACGCTAGGTTCTGATTCGTAGAAACGGTAGTATTTTTGATAGATGTCCTCGGCCGTTTGAGGCATCATGGCAGAAGCCAGCTTCAGTCCGACAAGGCCTATTATATAGATGGCCATTGACGCGCTCGGTTCGCCGGCATCGATGCGCTTCTTCGCTCTAGAATAGTACTCCGAATAATCATCCTTGAAGTAGTCTTGCAGCGTTTGCAGGCTCTCAGAACGCTTCCCAGCAACGGTGAGCTGGGTAACCGAGCAAAGGACGTCCCGCAATTTTACGATTGCAATCACATCGTCGCCCTGCATCTGTTCTACCTGCAAAGTCGGTTTGAGCTTACTCGATGCACGTACCACCCTCGCCATCTTATCCAACGAGTTACGGATCGAAGACTCGACGCCCCTGATCGCGATTATCTCCTTCGTCTCATCCAAAGCCTGCATCTTGCTGGCATTGATCGCTCGTCTCAGGGGCTCTTTGATCCATCCATCGTAGACGCCGAGGCGAGTTAGGTCCGGAGCCATGCGCAGCATCTCGGTGACGTATCCCTTGAGCTGGTCCGCCGCCCGATGGCGGTGCTTGATGAAGTCGATGCTCGCGGCTATATCCTTCAGAGCCTCCATCATTTCGCCATCCAGGAAGGATTCCTTTGAGATCTCGATTAATGCTTGTATATCCGCCACAGGGATGTCCTTGCTGCGGGCGAGAGCGACTAGCAACTCAGTATGCTCAAGAAAGGCGGCATAGGTGATCGCATATATTCCTTTCCTATCCTTTAGGTAAGCGACAGCTGCATCTCTTATATCCCGATTGGAATGAACGATACAATCCAGCACGACCTTCATTCCTTTCCGGTCCTCGGTGAGCCNNCCCTGTACCTCGGAAGCGATCCTTCCGTTCTCATTGGAGTAGTTGCGAAGAAGAATGACGACTATCTCAGAAGGGTCTTCTGCTGCCTGACGGAGGATTCTCTTTTCGATGCGGCTGCGCTCGCCTGGGACGTGAATAGATCGTATCAAGGACGCTTCGATTTTCTCTGCCTCTCTCCTCCTTCTGAAAGAGGCCTGATTTGCATTGTCCCCGCTATCGCTCATCCTTCCCCAAGCTGCATAATCTGTCAGGATTATTATTGTTTGCCACAGCGGTTATTCCATCTCATCGGGCTTGAATTATCTAATTTGATAACGATGGGATAGTCACTTCTTACTTCGGAAAGAGGAGAAAGGGATTCCTCTCGGACATCTGGAACTATCCTCAATTTAGTAAAAAGGTCGCAAGTTTTTTATGCAACCCTTATTATTATTGAAAATATCAGTAGGGTGGGACCGAATGGGAGAGTTAGCACATATTAGAAATGTCTTGGACGAAATCAAGGGACTGGAGCACGTCTCCGATGTATCCTTGGTCTCAAGAGGCGGCCTGTACATTATGGGGGATTCCCCCAAAGGCTCGCATCCAGAGACATTCTCTGCGATGAACGCAATAATGATCGGTGCGGCGGAGACGACATCTGCGGAGCTCAAGGATGGCCTGCGCTATATGATGATCAAGTTGATGGAGAAGGACCTGATATTGGTCGGCGCTGGCACCAGATACATGTTGGCAATCGTAACCGACGGCGGTGGCGAGAACGATATGATCGCAAAATCCGCAACACAAATCATTGGGAGAGTTGATCTCAATATCTAGTCGCTTGAATCAAAGCCGTCTCATTCCCCTGCGCATCCATCTCGCGATTGACCTGCCACCATAGGAAAAGGTCTCCTTGGTCTGCCTTCCTTTGCCCTCGAGCAATACCTGTTTGTTCATTATGGCATGGATCATCTCATCTCTGGTATGTACTGAATCGGGGAACACCGTCAAGGCATCTCCGATGCTACTTGGCTTATGGGCGTCGGAGCCTGCAATCTTGGGCAATCCAAGCTCCGAGGCTAGTTTGAGGACGCGGCGGTTGCTATTGGGGGTATTTCGACCATTGATGGCCTCGATCGCATCGAACGCGCTCTTCCTAATCATAGATTCTCTTAGGCCAGACCATTTTCGATATGGATGGGCGGCCACTGCGATCCCGCCGGCATCATGTATCTTCCCGATGGTCTCTCCTACGCTGAGCCCCTTCGGAATCTCCTGCATTACGTTCAGTGCCAGGATGTGCCCATCCTCTGAGGTTATCTCGATTCCAGGTAGAACGATCAACCAATCCGGGGCGGACTTCAAAGCATCCATTGCACCTATTGTCGTATTGTGATCGGTTATCGCTATCGCCCCGAGGTCTTTCGCCTTCGCCGCTTTGAATATCTCCTGCAGGGTTTGGTGATTATCCTTCGAATGGAAAGTATGGATATGAAGATCTGCTCTCATCTCACTTGAGCTCCATCATCGATCTCCCCGCCGTCCACAGTTATTGCCACACCCTTTTCGGTATAGAGAAGCAATGCCTCGGTGGCATCCAAGCTTGGAAGGTAGACTGCAATTTTATCGGATGCGATAAGGTTCTGGGGGACATCGACCTTGAGGGAACGGCCGATCATCACCTCTTTGCCTCTGAGAGAGCCAACGCGGAGGATGACCTTCTGGAAATCCGTGAAGCTGATCTCCTTGCTCCCCTGTGCAAGACCGCTGTTCACAGCGTCTCCAGGTGCCGCCTCTCCAGCCGGTGTGAGCACCTTGACCTTTTCCCCAGCCTCGGCAGCTAGAAGCATTCCCTGCGATTCGACTCCGCGCAGCTTGGCAGGCTGGAGGTTCGTGATCACCACGATCATCTTGCCCTTGAGCTCCTCGCCAGGATAATACGCTTTCAGACCTGCGACCAGCTGTATCTCTTTGCCAATGTCGACCTTGAGGACGAGAAGTTTCTCCGCGTTCGGATGCGGGCTTACTTCCAATACTTTGCCTATCTTCAAGTTCGCAATTCCAAGGCCTTTGAACCGGTCGGTAGGCACCTCGATCATCATCTTGCTGAAGAGCGGCATCGGTTCGACTAGCTTCTGCCCCTCCG
>PMBU01000100.1:13551-39331 GCA_003153895.1 Methanomassiliicoccaceae archaeon | reverse complement strand
CAACCTATATCCCCAACTTCGCCGCACGCTAGAAGGCGTCCGAAGACTGTTGGAGACTTGGTCGTTCGCGGTCGTCGATGGAGCATTTTCTGTAAAGGAAAAACAAGTGATCTTCACCTTCGAGCTCCTGAACGACGAGCTACCAAAGATGCGCCTCCATAAAGGTCCGCCAGTTTGGACCGAGAATGCGCAACGGTTCTTGGAGAAATGGAACGATAGGAGCTATGGCGATCTTTATATCGAGAATGGATGTTGGGTGGCGAAGGTCCCTCGCACCCATCGCACCGCTGTGGAATTGATCGAGAAAGAGCTGAAGGGAGCAGCTCTGGGAAGCGATCTTCGTTCCCTTTCCGGGTTGAAAATAAGGAATCACCAGGAAGCGCTGAGAGCCGAGCTCAAAGCAGACCTCACCGCACTATTGGACAAAACCCCTCCCTGGAAGCGCTTCCCTAAGGATTGATCGTGAAAGAGCCTGATGCCTGGGTCAGGTGGCCATTGTTATCGGTTACATTGAGCGTATAGACATAGGCGGAATTGCTGGCACCGGTGGTATACGTGACAGACCCCGTCTCGTAAACGCCTTTCATCGTCGTCGCATTCATCGCCTTGAAAGTGCCTGTGCCGCCCGATAGATGAACGTTAATGGTGACGCTATTCACCTTATCATTGTCCCGGACGGTGACGGTGATATTCACCTGGTTTCCAGAGTGGATGGGGGTGACACCATCGTTCACATATTTGGTCCAGCTCGAACCAGAGTTGAAGTAGATTGCCGTTGAGGTTATCTCCGGGGCAATCTGGTCACTGAATGGAGGGTTGAGCATGACGATCCAAATCCCTAGGCTCAACAGGAAAATGATCAAAATGTTTCCGAGCAGGGTCTTCTTATCGACGCCGCTAGGTTCGATCTTCAGAAACGGAATCAGATATTTCAGTCCGATGGCGCAAGCGATGATGACGATGATCCCGAGATAGATTGAGATACCCGTTAGAGCGAATGCCAGTACCCCGGCCAGTATTCCAAGGAAGGTTGCCACTATTAGCGACTTTGTCCCCTTGATGTCCTTTTCGAGAAAGGCCTTTTCGTCGAAGTCGGGAGGAACGAACTCGTACTTTGGTTCCTCCACCTCATCCTTTCTCTTCTTACGGGCCATATTCACCGGTTAAGTGAGGGGCGCATTTAAACCTTTTTCAAAGATCAAGATGAGCATTGCGAGCTGGTCCTTCTGATAGCATTGTTCATGATAAACTGCCTGCAAAGCGATGATTGATTTGCTATGCCCGTGGATACCTACACCCAATAGCGGGGTACTTTCGTCCATCTCTATGGCACGTTTATAAGCCCCGTATCGATAGAGAAAGGCAGGTGCATCAATGGCAGAGAAGGAAATAGAAGAGTTGCCTGGAGTAGGACCCGCAACTGCAGAGAAGCTACGTGATGCCGGTTACATTGATCTGATGTCGATCGCGGTCGAATCCCCGAAGAACTTGGCGGAAACATGCGAGATTGGGGAAACGGCTGCGGCGAAGATTATCGCAGCGGCAAAAGAGGCCGCGGATGTTGGTGGCTTCGAACCCGGTGACGTGATCCTGGAAAGNNCAGGCCATCACCGAGTTCTTCGGCGAGTTCGGGAGCGGCAAGACCCAGATCTGCTTCCAATTAGCGGTCAATGCCGGCCTTCCCCATGAACAGGGAGGACTGGAAGGAGAGGTCATCATCATCGATACCGAGAATACCTTCAGGCCGGAACGCATCTCCCAGATAGCAAGGGCAATGGACGTGGACCCGGTCGAGGCGCTTCACAAGATCCATGTCGCTCGCGCTTTCAACTCATCCCACCAGATGCTCCTTGTGGAAAAGGCCATGGAAATGTCCCATACCATCCCGGTCAAGCTCCTCATCGTCGACTCCTTGACCGCCCATTTCCGTGCTGAATATGTGGGCAGGGGCGCTTTGGCGGAAAGGCAGCAGCTGCTCAACAAGCACCTGCACGATCTATTGAGATTCGGGGATCTGACCAACTCGGTTGTGGCGGTAACCAATCAGGTCTCAGCCAAACCAGATGCGTTCTTCGGCGATCCGACGCGCCCCATTGGAGGGCATATCGTCGGGCACGCGGCCACGTATCGGCTGTATTTGCGCAAGAGCAAGGGTGGAAAGCGCATCGCGCGGTTGATTGACTCTCCCAACCTGCCTGAGGCGGAAGCGGTGTTCACGGTATCAGAAGAAGGCATAAGGGACTGAACGCAATCGCCCCACGTTCATGATGGAGCGCCGTCCGTACCTATTCGAACTGAGCGGAGAGCATCCCAGCCTTCCGAAAGCAGAAGTCCTGGCGACGATCGAAGCCGAGGTTCGAACCCCTTCACCTGCTACTGAAGGTCCTGGATATGTGATTTCAAGGC
Organism: Methanomassiliicoccaceae archaeon; assembly: GCA_003153895.1. Lineage (GTDB taxonomy): Archaea > Thermoplasmatota > Thermoplasmata > Methanomassiliicoccales > UBA472 > FEN-33. The sequence continues at coordinate 36,925 of PMBU01000100.1, read as the reverse complement.
TGAGCGCAGAGGAGATGGAGCGCGTCGCAGAGCGACTCGCTCTCACGCACCGGGTCGGCGCGTATCACGGCAGCTGCAACCTCGACGATCTGGCCACTTTTGCTTCCTCCCTTGAATTGCCCGAAGGCAGCATCAGTGTCCGGGTGAAGCGCTACCGGGGGCGCGGGGAGCCAGAGCAAACAAACCTCATCGCCAGAAAGGTGGGAGAGGTCATTTCAGAGCAAAGAAAGATCGATCTGCGGACTCCTGATTTCAAGTTGCGCCTCCTTCTCACCGACGAAGTGCATTTCTTCTTTGAGGAGAAGGAGATCGACCGGGACCAGTACGAAACGAGGCATGTTAGGAGCCGCCCCTACTTCTCACCCATCTCGCTTCATCCCCGCTATGCCCGGGCGCTGGTGAACCTGACGCGGGTACGGAGAGGACAAACGCTCTTGGACCCATTCTGTGGCACGGGCGGAATCCTGCTCGAGGCATCGCTCGTAGGCGCGAAGTCCTTGGGATCGGACATCTCCCCCGAGATGATCGATGGGTGCGCCGAAAACCTGCGGCATTTCAACGTGGCGTTCGAACGCCTGGAGGTCGCCGACATCGGCGAGCTTGATGATGTCTTCGGGACGGTGGACGCGGTCGCAACAGACCCACCATACGGAAGGAGCGCCTCGACCAAAAAGGAGCCGGTAATAGCCCTTCATGAGAGGGCAATGGAAAATATTGCTGAGGTCCTCTCATCAGCTGCCTGGGCGGGGGTCGTCTTGCCCAAGATGGTGAGGTATCCCACGTCGCTCTCATTGGAGGATAGGCACTCGCAAAAGGTGCACCGCTCGCTAACGAGGGAATATTGTCTCTTCAAGAGACTGTGATGGTGATTTGCCTGGTCACATCGGTATCGATCGATGTTCCCCGCAGGACTATGACCTTGGTGCTCGCCGTTTCACCTGATGGCACCGCGATGCGCATCGCCACCGTTGTATAATTGCCATAAGGTATGTCGAAGATCAGAGTGCTGGTCGCCTCGCTCGCGCTTTGATTTGACTGATACAGCACTGCGCTCCAATTTGCCGGCATCTGATGGACGTCCAGTTGTATCGTAATATTGACGCTTCCGGTGTTTGTAACGTTAAAGGAGAAGAACGTCATCGAGCCTGCCGCTACCGTGGTGCTGTTGTCACCTAATAGGTCGATCTCGAATGTGCTCGTCACCGGCACCTCATACAAGGGGACGAGGACGAAGCAGCCTACCAGGAGTAAAAGCGCCACCACCCCGACGCCGGTACGCCTAGCATCCAAACGCGAAACGTCGTTTAGCGGGGCTGGATGCCTCACGCCTAGGAATACGATCAATAAGGCGAACAGGAACCAGCCAGAGTAGAATATCCCCAGCACGAAGAGGATCATGATTGTGGCGAGGCTCAGGTACATCGACTTCTCGCCGAGCAAACCCCGGGCGATGTGCCCTCCGTCCAACTGCCCAGCCGGAAGCAGGTTGATCGCGGTCACGAAGAATCCGACCCAGGCGGCGAAAGCGGTCGGATGGATGAACACCCCATCCGGTGAAGGGATGAGGAACGAAATCAGATCATAAATTAGGGAGTTGCTGATCGCGGTCTGCCCTCCAGGCGGGATTCCTGGATGGGGGATTCCTTGCGCGTTAAGAATGAGGCCGATTATCGCCACCGGGATGGTCACCAGAAGACCACCCAGCGGACCGGCGAAACCGATATCCACCAAAGCCTTCTTGTTCGGCATCGGGTCGCGCATGGAGATGAAGGCCCCGAACGTCCCCAAAGGTGGGATGGACGGGATGAAATAGGGCAGTGAGGCATCGATGCCATACCGCTTGGACATGAGATAATGAGAGAGCTCATGCACCCCCAGGATGGTTAGCAGTGGAAGTGCGAAGAACAGGGAGCCGTAGAGCAGGTTGTCTGCAGTGATCAGTGAATCGCTGAAGGTGTAGCCGGCCCAAAGGTAGGCACCCGCAAAGATGGTCGTCCCCGCCGTGAGGACCAGTAAGATAAGGTTGATCCACGGACGACGCTTCACTGCTGCCGGCTTCCTTACCACCGATATCTGATACTCTCCCCCCATATACTCCAAGATCGGGATGTAGCCTATCGCGGCCATCTCCTTTCGCAGCTCCTCGAATTGGACCTCGAGGACGCTCTTGTCAGGCGTGATGAACATTGATACCGAGTCATAGCTTGCTCTCACATCGTAGACGATGAAATGCTTAGCCACCGCAGATCGGATAGACTCAACTTCAGCCGCTTGGTCCATGGGGGATATCGCCCCTATCAAGGACGCTACTATATAATCTTGCCCAAAATAGACTCATTTCGAGGATACTGGATATGATGATATAGGCCTAGCAAAAGTCTATGAATGCCCAACAGGATGTGCCGCCGTGAACCAGTACGTCCAGCTGTTCAGACTGGGCAATTGCATCATGGGCGTAGTAGGTCTGATACTCGGAGCGCTCATTGCCACCGGCTCTGCCCTACTGGATTTCTGGCCGATGCTTATCATTGGCTCAGCAGTAGTGTTCGCTTTCGTGGCCGGAGGCAACTCGCTGAACGATTACTACGATCGGGAAGTAGACAAGGTCGCTCATCCCGAGAGACCCTTGCCTTCGGGTCGAATGAAGCCTGAATCGGCAATTCGCCTCTCCATTTCGGCTTTCATTATCTCTATTTTCCTTTCGATATTCCTTAACATGATCTCGATGCTGATCGTCATCTCGGCGATCCTGGTGATGTTGCTGTATGAGATGTATACGAAGAAAACAGGATTGACTGGCAATCTCTCCATCGCCTGGTTGACCGGTGCCCTTTTCCTCCTAGGCGGGGCAGTGGTGAACCACGTCGACCAGGTCGCCATCATCGCGGCCATGGCATTCCTAGCCACACTTGGCCGAGAGGTCGTGAAGGATATCCAGGACATGCTAGGGGACTTCGATCGCTTCACGCTTCCGAAGCGCATCGGAAGGCGCAAGGCTGGAGTACTGGCCAGCCTGGCTTTCCTGAGTGCGGTGGCATTAAGCCCGATCCCGTATTTCGTGGGATCCTTGGGCTGGCTATACCTGGCAGCTGTGATTGTCGCCGATGCAATCTTTATATACTCAGCCATTGTTCAATTTCGAAGCCCCAAGCAGGGGCAATACTGGGCAAAGATCGGCATGCTCGTCGCGCTTGTCGCTTTCCTCGTTGGAGGGATCTTATGAAGGTCAAGGATTTCATTATGGAGCGGGTCCGAGCCAAGCATACCATGCATATGACCCTGATCGACCCCGCGAAGCAGAGCTACGCTCAGGCTGCAGAGATCGCATCCTGGGCCGAGAGACTGGGAACGGACGCGATCATGGTGGGCGGATCCACTGACGTGACCCAGGAGAATCTTGACAACACCGTCCTTGCGATCAAGAAAGTGGCGAAAGTCCCGGTCATCTACTTCCCGTCAGGGGCACATGCAATCGCCCGCTTCTCCGATGCGATCTACTTCATGAGCATGCTAAACTCACGAAACCGCAAGAACATCATCGGGGAGCAGGTCATGGGCGCCCCGGCAATCGCAAAATTGGGTCTGGAAACGATCTCGATGGGCTATATGATTGTAGAGCCAGGAATGAAGGTGGGGGAGGTCGGCGAGGCTGACCTCATCAAGCGCGACGATGAGGCGACCGCCGTCGCCTACGGACTGGCAGCCCAGTTCCTTGGGATGGACATCATCTATTTCGAAGCAGGCAGTGGAGCACCCGAGCCAGTGACCGGGGATATGATCGCTTCCGTCAAGAGTAAGGTGAGGATACCGGTGATCATCGGAGGCGGGATCAGGACGCCCGAACAGGCGAGCATGATCAAAAAGGCTGGCGCGGACATCATCGTCACAGGGACGATCGTCGAGAATGGCGATTACATGTCTCGCTTGGAGAGCATGATCAAGGCCGTGAAAGGATAGGCTTCAGCGGACCATTTCTATCAGCATCTCGTGTATGCGAGTGTCCGACGATAGCTCCGGGTGGAAAGACAATGCCAGCAAGTTCTCTTGTTTGGCCATAACGATGCAATTCTCATAGCGGGCCAGCTCTTGGCACTTGCCCCAAACCCTGGTGATTAGCGGAGCGCGGATGAAGACGGCCGGGAAAGGCTTTTCCAACCCTTTGATTAGTAGTTCCGCCTCGAACGATTCCCTTTGCCTTCCGAAGGCATTGCGGTCGACGGCCATGTCCATCAGGCCAAGCAGTTTGGTGTCTGTCTTCTCGACCTGACCGTCTCCCTCCTTTGCCAATAATACCAGTCCGGCGCAGGTGCCCATGATGGGAATGCCCTCGCCAGCCATTCGCACGATGCGCTCATGCAGGCCAAAGCGGACCAGCAATCTGGAGATAGTGGTGGACTCTCCTCCAGGAATGATTATCGCATCGACCTGGTCCAGCTGCGCCGCCTGTCGGATGGCATAGACCGCCCCATCGATTCCGGTGTTAGCTAGAGCCAGCTCTGACGCTTTTATATGTTCAGGGAATGCCCCTTGGACCGAGATAACACCAATCTTCATCTGGGCCACTACATTTGAGCGGACGACTAATACTTTTCGGAGAAAGGATTCTTTGGTCCTTAGGGAGTTCGTTTGGGTAAGCCACAGATATGTTGGTGTTTGTTCAACGAATCATCTTTACGTTGCCGAGGAATCCTGAAACCATATGCTCGTGATCGCTCTCCTCAATTATCAGCTGATCCAGAATAGCAAGGAAACGTGACATCTCATCCTTGATGACAAACTTTTCACAATTCGGATTACCAGCTGCAAGACGGATGCTTGAATAGAGATCGAAGGAAAGTTTCTCATACCGCAGCAATTCCATCATGACATCTAGCTCTCCCCTGCCAGTAAAATCAAATCGTGGTTGGCCCAGGGGGATTTGTACAGCATCATTCGGAAGGATTATCATTCCTAGCATTTCTTTCACAAGTGTCTCATGTTGCCCTGATTCTGATATTAGTCCAAATAGGGTGTCACGGAATTTCGGAGTGCTAACTGAAATGTATCCTTCCCAGTCAGCAATTGTCTCATAGCTCATTTCAATTTGCAATGCTTTTGTGAGAAGTCGATGCAGTTCGGTCGCAGACCTGATCTCCAATGTTTTCACCATGTCTACGACCATTGTCCTGATAAAAAGAAAACGCAGGTGACTACCAACATCGATACTAGAAGTACTTCAATCCGCTTCGGCAAGAATGGCATGAACTGAAGGGGATGTAATTGGAACGTGCTTGGCAAAGCAGATTCATCAATCCACTCAATCATATTGTTTTCGACTGTCTGTTATGGCGCGAGTTTTGGGGACCCAACCTTTCTGGTCAGGCAGAACGACCTCTACCTCTGGAGGGTCCAGCAGGTCATTCTCCAATCCAGAACGGATCTCCGCCAAGGCCATGATGGCTTTTTGCAATTCCTCTTTACCTTGAACGGGATTGCCAGCAAATTCCACCTTGAACCTAAGACGGTCTTTATAGGCTGGCTTGTCGATGGTGAGCTGGTAGCCCAACGAGCCCTTCACACTGAGTATGGCCTCATCGAAAAGGAGGGGATAGACCTTCTCCCCGAATCCGATTTTGGTCTGCATGTCCAACCTGCCCCGGATCTTGGCGATCTTGCCGACAGCGCTGAAACCGCAACCGCACGGCGGTTCGATGGTCGCGGAGATGTCATATGATCGGTAGCGAACCAGGGGAGAGCCCGCGAAGTTCAGACTGGTCCAAATCAACTCTCCCTCCTCCCGGTCGGCGCAATGCTTACCGGTAGCAGGGTCTATCACCTCGGGCAGGAAATCCGCCTCATTGACATGCAGTCCGTCCTGAGCGGTGCATTCGATGGTGGTTGCCAAGCCCATCTCGGTCATACCATATTGGCTAAGCGCTTTGCAGCCCCAGGCCTCCTCGATCTCTTGGCGCATGGCCTCGGGCAACGGCTCCGCGGACAATATGATCGCCTTGATACCGAAGCCTCGGAGGTCGGACTTCTCCCTGGCAAGCACGGTGATCCGATAGATGAACGACGTAAGACCGATCATCATGCTGGTCTTGTTGGAACGCATGATGTTCAGCTGCTCTTCGATGTCGGTAGTGGAAGCGTTCACTGCCTTCAGACCAGCTACCTTGCAGGCCCCTTCGAGCATCAACCCTGGGTCCCATGCGGCCACGGTGGGGAACATTATCTGCAACGTGTCGTTCTCGTTCATGCCAGCATTCTTCAGTGCGACGGCGATCGAATCGACGATGTTCAGCACGTCATCGCGGGTATAGAAAAGCCGCTTCCGAGTGCCGCTCGTGCCAGATGTGGTGAAGGCCCGCATCACCTTGGTCTGCGAGACGCAGAGGAACTCCAGGGGCGCTTCAGCCAATTCCTTGGGCTCGGTCAGCGGTATCTTGAGAAGATCGTCATAGGTCCGGATGTCCGATGCTTTGATCCCGAACTCCTTCCAGCGAGCCTTGTAGAAATAGCTGTTCTCGTTGGTGTACTCGATCATTCCTCTTACCTTGTGCAGCTGGTACTGTCGCAACATCGCCCGGTCCACGTTTTCAGGCTTTGGATGACCGATGGCGCGTCTCAGATCCGCGCTCCCACCAGCCTCGACCGCGACCTTTTTGAGGATCCAACTCTCGAGTGGATGCTCCGTACCAGACTCTAACTTGGTGGATGTGAGCTTGGTACGAGCGATGGCGATCTTCAGTCGTTCGAATAGGTTCAACGGCAGGCGATGCCCTAGTCAGGATTTATCCTTTTCAGCCACACTCGGAATGAAGCGGATCTTCTCGACGAATTGTGAAGCACATAAGGATAATTAGGCCACCGCTCTATGCTCTGGCATGGAATGGAAGAAGGCGTCCATTGCGATTAGGCGTCATCTGAACTTGGCCACCGACCCAGTAGCCGTGAAGATGCTGGAGAGCACCCTGATGATGAGAGAGATAAAGGGGTTGAGGCAGCTCAGGGATACCGCGCCATGCCATATGGCAACCTGGGCGCGCTATTATGGCGAAGATGGGGTGGTTGGCGCTTCTGCCCAGGGGATCAAATGCGTATGGGGAGCCGCCTGCTGCGGCTTGATCAAGTCCCCGGAGAGATTCAAAGAAGGATATCTGACTACGGGCTTCACCAAGGATTTCGAAGCGGGCAAGCATATCGTCAGGTCGATGGGAGTGCTGGGCGACGAGAAGAAGCTCTTCGATGCGCTGGTGATGGCGCCATTGGCCTACACGCCTCTTGATCCCGACGTGATAGTGATCTACCTGACGCCTGCGCAAGCCCTCCGTATCGTAATCGCCTATGCGTACTTGCGCGGCGAGGAGGTGCGAAGCACGATCACTGGCCAGGCATCATTATGCTCGAGCATCGCCCATGCGTTCCGAGAGAATAACTTGGTCATCGACATTCCATGTGTCGGCGACCGGAGGTTCGGCCTCGTCCAGGAGCAGGAGATGCTCGTCGCGTTCCATTCCTCGCGCACCGAGCAAATATTGGATGGTTTGCAGGCTACCGAAGGGTCGGCTTCCCATCCCTTCAAGCCATTCGTTCAATGGCAGGTGATATTCCCACCGGACTTGGAGCCAAGACGCACGGAATTAGATTGATGAGAAGGATGCCAGACCCTCGCCATTGAACGATTTCGGCTAGCATTTAAGTAGGAAGATGATGTTCAAAGTGAGGGTAACCATGAACATCACGGAGCACGAGAGGCAGGCAGGAGTTACGCCGAGGTTGAAGACGGCGACCAAGCAAATCCAGTGCCCCCGTTGCGGCCGATCGTTCAATTTGTTCCAGTCGCGTGCAATAGCATGCAAGGGGTGCCGCCATGCAGCCCTCGGCTGCGAGAAGGCACGTTGCCTACACTGTGATTTCGAGTTCCCCCTGAATGGACCATTCGTCCCGACGGACCGGGGACAGCGGAACCTTTCGACCTATATGAACGCGATCATGGACAATTACTATAAGAGCGTCGGCAAGAAGCCATCCCGTTGAAGCTTCCTCCCTATTTTCCGCCCTTACCGTACTTCGACCAGATTTCATGTCGATAGAGGGTCTTACCGTTCTTCGAGTTGATGTTGAACAGGCAGAACGGGATCAATTTGCCATCAGGCGTCACAGTATGGATGCAGCAGTTGCAGAGCCGCTCGGTCTCCACCGTCCATGCGTCCTGGAAGGCCATGGTGCTGATGGTGAGGTAGTTCGTCTTCGCCCGCTGGATGAACTCTGCCCACGAGTTCTGCTCCGCTGGCTGATCTTCGAACGCCTCGTCAATGAAGCGCCATAGGTCCGATATCTCCTTCCTGGTCTTGGTGGCGACCTCTTTTGTGTCCCGCGGCGGCCCCATGGCCCGGTGGGTCATAGGGAACAACGAACCGTCTTCCATTAGGACGGACATCGATTTCGCATCGCAGTGGACATTGGCACAGGAGGTAGGTATGAAATTGTCAGCACGCAGCTCTCCCTTCGTCTGGACCTCGATCTCCCTGAGGAGGTCGGGGATGGTGATGCGGTCCTTATCATCTGGGTCAATGGGATAGCGCCCGAAATAACTCAGCGGCTGGAAATGGATGCCTTTCACTGTGGGGATCTTGCTCTTGGCGAATTGGATGATCTCCCCGATCCTGTCCTGATTGATATTCGGCGATACCACAACCACCAGGGTGATGCCCATTCCTACTTTGGCGCAATTCTCGATCGTCCTCAACTTTGATGCCAGCAGGTCCTTTCCGCAGGTCTTCAGGTAGATATCCGAATGGAGCCCATCGAAGGAGAAGTAGAGTGAGTCCACGCCCGCTTCCTTGACCGACCTGAGATATTCGATGTCGTCGGCGAACCGAACGCCATTCGTGTTTACCTCGATATAATCGATCCCCATCTTCTTTCCCAGACGCACGATGTCCGGCAGATCGTCCCGGATGGTCGGTTCACCTCCGCTGATCTGGATGCAGATGGGGTGCGGGGCATATTCGATGATCGTCTGGTACATGCTGCGGATCTCGTCCATACTGGGATGGAAACGATAATGCTCATTGGCGCTGGCGAAACAGATGGGGCACTTCAGATTACAGGAATTGGTGATTTCCAGGACGACGAGGCAGGTGTGCTGGTGATGGTCGGGGCAGAGACCGCAAATTTGGGGGCAATCGCCCTTCTCTTTTACAGCCACCTTCGCCGGGCCGGACGGAACCGAACGATATCTTATAAGATCCTTGTAGTCATCGACCCCGGTCCAAATCAAGGTCCGGAACTTGCCGTGCTCTGGACAGACCTTCTCCAGATAGATCTTGTCATTCTCTGCGATCTTCACGGCAGGAATTGTCTTAAGGCATTCTGGACAAAGGCTATTGGTCTCCCCGATCTTTTCGCTCATTTGGACCACCTGACTCCCCCATATCAACGGCCGCATCGTTATTCAATCTTTCGAATCGTTTTGAATCCAGTCGGAATGAAGCTAACTCTGGGTCAGAATAAAAAAAGAAAATAATGAGGCCTTAAAAAAGGCCTTGGAGTTTGTTTATGCCTTCTTCTTCTCGAACAGCCCTTCTGCGACAGCGATCGTCTTGGTGGCGAGGTATTCCTCGACCCAGGCGTCACCGCACTTCGGGCAGACGAGAGCAGGGCCGTTCCTGGAGACGCCGATATAGGACATCTCCACTGTGCCCAGTTTTGCCGGCTCGTTGCAGTTGGCGCAGGTCCAGTCGGAACCTTCCGTCGCGTTGACGATCTTGCCGAGCGCCATCCGATGTGAATAGGCGCTGTTCAGATTGGCATGCGACTTGAGGATTCCTCTCTCGACGTTATAGTCGGCGTAGATGGTCACGTTGTTGATAACCTTCTTGGCGAGGACCTTTCCGCTCTTGTTGACGATCTTCTTCTTGGCGGATTCCGCGTTGTTGACGACTTCCTGTACGTCCGCGTCCTTCAATCCCCTCTTTCCGACCGTCTCCTTGACCGCATCTGACATCTTTACGTCCATCTTGCTCACCTCACCATGTCCCGTAGGTACCGAAGTCCCTCGCCGCCTTTACCATTGCGCGCATGTTGCCTGGTATAGTGTACGGCGGGCATTCACATGAGTTGCCCAAGATGTAGCCTTTCGGAGAGTCACGGCCGCCGAGCAGCTGTTCCTTCGATTGGTTGTAGACTGCCATCGGGTTCGGGTTGATCATGAGCTTGGTGTCGACCGAGCCCATGCACGTCGCCCTTGTTCCGAACTCCTGCTTCAGGAGGCTGGATGGGAAGACCTTCTTGCCAGTGTAACCGATGTGCAACACGGTGAAGGGGGACCAGATAAGGTTCTCCTTGAACACCTTGTAGTCGGTCTCATGGTTACCGCAAAGGTGATAGAATACCTGCGGACCAGCTCCCCTTCTGAAGGATTGGTCGACGTAGTACCTCATGTTCTTTGCGCCATATTCCTCGACCGCCTCATCCGAGAAGATATCGTTGTTGGCCAAGACGGAACCGACGATCAGCATGGCAAATCCGTATTTGTCAGCCAGACCCTCAGCACCATTTATGGATGTATCAGTATACTTCTTGACGAGCTTCTTCGCAGCGTCTGGCTCGGTGAAGGTCCACATGATGAAATTCTCGACTCCGCAGAGTTCTGCCGCAGCTCCGACCAAGTCGAAACCGTATGAGATCGGCACCAATGTCTGGCCGATGTTCTTCTGAACATACTCATAAAGCCGGAAGAATTCCTGTTGTGTGAAATTCCTCTTCAGTTCCTCCTTGTCCATAACGCGGAGCTTGTCGACCTCGGACGGGTCCTTGATTATTGGTCCGATCGGAATTGGCGGCAGCGTATCCTTGTACTGCAGCTTCAATCCAAGCTCTCTTGTCCATGGCAAGGAGTAGAACCAGTGCGTCACTGGCAATAGGTCATACAATTCATTCATGTACGACACACAGTGTATCCCGAGCTCTGGCTTTTCATAGAAGTCCCTTATTGTATAACCACACGATACTGCCGCATGTGACAGCATGATCGCATCTACGTCGATCCTGTCGTGTGGGTTATCCACGAAGGGGCTCGCAAAACGCTTAGTGGCATTCGTGTGCCACTTTGTATCTATTGCTGGAAACAACTCTTCGTAGCCCATATGGATTCCCCTTTTTAACAGGAGCGCCGCGAGAATATTTAATGGTTCTCACCTCATCTTATATCCAAATTGCATTCATCGTCCTGAACTCTTGTTAGAATGGAAATCAGAAACATTTTTTTCGTAATATTAACAGGGGATATAGGTAATTCAAGAACTCCAAACGATGGAATGTCAATATACCTCCGACCGTGTCTGGCACATAACGCATTGAACATTTATGTGCATTCTCATGCCATCAGGAGAACGGTTTAGGCGTCGATGACCCGGTCATCCCTTACCGAAGTCCGACGGTTCAATGACATGAGTGCAAATGGTTTCAGGTGCTTCCTGAGGGCCCTTCGCCCAGACCAATACTCTCTTAGCAACTATGCTCCCAACGAAAATGCAGAGGCTGACCATGACGATGGTACCGCCGCTTGGCAGTGCATAGGCGAATGAGAAAAGCAGTCCGAAAGTAACTGCTAGAACGCCAAGGACGAAAGCGGAATATGTCGTTCCCTTGAAGGATCGCGAGAACTGGATCGCAGAGGCCGCAGGCGCGATGAGCAATGCTGTTACTAGCAAGGAACCAACGATCTTGATCGAGACGACAACGGTCATCGCCATAAGCAGATTGAACAGGAAATCGAGCCATCTGACCGGTATGCCCGCAAGCCTGGCACCTTGCTCATCGAAGGTGAGTGCCATCAATTCCTTGTAAAAAACAAACAGGAAAACTCCAGCAACGGCGGTGAGCAACAAAATGAGGTCGAGATCGGTCTGCGATATCGTCAGTATCGAGCCGAACAGATATCCGAAAAGGTCGACGCTGAATCCACCCGATAGGCTGGCAAGTATCGCACCCAATGCCAGGCCGAAAGAGATCAGAAGACCGATCGCGGTCTCGGTATACACCACCTTCTTTCGACTGAGATACGAGATAACGACAGTGCCTAGCAAGGAAAGGAAAAGGGCGGTATACAGTGGATATATCGACATGAAGAGGCCGAGCGCGATACCCCCGAATGACAGATGAGCGATCCCCTCACCGATTAGGGATGCCCTTCTGAGAACGATGAAGACGCCCATGACGGAGCAGAGCATTGCCGCACAAATGCCGCCAATGAACGCCCTCTGGAAGAAAGCATAGTCGAAAATGGAAGTGAGGTCGATCATCCAGGCTTTGCCCCCTGTTGGTTCTCTATCTCGATCAATGGATTGGTGCAGACATTGTGATCGTGGTGGAATATGAAAGTGAAATGCTCGCCATACGCTTTACGAAGCATATCTGTCGGGTCAGTACCGGGAACGATTGGCGTCATCATCAATCGCCTGTTGACCACTGCAAGTTTATTAGCCTGGCACATTACGCCAGAGAGGTCATGAGACACAGTAATGACGGTAAAATCGGATTCTTTCCTGAGCCCCCGAAGTACGTTGACGAAATGATCCTGCATGCAAACATCGAGTCCGGCAGTCGCCTCATCCAGTATCAGCAGTTTTGGTCTTCGGGCGAGCGCCTTTGCGATGAATATCCTTTGCTTCTGACCTCCGGATAGTTCACTTATCTTCCTGTCCGCCACATTGCCCAAGCCCATCAGGTCGATCGCCCTATCCACCGCTTCCCGATCTTCCTGTTTCAATCGCCTTCCCATCTTCTTGCGGCTCAATCGCCCCAGGGAGACTATCTCCTTCACCGTGGCGGGAAAGAGCGGATCGAACTGAATGGCATTTTGTGCCACATAGCCGACCAGTTCGAAATCGTTGAATGTCTCGATCTTCTTGCCAAAGAGAAATACTTCTCCCGAGGTCAATGGAATGTTGCCAAGCACGGCATTGAGAAGGGTAGTCTTGCCTCCTCCGTTAGGTCCGACAATACCAACGACATCGCCCTTCTCAACATCCATATTCACATTCTGAAGAATCGTAAGATGACCAAGCTTTACCGTCATGTTCCTAACGCTAAGCACTGGTTCCGACATGGGTTAAGCCCCCTCCGCCATCATTTGCTTACCTCCATCCCTATCATTAAACTATCCAGGTTTGCCCGCATGATTTGAAAATAGTCCATCCCCGCATGAACGCCAGAACGACCATGGATCCCATCTAGGATCAGGACATGGGTTCCAGTCTCTTGCGCGATTGTCTCGATCACAGCGTCGGAGAAGAGCGGCTCTGAGAACACGTAATGCAATTTTAGCTGGTTGACTTGATTAGTCAGCCTGATCAGGTCCTGAGGGGATGGTTGCTGATCTCCTGAGATGCCGATTGCACCATACGCTTGGAGATGATATCGAGCCGCCATGTAATTGAAACCCTCATGCGTGGTTACAATGGCGTTCTTGGTTCGATTGGTTAAGCCCGCAACAAATTCGCCATTGAGTACCTCGAGCCTTGAATTCAGATTGGCTGCATTGTTGCGATAATAGGTCGCATTGACGGGGTCAGCGATCACGAACGCAGAAAGGATATTGTTGACCTGGACCTTTGCAGTTATTGGATCGATCCAAAAATGAGGGTCAATCGCGCCGTGCTCGTAGTCCGCAGCCGGATTAAAGGGGGCTTGGTATGTCACGAACCTAACCTCGCTGACCGAAGAGGCCGAAAAGAAGATGGTATAAGTTACGCCAGCTTCCAGTTCATAGAATTTGGAAGCCGCGAATTCGGGATAAAAGGTAAGGGGGCCTGATGCCAGCTCTGGAGCAACCACTGTCCCATCTGAGTGAAGAACTGAGAATGATACGTTCTGAGTGACGAAGAACCTATAATCCGCCTTTTCGTAGATGCTAACATTAAAATATCCTCCCCAGCCGCCTGGGACCCCGGCAAGAGTGATGTTTATGGCCGCGACGCTAAATGGGATCGTTTTCGCAGAGATCGCCAGAGCAGAAGTGATTAGACTGGAGTTTGGGCCCGACGAAAGTGTCTTCGTGGCGGCCTCGTAAGGCGCCTTCACCGCGTCCGTAGGCAGCAGTTCCACATTATGGCTGGTATCGACCTGGATCAATGAGGGATTATTGACAGCTGAGACGAAACTCTGGATCCAAGGTTCGAACCCCTCACCATTGAAAACGAGGATCTTGGCTTTGCTGACGATCATGAGGTCGACGGGGGTCGGCTCGAAGGAATGCGGTTCCACATTGTCGGGGATGAGCGTGTGAACGTCCACTCGGTCGCCACCTATCTGGCTCGAGAAATATGACAGGGGGTAGAAACTCGCCACCACCTGCATCTTGTTGGAAGTGGAGCTTCCTACGCCCAATAAGATGAAGCCGAGCGTCGCGCCGCCAACAATTAGGACCACGAGTATTATCGCCGCGATTGCTTTCCTCGTTCCTTGGCTGAGCGCTACCATTTCGTCACAATCAACAAAGATTAATAACATTTATATCATTTGTTATTAACTTTATCTTATTCTGGCCTTCATTATTAATAATCTTAAAGCAGCCAGTATTTCATTTCCCTTTCACAACCGGATACCCCGCTGCCGCCCAGGCAGAAACCCCCCCAAGAACGTTCATCACATTATCATACCCGTTCCTTTCCAGGATGGCTGCTGCCATGCTCCCTCTGTATCCGACGCTGCACATCGAAGCTATCGGCCGATCCTTTGGGACCTTCGCGAGATTCTTTTCAAGCTCCCCGACGAAGATATTATTTGCCTCCGTCAAATGGACCTTGACCCATTCATGAAACGGTCTTGGGTCGAGCACTATGACCCTCTCCTTTGCGTCTAACTTCGTCTTCAACTCCCCGACGGATGCCGTCCTCATCGTCTTGAACGGCATATTGTCATGACACCACTGAACCATCCCACCCCATAGATATCCAGTTATGTTGTCATAACCCATTCTGATCAATGTCCTGACCGCTGTCTCGACATGCTCCGGGTCGTCCAAGACCAGAAGCAATGGGACATCATGGGGCAGGAGCCAGCCGGCATAGGGCGCCAGGCCGGCCATCCAAATGCTCTCCGACCCCTCTATATGCGCGCCAGCAAAACTTTCTGGTGTCCTGGTATCAACGATGATCGCCCCTGATGATCGGGCTTCTGCAAACTTCTTTGGCCTCAGCGGTCTTGGATCCGGCAATCCAGTCATTGCCTGGCGTGATGACAGGTTCATGGATTCCATCCTGAAGAAATATGGTGGCCGATCCAGACGCTCTTGTACCTTGTGGTCTATGAAATCTGCTCTATTTAGTCTGAGCAACGGGCTGCTTTTTTTTTCTATCCCAACGGTGGTGAATTCCCTTTCGCTGATATCGCTTCCGCAAACCGAGCCGGCTCCATGCGCTGGAAAGACAATTACACCATCTCCAAGGGTGAGGATATTCTTGTGAATGCTGTCGTACAACGCTCCAGCCATTCTCTCCGTGTGATCTCGTCCGAGCAGATCGGTCCTGCCGACCTCGCCGGCGAAGAGCGCATCTCCTGTGAAAATGGCCACAGCGTCCGGCCCGGATGAGTCATCGCAAAGCACGTATGACATGCTCTCCTCGGTATGGCCAGGAGTGTGCATAGCAATCAGATTAGTGCCGCCCAACCGAAATCTTTGGTCGTCGCTCAGGGTTGTTCCGTAACCCCATTCCAAACCCGGACCATGAAATATCTCCGCGCCAGTGCGCTCGAATAGCTCCAATGACCCGACCACATAGTCTTCGTTCCGATGGGTCTCGAAGATGCGCGTGATCTGAACCCCAGCATTTCTCGCAAGGTCGAGATAGATATCGCAATCGCGTCTCGGATCGATTACGAAAGCGGTGCCCTCATTCGCCACGAAATAGGAGAAATGAGCCAAGCCCTCAGAAACAACCTTCACGATCGACATTGTGATTCCCCGGAAGCCAAGCGATCAAACAGCCCGCAAGAATCTATTTCAATGCATACCTCAAAAAGATGCCGCTTTAGAATTCGTACAAATGAATCTCGATTCGCGAGCACGTGGCTCATGAAATCGGGTCACGGAGTCATGAGAAAGGATTAAGCTAAGCACCTTCTATCGTGAAGGCAAAGAGCGGGATGGGGATATCATCAAGATTCTATTGTCCACGCCGCCAGGAAAGACGCTGGAGAAATGGCCACCACTGGGCTTGCTCTATATAGCTGCAAACATCCGGGAGAACAGAGACGATGAGGTAGTCGTCTTGGACGCTTTCTGTGAGGGTCTTTCGAGGCAGCAGCTTGTAGAGCGAATGACAAAGGAGGAACCAGACGTCATCGGCCTGAACTGCTCCACGCACACGTTCTTGGAGGCAATCCAGGCACTAAAAGACGCAAAAAGGGCTCTGCCCGAGAGCAAGATCGTTCTTGGAGGATATCATGCCACTTTCGCAGCGGAAAAGATCCTGGAAGAATACGATTTCGTGGATTATATCATCAAAGGCGAGGCCGAGCACGCGATGGTGCAATTGCTCGATAGCTTAGAGAAGGGTAAGAGCTCGGAGGATGTCACGGGCATAAGCTACCGTCTGGATGGCAAGAATATCAATAATCCTTTGAGCTTGGTTTCTGATCTAGATGCATTGCCCTTCCCGGATCGGAGCCTTTTGTCCAGCATAGACTATGGCTACTCATTCCAAGGCATCCCGCTTACCTTCGGAAAGTTCACGACGCTTTCCACATCTAGAGGATGCCCATTCCGTTGTACCTATTGCTCATGCGCCGCCTTCTCCTTGAGGAAATGGAGACCGAGGTCGGCAGAGAACGTCGTTGAAGAGCTGGAGACCGCCCATGGACAGGGGTATAAGGATTGCGTGATAGTGGACGATAATTTTACCCATAACCCGAAGCGAACCGAGCAAATCTGCGATCTCATCATCGAGCGTGATATCGACATGCGGTTCTATTGCGAAGGTAGGGTCGACGGTGCAAGTTACGAGCTATTGAAGAAGATGAAGCGGGCTGGCATCAACGTGATCTACTTCGGGGCGGAAAGCGCAGATGACAAGGTCCTCGACTATTATAAGAAGCATATCACTCCAGAGAAGACCAGATTGGCGATCTCCAACGCAAAGAAGGCTGGCATGCTTGTAGTGACGTCCTATATCATCGGGGCGCCAGTGGAGACCAAGGAAGCCGTCCAAAGGACCCTGGACTTCATCCGCACCTCCCGTCCTCACGCGTTACAAGTGAACATCCTTGACTGCCTGATCGGAACAAGCATCTGGGAAGATATGGAGAAGAACAACTTGGTCGGAAAGGAAGACTGGAAACGAAACCACCGTATCTACGAGTATAATAAGGATGGATTCGGAAAGGACGAGCTGGAGGCGTTCGTGAATGATGCCTACGCCGATTGGCTCAAAGGATGGTGGAGCAAAGAGGGCATAGGCGATATCATTCGGATACTCGCCAAGAATAAAACAGCAAGGCAAGTCGTCTTCTCGAACATCCTCAATCCGACCGTAAGAAAGCTGATGCTGAATGGAGCGAAAGTGTTCGAACCGCCAAAGGAACAAGGCAAGATAGAGACGAACCCTACTCCCTGAACTGCGCATCAGGGTCTTTTAGGCCTGAACCGGTGATGACCAGAACGGTCGTCTCGTCCTTTCCAATCTTCATCGATTGCATCGCAGCAGCGGCAGCTGCGGAAGCTGGTTCAGCGAACACACCTTCCTTCCCGAGTGTCTTGATCGCGGCGATTATCGCCTCATCGGTCACAGAAACGGCCTCGCCCCCTGATCGCTTGATGGCATCCAAAGCCGAGTAGGCGTTGAACGGCACCTTCACCATTATAGCAGATGCAACGGTCCGGCATCGTTCCTGGGGGACGACGTCTCCTCCTGTCAGCCAGGCATTCACTATCGGCGAGCAATCCTGTGCCTGCACCGCGACCATTCGGGGCAATTTGTTCACCAAGCCCAAAGAATTCAATTCCTCATACGCTTTGAAGATGGAGGTCAGCATCCCCCCGGTGCCAGAAGGAACGACTATTCGGTCTGGGACGCCAATGGACTCAAATATCTCGAAGCCGACCGTCTTCAGTCCTTCAAGGAACAGAGGATTTAGGCCGGTGGATGCGAGGTAGACATGCCTCTGGTCCCTTTCCACTTCCTCGATCGATCGTTCCACAGCCTTGGCGAAAGGACCATCCACCCGAATCAGGTTGGCACCATACGCCTCTATCTGGGCGACCTTCTCCCGAGGAATGTCCTCAGGGATGAACACCCTTGCCTCTAGGTTCGCATAGGCGCAATAAGCCGCGACGCTCGCCCCCATATTGCCGGTCGAGGCCACTGAAACGGTCCTGTAACCCTTTGCAATGGCATCGGAAATAACGACCGTCGTCCCGCGGTCCTTGAAAGAGCCGGTGGGATTGTCCCCCTCGAGCTTGAGGTGGACCTGTTCTTTGACGTCCCTGCGGCGTATCAACGGCGTGCCGCCTTCCGACATCGATACCCTCTTCTTGACAGGCAGCATCGATTGGTATCGCCAGACACCGGAGCCAGATGGTTGCCATTTCAGCCCTTCGTTATGATACATCAGCACGTTGGAGCAACGGCTGCATCGGTACCTAAAATTGGTATATTCTGTCCCGCACTTGATGCAACGAAGCATTGGCTTGCTAAGACTAGAACCAGGTAGAAAAAGGCTGTGCTATCGAAGATGCGATATCATTTATTATTGGTGATAGGCTTAGACCACCGAAGGTTGAGCATGAACACCCTAGAAGCCATTCGTACGCGAAGGAGCATCCGGCAGTACACTGATGAAGCAGTTCCTCAGGAAACGGTCAAGGCGCTGCTTCGAGCGGCGATGAGCGCCCCATCCGCTGGGAATGGACAGCCTTGGCAATTTGTCGTCGTCGATGACCGAGCCATGCTGGACCAGATCCCGAGCGTCAGCCCGTATGCGGCAATGTGCAAACATGCGAAGCTGGCCATCCTGGTCTGTGGAGACACCACTAAGGAGAAGTACCTTGGTTTCTGGGTGCAGGACTGCTCGGCCGCGATCATGTGCATGCTGCTTGCGGCCCATGAAATGGGTCTGGGCGCGGTGTGGACTGGCGCCCATCCAATGCCGGACCGGGTGGCCGGATTGAAGAGGCTTCTCGGTCTGCCCGAGAGCGTGATCCCGCTCGGTCTGGTCGTCATCGGGCACCCTGCGAAGACCGTGCCGCCCCAGGACCGGTTCCAGGAGGAACGGGTGCATCACAACAAATGGTGATTGGCAATCATTTGAGCCTTGCCTGCGAATCGATCTCGCGGAGATGACGGTGAAGTAGCGCGCCCTTCCTTTTCCTCTCCTCCGCGGTCAGTGACCCGCCAGCCGGACATATCGCGTCAATGATCAGGTCCCCCTGTGGGCCGATGTTCAAAGGGTAGATGTAGCATCCCAGCGGCCTCAGGGGGTAAATTGTGCATGTCCTCTGCTTCGGCTCAAGGAAGACGCAATGCCCTTCGAAGTTGCGCAGCCTCCAAATCCCATCCGCCCCTTTCTCTGCGATCGCCTCCCTGCCATGGCCCGCCTGCTCCAGGCGTTTCAGGTCCTTGACCGAGAGCTCCATGAGCGTCCCCTCACAGCATTTGGCGCACTGCTGGCATTTCATCGGCGCACGCTCACTCTGACATCACATCCACCAGAGGTTCGATTCGCTTTATGGTCGAGGTCAGGAAGTCGCTATCCTCGATTTGAAGATGGATCGCCTTTCGGGGGCAGAACTCCACGCATCTGCCGCAGCCCCGGCATCCCTCGCCTACTTTGGCCTTATCACCGCTCAGATGGATGGCGTTGAGGTAGCAGATCCCTTTCTTCACGCAGGCTCCGCAGCCATTGCACTGCTCCGCCTCCACTGCCACGCTGACCCCGGGCATCCTGGTCACTGTTGCGCTGATCGAGGCCGAAAGGTCGGGAAGCATCTTCCAGAGGCAGCAACAGGGACAACAACTGCAGATCGAGAGCAGGTTCTCTTTGCCTCCCGTGCCGAGCCAGACGCTATCGATCTTGTCCCGACCGATCAAATGGACCAAGCCAGCCTCGCGGCATTTTCGCAAGTGCTCAAGCGCCTCATCCTTCGTGACCATGCGGCCCATATTCGCTGGTATCTTGAGAGTCCCTCGCCCCAAGAATATGCATCCCAGATCTGCGGGATAGTCCTTACATCCACTGGAATTGCGGCACATGCAATGATCCATCAGGAAGATGTAGCGGGAAATCGAGATGAAGTGCTCGATCACCTGCGAGGGCAGCATGACGTTGCTCGGTTCGACCGACTTATCCATCTGTATCGTGCGCTTCCTCTCCAGCGACGCCTTGGCGACCTCGTCCTTCGGAAGGATGATGATGTCGTCATCCTCGAAGAAGGCGTATTCCATGGCGCGGCCGAGCACCGGGAGGCGCGTCATCTTGGCCATTTGGAAGCGCCTGTCGAAGGAGCGCTTGAAGAGCACGCTGAAGATCGGTGTCAGGCGGCCCATGTATGCCGAACAGGGGATGCCAGGACTTATCCTTTTCTCCGGAACGCCGATCGATGAGCGGTTCGACAAGCGCATATATCTATTGGCGGCGGTTCGATTGCTACTGTTCATCGTTGGGAAGGCGTCTCACTCGCTTGACCTCCCTCCCGGGGACCCGCTTCAACTTGCCGTTGTCCAGAGCCCATCTGTAGATCTCGATCTCGGCCGGTGCGATCGTGACCTTGTCACCTTCCCTGTACTTCTTCCTGGTGGTCCATTCGGTGAACCCTGAAACGACTCGGTAAACGTTGGCGTCGGAGAACATGGTAACATGGGCGATCTGTCCCTTCAATTGGGAGTAGGTGCCGTTGAAGACGTCTAGCTTGCCCGCCCTGAGCTCCCCCACCTTATTGCAGACCGCATCCAAGAGGTAGCGGTCGTGGGTGACAAGAATCATCGCTCCCTTGTATTCTCGAAGCGCATCCTCGACTGCTTCCCTAGACAATATGTCAAGGTAATTTGTCGGTTCGTCGAGCAGGAGGAGGTTCCTCTTCTCGCTGATCAGTAGGGCCAAAGAGACCCTGGCCCGCTCTCCGCCTGACAGCTTTCCAATCGGGGTCACGACGTGCTCGGCGCATAGCTGGAATCTGGAGAGGAGGCTCCGGGCTTTCCCCTTCTCTTCCTCCCCCAGCGCAACCAGCATCTGTTCCTCGGGTGTTAGCTTCTCATCGAGGTTATCATGCCCTTGGGCGAAATAGCCGACCTTCGCGCCGGGGGCGACCCAGAATTCGCCTTTATGCGGGATCTCCCCGATCAAAGCTTTCAAGAGCGTGGTCTTCCCGGAACCGTTCGGCCCGAAAATGCCAAGTTTGTCTCCGACCGTGAGGTCCAGATCGATGCCATCGAGCACCTTCTTGTTTCCACGATGAACCACCAACTGTTTCAGCGTGACGAAGTTCTTGCCGGACTTTGCGACCGTCGGGACATTGATCGACATCCTCTTCTGCTCTTGAGGGGGTTGGATGTCCTCCATCCTATCGACCATTTTCAAACGGGTCTTGTGCGTCGAGGCGAACCTCAACCGCAGATGCTGCTCCTCCGCGATCTTCAACATCCGTTCCCTCTCGGTCTGATTCTTCTGGCTGGCGATCCTCTTCCTTTCGATCTCCAACAGCTTCTTTCCGACGAACTCGGTGTAATTGCCTCGATAGCTGGTGACCTTCCCCTCATCCAGGTCCCAGACATGGTTGACCACCTGGTCCATGAAGTAGCGGTCATGGGAGACCACCAGGACTGCTCCGTCGAACCCACAAAGATACTCCTCGAGCGATTCCACCGCCTCGATGTCCAGATGGCTCGTTGGTTCGTCCATGATGACAAGGTCCGCCTCGTCCGCTTGCATCAGGACCCTTGCCAACATGATACGCGTCCTCTCTCCGCCGCTGAGCTCCGAGATCTTGTCTTCCCCTGAGCGCTCCGACATTCCGACCCGTTCCAGCGCCGTCCTTCTCTTCTCCTCGACCTCGTGCGTCCTTCGCGAGGTCAGCTCCTCCTGCAATTGACCATATTCGGAGGCGATCCTGCCTAGGTCGAGTTCTGCAATGTCGGCCGAGTTCGCCATGAGCGCTTCCAGTTTCTCCAATCTCCTTTGAGTGTCGGAAGCCCATGGATCGATGCAGGCGTCCTCCACCGTCGCCTCCCCCATGTCCTGGAACTGCGGCAGGTATTGGATCTTGTCTGTTTGCTTCGTTATCTCCCCAAGGTCCGGCTTGAGCTCACCGATGAGTATCTTGAGGAGCGTGGACTTACCAGCGCCATTCGGCCCAACGAGCCCTACCCGGTCCCCTTTGTCAATCTCAACGTCAACCGATCGGAGGACCTCTTTGGGTCCGAACGATTTGGAAACGCCCCGGGCTTTAATGAGCACGGCAGGCCATAGCCGCATCGCTTTAAAGCGTTTCTTTTTCGACCGCGAAATAGCCAATCCACGGATAAACTGTTGATAGAATCCAGAACGCAAAGATGATGAAAAAATAAGAAATTTAAAAAATGAAAAGATTGGGCCGGTTTAGAATCGGTCCTTCGGCTTGTGCTTCTGGAAGCAGTCCCTGCAATATACAGGNNTAGCCGCCCTGCCTCTTGTTTCCATACATATTACTATTCTGCCTATTTTGTTAAATCACAAAAATCCTTTCAGATCCTTGCGATTGGGGACAGCTTATATCATCCTAGTTAATAAAAGCAACTGCAGGAGTTGTCGCCAAGACGTGAGATTCTCCTTAATGAAAAAGCGTGACTTTCCCTAAATCGATCGATGAGGGAGTTTTTGTAACTGGCCGTCGAGATCTTGCTTTCACCATCGCACGATATAAAATTGATGAGTTTTCTCGCATTGTTTGCCTAATGACTGTGTATCGGGATGCGCATTTATTCTTGAGCAAAATTTCATGTTCATGCGGGCGGTCTTGAGATTAAAGACGATTAGAATAAACCCTGAAAATGCTGCGCAAATATCATATTATTCATAATTAATTAATCATTTTATATTTTTTATTATTGTGTTTAAGTGTTATACTAAAATAATACTTCTAGAATCGGTAGAAATGTATATAAATCGTTAAACCATTCCATTGCCGAGGTGGCTCGATGAGCAGGGATATGAACTCGATGCAAAGATTTGAGGCCGCTTTGAACCATCAGGGAGCAGATTACGTACCCATATCGCTTTTCGGAGGTATCTTCGAAACGCATTTTGTGCCTGGTATGGACGTAATCAAATACGGTTCTAGCGGATTGAACATGGCAAAGGCGCACATCGCCTTCCATGAAGCGATTGGAACGGACACGATCTATTGCCTGTCGGA
>PMBU01000100.1:0-13493 GCA_003153895.1 Methanomassiliicoccaceae archaeon | reverse complement strand
ACCCACATCTGCCCGATGGAGGATGTGATGGTGCACATGATCACCGAACCGGAGGCGTTGAAGAAGGGCCTCGTTTCCCTCACAGGAACTGTCACTGCCTTCGTCAACGAATGCGTCAATAGTGGTGCGTCCTTCATTGGTTACCTGACAACCAGGGCCTCGAAGGAGATCACGACAATTGACCAGTACAAGGAGTTCGGCGCACCATCCGATGAGGAAGTCTTCAGAAAGACCCCGAGCGCGAACCACATCCCGCACATCTGCGGTGTCGAACCGATGTTCGAACTGGTCGACGAGTGGCGCACGAAATACAACAACGTAAAGGCGATCTCATGGTGGTCGCAAGGAGCAACCCCGAACTTGAAGGATGCCAAGGCGAAGTGGCCTAAGCTGACCCTGATGTCCGGGATAGACCACACCAACACGCTGATCACCGGATCCCCTGTCGACGTGGATAAGGAGATCGCTCAGTCATGCAAAGAAGCGATGCATGGCGGTGGTCTGATATTGGCCCCTGGCTGCGAGGTTTCGCC
This sequence comes from Methanomassiliicoccaceae archaeon, assembly GCA_003153895.1. Lineage (GTDB taxonomy): Archaea > Thermoplasmatota > Thermoplasmata > Methanomassiliicoccales > UBA472 > FEN-33. The sequence goes on along the minus strand of PMBU01000100.1, from coordinate 12,960 downwards.
AAAGACACCATGGGACAACATGAGGGCAGCTGTCAAGGCGGCGCGCAAGCACGGCAAGTACTGACGGCAGGAAACGAGAAACCAAACTACAATCAATCTGCGTCCGTGGCGTGACCCCCGGGGACAGCACCTCACGCCCGCCACGGACGCAAAGTCAATATTTGAACTCAGTGGACGAAGCGAAAATTTAGAGGGGAAGACAAACATGGCAAAACCACCCTGCCTAGATAAGGCAATCATAAACGCGAACGTGATCACGGTCGACAAGAAGAAGACGAAAGCGGAGGCAATAGGCATCATTTGGGACAAGATCGCCGCTATCGGAACAACCAAGGAGATCACGGCGATGGCCTCGGACAAAACCGAGATCATTGATGCCAAGGGCAAAACGGTCCTTCCCGGCTTCCATGATTCGCATATGCATCCGTTACTGGTTGGCCATTTCGCCAACGGGGTGGTGCTCAATGAAGCGAAGGACATCCCGGAATTCCTGCAGCGGATCAAGGACAAGGTGGCCAAGACCCCGAAGGGGCAGATTATTCTCGGTTCCGGTTGGAACCAAGAGCGAATGACGGAGAAGAGGTATCCGACCCGTTGGGAGGTGGACTCTGTCGCGCCGGATAATCCAGTCTTCTTGATACACTGGAACGCCCACATCTATTTGATAAACACCATGATGATGGAGCAGAAGGGCATAACCAAGAGTACCAAGGCTCCTGAGGGCGGCTCGATCGAGAAGAACGACAAGGGCGAGCTTACCGGAATAATGCTTGAGAATGCACTGAACCTGGTGGCGCCTGGCTTCCTGGAGACCGGAGCGGGACTGTTCAGCTATGAGCAGAGCAAGGCTGCCCTGGAATTCGCTGCGAAGCGCGCTGCCTCGTATGGCCTGACGTCGATGGTCGACATCCTCGCGGGCGATGCCCAGGTAAAAGCTTATCAGGAGCTGGAGAAGGAAGGGAAGCTTCCGGTCAGGGTGAATTTCTACTTAGCCTATCCGTATCTTGACGATCTGGTCAGGATCGGGATCATGAGCGGTTTCGGTAACAACAAGGTCCGCTTCGCAGGAGTGAAGATGATCACCGACGGATCTCTGAGCAGCCACACCGCAGCATTGAAGGCGCCCTACGTGGACATGCCGAATAACAGCGGGATAATGCGCAACTCCAAGAAAGAGATCAAGGATGTCGTCCTCAAGGCGACCCAGAACGGAATAAGGGTCGACATCCATGCGCTTGGTGACAGGGCGATCGCTGAGGTCCTCGACGTCTTCGAGGATGTCCAGAAGGAGACCAAAGTGAAGGATCCCCGTTTCAAGATCAGTCACGCCTTCATACTGGACAAGGACATCATCAAGAAGTTCAAGNNCCAGAGAAGGAGAAGACCGCCCACGTCTACAAGTCATTGATGGACGCGGGAGTGCACATGGCGACCGGTACCGATTCGCCGATCGAGCCAGAGAACCCGATAATGAACCTCTACGCTGGAACGGTGAGGAAGGACCCCAATGGCATTCCCGAAGGGGGATGGCATCCAGAGCAGAAGATCCCGATGGAACAAGCCATAAAGATGGGGACGATCGAAGGAGCGTATGCCACCGGCGAAGAGGACAAGATGGGCTCGATCGAGGTTGGGAAACTAGCCGATTTCGTCATGCTGACGGATGACCCATACAAAGTCCCTGGAGATGAAGTTAAAAATATCAAAGCGCTTATGACCATTGTAGGAGGAGAGGTCGTTTGGTCAGTAACAGCCAAATGATAATTTACTCTAATCTTTTTCAGGAGGAATAGAGAGGATAAATTAAGCAAGAGGGGTGAAAAATGGCATTAGGACCTGGAGAACTAACGCTAGGATTACCGGCACTTTACATTGCTGGTGTGCTAGTTGTGAATCTTTTAGTGATGATGGGCAAAGGGGACCCGAAGGATGCGGCCATATTCAATTTCCTGGTCGGATTCTTGGCGACGATGACCGGTCTGTATAACTGGTTCGTTGTCGGACTTCCGCTATACGCCGCACAATCCCTGCTGTTCGCCTTCACCTATTGGTGGCTAGGCTGGAACTGGTATAAAGGACGCACGGATGCGAGGGCATTCGGCTGGTATTGTTTGTTCGTTGCGATCAACACCATACCATTCGGATACTACACATTCGTGGGGAACATGCCAATCCTCGGGTTCAACTGGATATGGTGGGGCCTGGCATGGTTTATGTTCTGGGTAATCCTCGGAATCGGGAAGGCCAAGTACTTCAAGATCATGTTGGCCGTTACCTGGATCGCGACCATCGTCCTATGGGTCAGTGCCCTCGGTTGGTTGATCGGGTGGTTCGACTTCACCAAATTCTTCGGATTCCCGTGATCCGACGATTGGCGTTAGCCAAATAGAATAAACCCTTTCCTTTTCATTTCTTTTCAAATAAGCTTAACAAATGGCATAATAGCAACAAGTCCAGCTCGAAATCATTTGAGGGAATGCTACAATAAACACGAATGCGCATGCATTCAAGGCTAAAGCAAAGGATTGAATAGGGTCGGATGCAGATTATCGAAATGAAAGTGAGATGACCGATCCTCATTGCATCTTCCGTTGGGTGAGAATTGATGGAGAAAATCAAGTTGTGCGAGATATGCGGGAAAGAGGTTGTCAAAGGCCGAGATAAATATCTGAACATTCTCAATAGATATTATCACGATGATTGCCTGGACAAGGAAAAGACTATTGTCAAGGAGAAAGAGCCAACCTTTTCGCAGGAACAAGTCACCCGCATGACCTTCGATGAGAAACTCACCTACTTGGATGAGCGGATCAGGTCCATGACATCGAAATATAATATCTCAGAACACGAAGCCATGGAGTTAAGGATGATTTTGCGCCAAATCTCGGAGAAATATGCCGCAGCGGCGAAGCCTCTTGACTCTGCCAAGAGGCCCAACATTTGATTGGATATCCATAATCATTACAGCACCATTCAACAGGATCCGGCAGTCGGCCACCACCAGAAGATATAAAGCAAAGCGGTTCGCACTGTTTTTCGAATTACCATGCGCTTAGGTTGGTCCTGATGTCGAAATACAAATGCGATATGTGCCATGCTTTTGAGTACGAAGAATCTTCAGGCGATCCCTCAAATGGAGTCAATCCAGGGTCTAAGCCAGACGACCTACCCAACGAATGGCGCTGCTGGATTTGTGGGGCTGATAAGAACCATCTGAAGCCGGAGGTCGAAAGGACCCCGGAGCAGCTTCAAGAGCAGATCAAATGCCCGATATGCGGCCAGACTCATTCAGTCACGACCTACGTCCAGGAGCAGGAGATGGAATCCTATCTGGCACCCTGGCGTCGAAAAGAAGATGAAATTGAAGCTCACATGACAGAGATCGAAAAGATCTCCCATACTAACAAGTCCTTGAACGAGCCAATGCGCACAAAAGCGTCGGTCATATCCTGGGACGATATCCTGATCCTTGGAGCGCAACTGGCTACCATCCCACTGAATCAGAACGAAGCTGTGAACACCAGGACGATCATTGGGCCCGGGGCAAAAAGGCCAATGGTCATCGAGACCCCTGTTTTCGTGACTCACATGTCCTTTGGATCGTTGTCGAGAGAGGTCAAGATTGCGCTTGCAAAAGGGACGGCTGCGGTCGGAACTGCCGTGGGATCGGGGGAGGGAGGGATGACAGACGATGTAATCGAGAACGCATCGAACTATATCTTCGAATATGTGCCCAACAAGTATAGCGTCACCGAATCCAATCTCAGGCGCGCCAGCGCGATCGAGATAAAGGTCGGTCAATCAGCGAAACCAGGCATGGGCGGACACCTCCCAGCAGCGAAGGTGACCGCGGAGATCGCAAGGATTAGGAATGTGCCGGTGGGGCAGGACATCATCAGCCCGTCCCATTTCCCAGATATCAAGGATAGAGCCGACCTTAAGAGGGCAGTCGAATGGCTGCGCACCACCTCCGATGGAAGGCCAATCGGAATCAAGCTTGCCGCTGGAAAGATAGAGGAGGACATGAAGATCGCTCTCTTTTCCGAACCGGATTACATCACCATCGATGGCAGGCCTGGATCGACCGGTTCTGCCATCAAGTTCGTGAAGGACGCTACCAGCGTGCCAACGATCCTTGCCCTACACCGGGCCCGGAAATTCCTTGATCGGGAGAGAGCGGAGGACGTCTCCCTCGTGATAACTGGGGGCCTTAGGGTCTCATCGGATTTCGCTAAGGCTCTGGCCATGGGTGCGGATGCGGTCGCGATCGGTATTGCTGCTCTCATCGCCTGCGGATGCCAGCAATATAGGGAATGTGACACTGGGAAATGCCCATTGGGGATCACTACTCAAGACCCTAGGCTCAGGGCACGCTTGATTGTGGACTACTCGGCAAACAAGCTCGAGAACTTCCTCCGGGTCTCGACCGAGGAACTGAAGGAGTTCGCCAGGCTGACAGGCCATGACGACGTCCATAAGATGAGCATCGAGGACCTATGAACGGAGAATTCCGAGATATCAGGTTACACCAACATTAGACATGCATGATTGTCCACTGTTTCGAGAAGCGCCAGGCTTTTGGGTCGAGCCACTCGACGACCGATTTCATTAATCCGTCCGGTACACATTTTACGACGGTTTCTGCACCAAGGACGCCTTTTCCACGGGCCTAGGGACCTTCGCTACCAAGAAACGGAAGTCTTCTTTTCCAGGGTTCATCAGACGGTGCGGGATCTTCGCCGGGCTATCGATTCTAGCGTCCTTAGCTACAATCTGGACCTCATCTCCGATCTCCACTTGCCCCTCGCCTTCCAAGATATAGAAGAAAACATCCACTGGAGTCACGTGCTTCTTCAAGCTCTCGCCTGGCTTCAATGTCATATGGACCACTTGGGCGTGCTCGCTGTCATATATCTTCTTCACGCTGACGCCGTGAGGATTCGGCTTATCCATCACTTCAGCTACTTTTACGATTTTCATTTTTTGATCACCGCTTCCATTGTATCAAGTCGATAGGCTTATTGAATAACCTACGTGACAGCCTTCTAATAATAATGCTCAGTATTCTTAAATCGAAATGCAAAGACCTTATATCGTATCTGCTTGGTCAAATTAATGTGAATCCCGCTGTTGCGAAACGTTACGAAGCTGCCCACGGCTGGTTCTCGATTGATGGTAATCGGTTCACCCATGACGTCGTAGTCCACAGCGACGGATTGGTCGAGAGACGGCGAGTGGAACTGTCCCAGGCATATCGAGGCGAATACTTTCATACTCCGCTATCGGAGCGAGAACTGGATTTCATTGACGAGGAAAGGCCAGAGGTTTTGATAGTTGGAGCAGGGTTCAAAGGGATGATGCAGCTGACACCAATTGCTCAAAAGAGATTGAAGGGGATTCCGGTTATCACTTTGACGACAGACAAGGCCATCGAGATGATGAACCAGGAAAGAAGGCGATTCGCAGCTATCTTGCACCTTACTTGTTGATGAAGCCCGAAAGAATCGATATGGGAATGGTTAAATCAGTTTGCTTAAAAATCGACCTACAGAAAAGGGGTATGGATATGGTAATCATCAAAAACGCTCATTCAGGTCAAGTTTATGAACCCTTGATTCCAATTGATTTTAAGTGAGATCATGAAGTGCCCTATCTGCGGAAATGAAATGGAGTCGGGGTTCGCGATGCTCAGTAGTGGCAGCTATCTGAGGTGGTATAAGGAGGCGAAGGACCTGCATGATTATATCCAGCGGGGAGGCGAAGTGATACTCTACGGTGGCTTCGGACCCAAACTGACATATTTTGATTCGCATAGATGTCTGACTTGTGGAGTAATCACCCTCGTCACGACGTCGACCATCAATCATAGCGACGAAGAAAGCGAAAAAACATCGCCCTGAAATCGGAGATTTGACAGTGAGGCGGAGTGCAAGTCCACTTTAATGGAGCCTAGTCCTCCACCGCCCCTGATGATTCATCCTTTCTATTGAGTGTCTCGCGCTGGGCTTCCTGAAGGATCGATATCCATATGCCAGCTATGAGGAGCACGAACCCGACCACCCAAGTGGTGAACACCAGGTCGACCAAGAACAAGAACTTGCCATCGTCAAATGGTATTGCAGGATTGAAGCTCAATATCCCAAGACAAGAGGCTATCGCCCCCACGAAGACTATCGTGAGCTGAGCAATGAAGAACAATGTTCTCCATTTTTTCCTTGGCCGGGCTCTTTACAAGAATCGATGAGATCGTACTGCAATGGCCACTAGGAGAGTGGCATTGACCCCAGAAGCGGCAAAGAAGAAGTTAGAGGCAGTTTCGGAAGGAACCACCCTTGGGATCGATTGCTCAATAATCAGCAGAATGACGACCCCTAGGATCGTGCCCATCAAGAACCGAATAGGAAGTGCCCTTTCTTACCGAGCCATCTCGAGGCCATCATTCACCGACCACGCCAACTGCGGTCGAACAATAAAATCCTTCTGAATTGAAACTGATGGAGAGAAGATGTTTAATGATTCAATTCCTTAATCGTTAGAACATGGAGCTGGGAAAAACACTTTATTTGACTGACAGAGCGAAGTGGCGATCGTGGCTCGCTATGAACCACAAAAATGAGAAAGAGATATGGCTGGTCTATTATCGGAAATCATCCGGCAAGCCGAGGCTGCCATATAACGATGCGGTCGAGGAAGCGCTATGCTTTGGTTGGATAGACAGCATCCAAAAGGGCATCGATTTGGAGAAATTCGCTCAGAGATTCACTCCCAGAAAACCTAACAGTAGTCTATCAGAAGCGAACAGGAAGCGCATTCGCGAGCTCATAAAGGAAGGCAAAATGACGAAAGCGGGACTTGAAGCTGTCTCAGGTAGCTTTGATGCTAGCAAGGATCAAACTGACAATTGGAGCATCGCGCCGGATATCCTTGAAGCTCTGAAAACTGACGAACTGGCATGGAAGAATTTTCAGAAGCTGCCGGCTGGATACAAGAAGGTCCGCATAGGCTTCATTGAAAGTCGCAGACGGCATGGCAACGAGATGTTTCAGAGAAGTCTGCGACATTTCATCAAAATGACGGCAAGAAATAAGAGATTCGGAATAATGAGATGATTCGATTTTCGGATGATTCCTGTTATAAATATCGTCACCCCTGGCTCATGACTTAACCCTTTTTCTGGATGTATCAAATCGGTGATTGTGTAAGAAAAAGAAGTTGGGAAGCCCGACCTTCGCGGTGATGGACAATGGATTAGGTCTNNGGGGGTAGGTCTGGCAATTGCAAAGAAGATCGTCGACCGTCATAAGGTAAGGATATGGGTCGAATCTGAAGAGGGGAAAGGAGCGACCTTCTTCTTCACCATCCCGGCCTCAGACAAATCCAAGTCTGGATGGTTATGTTGTCTCGTCCTTCTAACGGCTCAAGCAGGACATCACTTGCTCTTCTTCCCTCGACCGATATTCTTTGATTTCTGGATCCTTTCCTTCCATTTGAAGAGCTGGAAGGGGATGAGCGTCTCAGTTCTCAAGACATATGGCAGCAGCCTTATCTTCAGTATTCTAGTATCAATTTCATTCGTCGTCCCATTGAACGTGATGACGAAATCGAAGGAACCATGGACAAAATCTATCTTATCGACCAAAGGGTCTCGAATCAAACCCAGCGACATGACCTTATCCGCAAAATCCTGTTCCTTCCCTGGTTGAATTGCCACCAACATGTAAACGTGGTTGATATCTTCCATGATTTCCCTTGATGGAATTATTGTCAATGACAGGTTATATTAATTGCGACAAATGACAAAGCTCGAGCCACAATTCTTTAATTAGGCCCGCAAGAGTTATTCTTTTGAACCAGGGATCATGATATTGTCTCGCTTCATTTTGGAATGGAAATAGTAGTAGACCGTGAATATGGCGAGTGCCCCGATCCCGAAGATCCAAGCTTCGGCAGTGAGGAATGCTAACAGACCTGCGCATGAGACTATCCCGAGGATGGGAAATACTTTGGCACGCCTGGTGCTGGCGATTTTAGCGGCGGCCAGGTTCGCGATGAGATAATAGACCAGGGATCCGAAGTTGGAGATGGCGACGGCCTTGAGGATATCAGTGGTTAGAGCGAAGGCTGTCATCAATAGGCCAAAGAAGATAATGGCGATAAAGGGCGTGTTTCTCTTGGGATGCAACTTCGATAGAACAGATGGCATGTCGTGATTCCGAGCCATGGCGAAGGTGATGCGGGACACCCCGAGCAATGTCGTCAAGAGGACGCTCAGCGTCGCAGCAAGCGCTCCGATTGCGACTAGGTTCGCCATGACATCACCTTCCAAGGCGGCAGCTCCGGCCAATGGTGAGCTGGAGGTGCCCAACGAACCCGCGCCGAAGATTCCTATGGCAACGATTGCGACCAAGGCATAGATGATACCTGAGACCACCAAGGCCAAGATGATGGCCAGCGGAACCGTCCGTGTCGGGTTCCGGACCTCCTCGCTGATCATCGCCACCCTGCCGAAGCCGGAGAAGGCGAAGAATATCACCGCCGCGCCTTCCATCACCCCCATGGCCCCGTTAGGCGCGAAAGGAGAATAGTGAGAACCGTTGATCAATGATAGTCCGAACACCACGAAGAACAGGAGAACGATGAGCTTGAACACCACCAGGACATTGTTCGTGGTGGCCGATTCTCTGATCCCCAGGTAATTGATCGCGGTTATCGCCAGGCACGCGAGGGCCGCCATCAGGTTGATTGGCAATGGGATATACGCCGCCAAATAACCGGCGAAGCCCAGGGAGACCGCCGAGCCGGTAACGATGCTGGACAGGAGCCACATCCAGCCCGAAATGAAGCCGCCAAAGGGAGAGACCAGTTCATGGGCGAACTCATAACCGCCACCTTCTCGAGGAATGAATCTTGCGAGATGAACGAAGCTTATAGCAGTGAAAGCAGAAACGATGCTTGCTACCAGAAGGGAAAGGAGTAAAGCTGGGCCTGCCAGGCTCGCTGCCACGCCGATGACCACGAATATGCCAGCGCCAACGATTGCGCCTAATCCGATGGCGAAGGCGTCAAACAGCCTGAGAGATCGTTCAAGACCCATCGCCCGATTAATATGAATGCGTCGCCTATAAATGCAACAGAATTTGACCGGCAATTGGTGAACTGTTGAACCTAGGGCTAAGGCACAAGATGGGACATCTCAATCCGCTTGAGCTATTCTTCCAAAAACTTTTAAATTTCATTATTGGTTGTTCAGTCAAAAACGGACAACCCTATTTCGTGATACTCTAATGTCATTTCTAGAGGGGACGTCCGCGTTTGGCCTTCATATCGTCATCAAACCAATTCGATATGATAGAGCCCAAGGTGCCACGTAATCACCAAGAGTTTGATTGGCTCTCTAGATGAAAAAGAGGAGGGAGTAAAGAGTTTGAGCTGGGCCAATCCTATTTCTTGACCATGGCAAGAGTTTGTTCGGCGGTGACCAATGGTTTCAATACGCTGGTCTGGAAGGACATAAGGGCCATCATCTCGGGTTCNNGTAGTATGGGTTGGAGGATTGACCCAGACTCCAACGACCTTCACTTTGTGTTTTGCCGCCAATTTTTCACGTTTCTCAAATGCGGTTATGAGCACATCTCTATACTTTGCTTCAAATGCCGGGCAGACCTCGGGACTATGCTTCGATATGTCCATTACCAACATTTCTTACACCTTCTTTTCTTTCCCATCCTGCAAAAAATTGGCATCATCTCAGTTAAGAAGGTTTGCATCACTTCCGATTATTGAGGACTGCATGGCTCATTTTGAGATCTTCTTACCAAGTCTTAGAGAATCATAGATTTTACCGAATAGCCCGAATACAATAACATCGGAGCTAGACCGCCGTTCTGGATTCGACTAACTCGGATTTTGACGGGAGCGTTCATTCACTTCTTCTTTTCATTCGAATCTCTGTTCCGCTCGTAGATCCGGGAGAAATCATAGGATGGGTAATCAAAACCCACCATGGCCACGATTCGGATGATCACCAGTGCGATGAGGGAGCCGATGAGTATACTTAGAGCCAAGGAGGGGACATACCCCAAGACTACGCTGATCACCGCAACTATGAGCGCGAATGCGATTACGACGATCACCAAGATTGTGATCAAGGACTTGAGCGCTCTTGGTGGGGTGCGATCCATGAGCGTGATTTGGGAGCAGGCTCTAGATAAAACTGATTCCGCGTTCGAAGCATTTCTTCCATCTTTTTCGTTGATAATAATGGACTCAATTCTGAGCGTCGCAATTCATCGAAGGGGTGACCTATTTTGATCTGGTTAGCATCTGGATCACGATCTCCCAGGCTCTGCTCAGGCTCAGTATATGAATGGGATGAGGCGCTTGCTGTGCTTCATGAATTCTTCATACTCTGCTCCGAACGTTCGATGAGCATCTTCTCCTCAAGCTTGGTCTGGTGCAGGAGGTACCCATGTCAAGTCAATTGGGTCAGGGAGCCTTTTGTCATAAGTAGCCAGTTTTCAGTTGGCAGGGCGATCGGGAAACGATGAGACTCAGAAATCAATTGGAGATCCTCTTTTCTTTCGTTATCCTCAACCCTTCAGCCGGGACCTTGATGACGAACTTCGCACCTTTCCCCGGTTCACCATTCTCTTCGATGCTTATTCCGGTTATTGAGAGTATCTCGCTGGAGAGGAAGAGGCCGAAGCCATGACCTTTCCCCGAGCCATGTGTGAAAAGCTCCTTCTTCATATCTGACGATATCCCGACTCCGTCGTCCTCGCAGATGATGGCTCTGGTGCCGTCGGTCACCTCCATGAAGAAATGGAGGGTGGTGACCTTGACCCCATGACGTATTGCGTTGTCGATCAGGTTATGGAACATCTTGGCGGTGAGCGGGTCGGCATAGATCTCGATGCCGATCGGAACATCGTTCACGAGTTTGATCGGGCCGAGAACGACATTCTTCGCTTCCTCTTCGACCAGTAATCGGACATTTTGCCAGATGGGAGCCTGCACGCCGACGTTCTCATATTCCTTGGTGAAATCGATCATGGCCGAGATCCTATCCACCGCAGATTCGGATTTGCGAAGCAGCTCCTCTGAGGCGGGGACCAAATGCCTCTTTGCCATCAGAGTCAAATTCCCATCGAGCACCATCAACTGGTTCTTGATGTCGTGCCTGGTGATGCTCGAGAGAAGGTTAAGCTTCTTATTCACGACCTTCAACGCTACCTCTGCTCGTTTGCGCATTGTGACATCATTGCTTATTCCGACCATTCCGATTCTATTCCCTTGCGCATCCTTGATCATAGTGTCCGAAACATAAGCATCGAATAGGCTTCCGTCCTTTCGCCTCACCCGGAACTCTCCCTCCCATCGACCAGTATCCCGGACGGTTCTCGAGATTCGATGGGCTTGGTCCAAGGATATGTCAGGGACCACCAACTCATTGATCTTCTTTCCGATGGCCTCTTCCGCCTTCCATTGGTAAAGGCTCTCCGCCATCTTGTTCCAATAGAGCACATCATCATCCCTGTTCGCAAATACGACCGCGTTGTTCACCTGTTCAAGGGCAGATGCCAGCAATTGATTCCTTTCCTCGGCTTGCTTGCGCTCAGTGATATCGATGAAAACACAATGGGTTTGCTTGACCTCTCCCTTCTCATCGTAACTGATCTTGCCATTGAAGGAAACCAGAATCTCTGAACCGTCTTTGCGGACAATCTGGAGCTCAGCGTCAAGGACTGCCCCCTCTCTTTTGAACGTTGAGAAGCATTCGATATATTTGGCTTTGTAACCGGGAGAGAGGAGATCTTCGAAAGGTCGCCCAATGACATCCTCACGATCGTAACCCAATGTCTTGAGCCAGGCATCGTTAACGGTGATTATATTACCGTTGGAATCTAATGACTGGTATCCGATGGGGCNNCTGATTGCGTTCAGTGATGTCGGTGCAGAAGGCCATGAATTTCTCATTCGGCAGTTTTACCGCGTTCAAAAACACTGGCAGATTTGTGCCATCTTTCTTCACGAGGATGGTCTCCTGAGTCATCGCACCGTTCTCTATTAGCTGCTGGAACTTCTTCAATGCGTCCTGTAGAACGCTCTTTTCCACGATGTCAGCGAAATTCAGCTTTAGTAGTTCCTCCTGGGAGTATCCGAGCATGGAGCAAGCGGTTTTATTGACATCCTGGTAGTTACCGAACCCATCGATGATGAATATCCCCTCAGGGGCATTGTCCATGTAGGTCCAGAACCGCGCCTCGCTCTCGCGAATGACCTCACCTGCCAACTTCNNGTCCCATCTTTTCGTTTATAGGTGAATTCACCCTTGACTATTCCAGTCTGGTTCAATCTCCGAAGTACGCTCTCCCATGCCTTATCATCGATTATCAAATTTTTGATCCCGATCTTTCTAACCTCATCTTCGGTCATCCCGAACATCTTGCATGCTGAAGGATTGGCAGAAAGGACACTTTCGAAATCGTTCGTTGTTAGCATTACGGCATCAACACTATTCTCGAACAGTGAACGATAACGTTCCTCGCTGATCCTCAGCTTCCACTCTCCTTCTTTCCTGGCATATGCTTGTTTGATCATATTCACAAGTTCCGCAAATTGGGAGGCAGACTGACCCCCCTTTTGCAGGTAGAAATCGGCGCCGGCGTTCAAGGCCTCGATCGCCACTTCTTCTCTGCCCTTACCAGTGAAGATGATGAAAGGGACCCTGTTCCCAGCCATCCTGATCTCCTTCAAGAGCTGGATGCCATCCTTTCCTGGCATATAATAATCAGAAACGATGACATCGTATTCACGTCGCCCGATCAGCTTTTGGGCATCAGTGGCCGAGATCGCCGCGTCTACTGAAATGCTATGATCGAACTCAAGGAACTGCTTGGATATTTCTAGAAGGGATGGCTCATCATCTATCAATAATACCCTAATTACAGAAGTTCCCAT
>PMBU01000099.1:2226-23989 GCA_003153895.1 Methanomassiliicoccaceae archaeon | reverse complement strand
TCGAGCAGCTTCTCCGCGGTCAAGCAGTAGCAGTGGCTCCAGCTGAGCGATGCACCGTAGCAAAGCCGATCGGCCATTGGTATGATCTGCGGAAACGTCCGGGTCTCGGTGAGCTTCTCCCAGCCGCGGTGGAGATAGCCGACCACCGGCTCCGCCTCGGTGATGGTCTCACCGTCGATCTTGACCCTTAGGTTCCAGAGGCCATGCGTCATCGGGTGCTGCGGGCCCATGTTCAGCCACATCTCGGCCATTACACTCGCCTCCCGCCGGCGAAGTCCTTGCGATAGGGGAAGTAGTCCGTTCCCGGGGCGGTCAGGATGCGCTCCAGCCTGGGGTGCCCCTTGAAGATGATGCCGAACATGTCATAGGTCTCGCGCTCATTCCAGTTCGCCCCGCCCCAAAGGGGGGTGATGCTGTCGACCTCTGGCGCATCGCGCGGCAGTTCGACCACGATCTCGACCGTTACTCGGTTCGCGTATGAGGTGATATGGAAGACCGCCTGCATCCTGTTCTCCGGATACCAATCGACTCCGGATACGGAGGTCACGTGCTCGAAGTCCATCTCGTCCTTGAGGAAGACGGCGACCTTGTAGAACACGCTCCTGTCAACGGTCGCGTTCACCCGGTTCGAGGCGGTCGAAGTGATCTTCACTCCGTCGGGGAACTTCTCCAGCATCGATTTGGCTATCGCTTCGCCAGACTTCCCGCCAACGGCTAATCCTAATCTTTGCTCCACNNATGGCCTCAGGCCTGGGCGGGCAGCCAGGGATGTAGACGTCCACCGGAATGAACGTGTCGACGCCCTGAACGGTGTTATAGGAATCATACCACGGGCCGCCGGAGATGGCGCATTCTCCCATCGCGACGACCCAGCGGGGCTCGGCCATTTGCTCGTAAAGGCGCCTCAGGTCCGGGCGCAACTTGGCGGTGACCCAGCCGTTGACGAGGAGCACATCGGTCTGCCTGGGCGAAGAACGGTAGATCATGCCGAGGCGCTCCGCATCGAATCGCGGAGCTGACGCTGCGGCCATCTCCAGGGCGCAGCAGGCGATACCAAAGTGCAAAGGATAGTTAGCGTTGCGGAGGGCCCAGCTCCAAATGGGGGCTGTGATCTTATCGATGGCCTTCTTCGCCCCCGAGGCGCGCATCAACTGCGCCATGACGTCGGTCGACCAGGCGATGAACTCCTTGCTGGACATCGCGATGGCGTTCGGAGCGAGCCTTAGATCCAAAGGACTTCCCCCTTCTTCAACGCGTATGCGACGCCGATCAGGAGCAGTCCCAAGAAGGTGATCATGTACAGCTTGGCGGAATCATCGAGCTGCGAGAAGACCAATGCCCAGATCATGAGAAAAACGGTAACGATATCAAAAATAACGAAGACGATCGCGTACAGATAGAATTGGACATGGAATTGGATCTGCCCGTGTCCGATCGGCTGCTCGCCGCATTCGTAGGTCATCCGCTTCTGGGGCTGGAACTTGGTCGGTCGGAAGAACCGGGAAACCCAAAACGCGAGCGCCGGGAATAATATGGCTATAAGCGCAAAGACGGCCACAGGACCATAGTCTTCTACGAGCATTAGGAAGGCAATAGTCTACCATTATTTATACTTTCGATTGGCTTGCTGGATGGCCCAGCTTTAACCTTCATTTGGCTTGGAAAAAGTTAACAATCCCGTGATATGTCTTATATGTGTTAAGTGGTTGAGACGAATCCACGCCGACAAGAGGGAAGAAGTTCGCGAGGACATAACGGTGATATTACTATCATTACCTGAGATGCAAAATGCTAGGTCGGATCATGGTATCACATTATTCAATAATGATCATCGGTTCGCGATCGAATTGGATTATTTCGAAGACCATCCGCTCGATGCATTGCGTTACTGGCCAAGATGACCAGTGTTCGCAAACTGTTTATATACTTACCTCGTAATAGGTGCAATTCGCGACCAGAACGGTAGGACTGGAGGGCTGCAAATGAAGATCGGTTTTATTGGTGCGGGGAACATGGCCGAGGCGCTGATGAAAGGGATAATGTCCGCGGGTCTCGCCTCGAAGGATGAGATCATCGCGAGTGACCCATCGGCCGAGAGGAAGGAGCTCATCGCTCGCGCCCACGGGATCAGGGTCACCGGCGACAATGTCGAGGTCATCAGGAACGCGAACCTGATCGTGCTCGCCGTCAAGCCGAACAATGTGTCCATGGTGATGGACGAGCTCAAGCCATATCTGACGACAGATCATCTGCTGATCTCAATCGCCGCCGGCGTACGGATCGCTCAGATCGAGGCCAAGTTGAATTATGGGGTCAGAGTTGTGCGCGTGATGCCGAACCAGCCCTGCCTGGTCGGTGCCTCCGCTTCGGCGTTTGCATTGGGGAAATCGGCCAAGCCCGAGGACAAGGATACGGTAATTAGGATTCTGAAATCGGTCGGGATCGCATTCCTGGTCGAGGAGAAGCACTTGGATGCGGTGACGGGACTCAGTGGTTCCGGGCCTGCATTTGTTTACGTCGTCATCGAGGCGATGGCAGACGGCGGAGTGCTAGCGGGTTTGCCCCGTGACATCGCGACAAAACTCGCAGCGCAAACGGTCTTCGGTGCCGCAAAGACGATTCTCGACACGAATGCCCACCCAGCAATTATGAAGGACATGGTGGCTTCCCCTGCGGGGACGACCATCGAAGGTCTCCTCATCCTCGAGGAGTCTGGCGTGCGTGGGGCGTTCATGGAAGCGGTCGAAGCGGCGACGAAGAAATCGAAGGAGCTCGGCGAGAAGAACTAGCGCTTTGGCAACTTCCTGGGTTTTTGATTTTCCTTCGTTCCAGAGTTCAAGGACTCCTTTAACTCCTCGAATCGGATATTAGACCAGGTGTTCGGTCAATGATCTGCCCTAGGTGCGGGTTCCAGGCCGTCGATGGTGCGGTGTTCTGTGGCAGTTGTGGAAATCGTCTCGGAGGAGCGCCTCCAGTTGCCCCGCAGGTCGTTTACAGCGGAGCTCCACCGAACCTCTGGTTCGAGAACTACTACAAGATCAACAAGAAGGTCCTCGCCCTGACCAACCAATACTGGATAACCGACCAGCAGGGACGTAACCTAGGATACACCAAACAGAAGATGCTCCGGCTCAAAGAGGACATCCGCGTCTTCACCGACGACAGCATGGGCAATGAGGTCTTCAAGATCATGCAGGCGCAGATATTCGACGGTTGGGGGACGTTCGACGTCATCGATTCTAGGACGAACGTATGCGTTGGCAAGATCAAACGCAAGTACCTCATGTCTGGATTCGTCTCGGACGAGTATTTCATCTTGGACCCGAACGGACAACAGATCGGGAGGATCGCCGAGGACATCGGGCGAGGCCTAGCTCGGAAGTACATGCCCCTGGGAGACTTGGTGCCCGAGCATGTTGCTTTGGAGTTCTACGGTCAAGAAGTCGCCCGGATCAAACAGCAATTCAAGATAATCGGGGATACTTGGGAGGTCGATTGCAGTCGAGTGCCGCCGACGTTCGATCGGCGGACCTTGCTGGGTTGCATGATCATGATGGGCATGATCGAGCGCCAAAGGAAGTAACCGAATATCGCTGCCATGGAATAATGGGAATCGCGTTCAAGCCTTCGGGCTACGCTTCCTGCGCTTCGAGCGCGCCAGTCCCAGCATTGCCCGGGGCACGCTCTTGAATATGCTGGAGGACTCCCATTCTAGGTCCCTCTTCTGGCAGATGGTGGAATCCATCAGCTCTTCGCCTTTCTGGCGCAACAAATCGAATGCGTTTCGCTTTTTTCCCGCGCCCTTGATCGCCATGGCGATATCGATCTCTCTCATCATGTTCCTGGCCATAGTGGTCCGTTCCATTCGCATTGCCAGTTCCTCGGGTTCGATCAATCCGCATTCGGAACGGACCTGGTTCAGTATGTCCGCTGCGTCGTAGGACGCGTCCACGATATCATCGCGGGTCATCCATTTTGTCTCATAGGAGAGGACATATTTCCAGGAGGGGCTGGTCAGCCTGGCGCGATGCTCTTCCAGCGTCCGCGCGAACAGCTTGTAGCCGACCTCGTCGGCGTTCTCGAAAGCATAACTGCCCGGGTCTAGGAACGGTGCCAAAGGAGAAGTGAAAACGAAAAGCCGGCGGTCGTTCTTGACCAGTGAGTACAGCTTCTTGGAGTAACGAGCGCTAACCAATGCGCTCTGCTTATCCTGCTTCGGGAGACCGATCATGAAGAACAGGTCGAATCGGCTGCAATCATTTTCCAACGCATGCTCAACGCTCTTCTCCATCGAACCGGTATCGAACTGCCTTCCCAAGGCGTTGCGGACCTCTTGGCTATGGGAATCTGGCGAGAACTCGATGGAATAGCTCGGGACCGAGTGAGAAACTAAGGAGAAGAATTCCTCGTTCGCGGGTGTGAACAGCTCCAGGACCAAATGATTGTCGACGCCGAGCTTCTTCGCCTCGGCCATGAGGCGTTCCGCATAGCCCATTCCTCCCTGCCTGATGTCCCCGACGACGAAGGTCGGCGCCTTCAGGTAGGTCTGGATGTCGTAGATGTCCTGGGCCACCTTCTCCGGGCTGCGGAAAGCCGCCCTCTTCTTCTGCAGGAAGCCGTTCATGGCGGAGCAGGATCCTCCGCAAACCGCGCATTGCTGGTAGCAGCCTCGGACCGTGAACGCGACTGTCAACGGGTACCGGTCCCAGTCCTTGAAGGGCTTGTTGCCTTCTAGGTCGCGATGACGGATGACCGAGCGGATGATCCAGCCATAATCGATCTCCAGATAGTCAAGGTCCTCTGGCATGAACGACATTGGGTTTTCGTAGACCTTGCCCTTCTCCTTCCAGGTCAAGTTCTGGACCTTCTCGAGGCTCTTCCCGTTCTGGATCGCGTCCATGAGCTGGCTGACCGGAACCTCGGTGGAATCTCCTCGCATGACCAGGTCCGCTTGGGGATACTGGATCAGCTCCTTCTGATAGTAGGTGGACGAGTACCCTCCGAACAGTATCTTCGATCCTGGATGCTGTCGCTTGAGGATCTCGGCTATTGCCAATGAGCCCTGAGCATGCGGCAGCCAGTGGAGGTCTATGCCGAACACGTCGGCCTGCAGCTTAGAGAGGAGCGCTTCGACGTCCAGCTTCCGATCATTCAGCATCATGCTGGCGAGGTTGAGGATTCTGACCCGGTAGCCCTCCTTGTGCAGCTGCGCGGCGATGGTCATGAAACCAAATGGGTACATCTCGAAGACCGGCGTGGAAGGCACAAGGTCGCTGACTGGGCCATAGAACAGGAACTCCTTTCTGAAGTCGTACACGCTCGGTGCGTGGATGAGGATGAGGTCTTCTTTTGCCATCCGTCTTCTCCGTGCCGCTTTGAGAATATGTTATCGTTATAAGAGCTTTGATTCTGCCGGCTTTGCACCTGAAGTCCAGACGCTTACTGTAGTAATACTTTTCATGTGCTCGCATTGACTCGTTTCATGCGTGCCATCCGCCTGCCGCAGCCTCATATGCGAACTGGCGTCTCCACTTTCGATTCAAATTCCCGACCTCATGCAGGACTTCCGCTTGATGGTCAATCGTGGCATCCGCTATGCGCTTGAAAACGATCTCACCGCCAAAGGGTCAATGGTGAAGTTTGGCCAGTCACTGGCGAAGGAATATCACGTCAACGGAGCGCACGCTCAAACAGCCATGGGCGTGGCCCTCTCACTCGCAAAGGGTCATCGCAGACGGCTGAGCAAGGGCAAGAAAAGCAAGGTGCCCTATGTGTTCAGACCATTCCTCCGCGCCGACGATGTCACATTTCATATCACTCCTGAAACGGGGCTTGTTCGTCTTTCGCTTCGATATGGCGAATGGACCAGCTTCCATGTCAGACTCTCAACCTACCATCTTGAATTCATCGATCGAGGCAGAGTCAAGCAATTGGTCCTGAACGACAAGAGGGCGGTTTTCATTGTCGAGAAGGAGGTCCCAGAGCGATACATGCCGACATCGATCCTCGCACTGGATACCAATGAGCGTTCGCTCGACGGCGTCTCGTTAACGTCCGAGTATGCGTTGCCAGTCTCAGTCCCATACCCCGATGTGTCGGTGGTACAACATCGTCACTTCGTTCGCCGAAGAAAACTCGCCAAGAAGAAATCGAAGGACCGCAGGGTCTGGCGAAAGCTAGCAGCGAAAGAAGGGCGGAGGGAGCACAATCGGGTCTCCCAAAGGCTGCATCTCATCAGTGAGGGACTGGTCGAATTTGCCCTGAATGAGCAGGCAGCAATCGCCCTGGAGGATTTGAGTCTGCCAAAAGGCGGTGGAGGTGGCAGGCGAATGCGCCGACGTCTGTCCTCATGGCCTCAGCATGAGGTCCACCGCCAGATAGAGTGCAAAGCGGAGGAGCGAGGAGTCCCGATCATCAAGGTTGATCCGAGATATACGAGCAAGACCTGCCCGAGATGTGGCGACATCAAACGCCGAAGCAGGGTGGGCCAGGTGTTCGAATGTGCAAAGTGTGGCTGGCGATTGGATCGCCAGATCAACGCCGGACTGAACATCTGCAGAACCGCTCTCGCGCAGCTTCCGAGGGAAGCTGAGATGCGAGGGCTCGGGGGTCTCAGGCTTGACCCCGACGCTCTGGCCAATGATGCGATGATCCTCCTCTACGCCCCGGGCAATGCCGGGGCGCACGAGGTGAGCGGAGGTCAGAGAGCACAAGGCGAAGAAATGTCACGCAATGGCCTACTTTAGATGCAAAGCCGATTCTCCGCCCAATCATTTGCCGAAGCGGCGCTGCCTCAGCTGATAGGAGCGGATGGCTCGGAGGAAATCCACCTTGCGGAAGCCAGGCCAGTAAACATCTGTGAAGTACAGTTCGGAATAGGCGATCTGCCAAAGCAGGAAGTTGCTGATTCGCTCTTCCCCGGACGTACGGAGGATAAGGTCGGGATCGGGGAATGGCGCGGTATAGAGGTGGTTGGAGAAGGTCGTCTCGTCGATATCCTCCACCTTCATCTCGCCATTCTTGACCTTCTGGGCGATGACCCTGATCGCCTGGACGATCTCCTGCCTGCTACCGTAAGCCAGAGCGATGTTGTAGAAGTAATTGTGATAGTTGGCCGTCTTCTCCTCGGCATAGGCGATCGCCTTCTGGACATTTTCCGGAAGGAGCTCCTTTTGTCCAAGGACTGTTACCCTGATGCCGTTGTCGTGAAGCCTTTTATCGTCGCCCAGCTTGTAGAAGTTCAGCTCGAACATTTTCATGAGATACTCGACCTCGTCCACCTCGCGGTTGAGGTTCTCGGTCGAGAATGCATAGACGGTCAGGATCTTGATGTCCAGGTCCAGGCACCACTGCATCATCTCCTCCAGCTTGTCCTTCCCTTTGGAATGCCCCTCGGTCGCTGTGAGGCCGAATTCCTGAGCGAAGCGGCGGTTACCGTCCATGATTATCGCGACATGCTTGGGGACCTCGCCTTCCACGACCTCTTTCAGCAAACGCTTCTCGTAGGTCTGGTAGGCCGTGTTAGCAATGACCCTTGAGATCTCGTTCTTGATGCGACGTCCCCCTTTGTCGATCTTCGCTAATATTAGCGTCTGTGATATCTATCTTTCTAATGTCCGGGAAAGTGTTTTCAATCATTCACCAGTCATCTGGTAGGCCAGCCGCTTTGATGCCTAAGTCATGACAACCCAGGCCCGCCAAAGCGCCAATAAGTCCCCTCCTTCCGGTAATCTCGATTATCTCCGCGCCTCCTGCCTCTGCGACCTTTTCAGCGTCCTGTATTGTTAGAACCTCTGCCTTGGCCCTTAATCCGTAGTCAACCAGCACTTGAGGCATTCTTAATCCTTGAAGTACAACAAGCGCGGTATTATTGGATACGGTATTCTCGCGAACGAACTTTGTGACATGCTCCTTGAGCGCCTCATACTCAGAAGATCGAACGGCGAAAGAGGCGCTGACCGCCGTGCACTGCGTCGTCTTATCCTTCACGTTCGGATTGAGCTGGACGATCTTGTGCTGCAGGAAATGGCCTACCGGAGCTGACCGTGCGCATTTGAGCATCAGGACCCATGACGCCCCCTTCTCCTTTGTGTCTGTATCATCCAGTCCGAAGACCACGCGGGTCAGCTTTGGAGTTGATACCGTGACCTCAATACGGTGGGCTCCACCAACCTTGGCGTCCTCAGGGTACTCAGCATCGATCGTGCCCGGACCTTGCGGCATGCAAGCACCAACCCCGACGCTCGCGCCGGCCAGCCCCACCCAGGTGCTCTTAACAATATCGCCCTCGACGCGAATCGACTTCAATCCCTGTCCACCCAGATCTTTAGAGGCAGGGCCGAAATGGATCTCGCGCTCCCCGATGACGGCGTCCATGATAAGGGTGGTCCCGTCGACCCTGATGTCCGTTAGGACGCCTCCAGCCCTCTTCCGATTCACTGCGTCCCATTCGACCGGGCCTTTTGCCGAGCATTCCTCGACGATCTGAGCTATCCCCGCCTTCTCATCGATCATTGTATAGATGCCGCGGCAGAACAGCTTCCCGTATTTGCGCTCGATCTCTTCTGGTTTGAGTATGATGCTCATCTGAACTTCCGGCCACATGCTATGCTTCGATGAACATAAATATGTCGGTGGTTAGCTTGAATTACCTATCCTGTAGGTGCCTGGAAGGCAGATCGGACAGGTCAAGCATCTTTACAACCCCGTCATCCTCGTCCTCGAAGAAGAGGAAGCGGCCTTTCTTGCCCCTGACCTTTCCCCGATGCGTGCCATGCGCTTCTGTCTCCCTCGGGATCTCTTCAAGCCTGAGGTGCATTGGATATTCGCTGAGCATCGTCATCGCATCCCCTCTCAGAAAATACCGGTCCTGCAGCGACTCTAGGATATTCGCGTAACGCTCCTCCAGCTCGCCCTTCGAGACGTTGCTTGCGAGCTGCTTGACGATATCTGCCCGGGTCATTCGTTGCGGCAAGAGGAGCAATTTGGAGATCTCCTTCTCCATCTCTCTCGCACGGAACCGATTCTCGCAGTCCATCAATGCCACGATGGCATCCGCCCCCTGCTCGATCGCCCTTTCAGACAGTCTGCTTCCGCTGGTCATGCCGATCTTCGTTTTATTGCCATAGAATGCCGCATACACCAGATGCGGTCGCTTGCAGAAATGGCAGTCGCAGATTTCTCCCTCGCACTTCGGTTCGAATACGCATTCCTGCCTCGGTATCCAGGTCTCGGCGCAAGCATCGCATTGGTCGAACGAACCGCGGACGATCTTCGCCTGCGGGCAGGGGCGATATTCCTCTTCGAAACGGCCGACGCAGCTCCTCATTTCGGAAACGGTCATGTCAAGCCGGGACAGGTCGATCTCGACAATCCGCTCGTCGACGCCATCATAGGCGACCAAATGCGGGACGAAGCCCTCCCAATGGAAGCTGATTGCATGCTTGGGGAATCGCCCGTCATTCACCTCTGTCAGCAAGCGGTCGGCCCGTACGAACATCGGTCATCCTCTGCCGTAGGCATAAATCAAGCTTGCGGCCGGGTGCGCGAAAATGAGATCACTGGTTCTCTGGCAGGATCTCTTCGGTCTCCTCGATGACCTCTGGCTCCTCGGCTTTGTGCAAGTATTGCGCCGGTATCTCGAGAGTCAGGAAGACCGTGCGACCAGCACGCCCGATGACGATGCCGTCCTCAATCGCCTTCTTGGCATCGATGGCCAGGATGATCGGCTCTTCCGTCCGTACCTTGCCAGCTGTCCTAGCATCATTGTAGGTCTTCGAAAGATGGACCTGCTTTCGGTCGGAGGGCTTCAATCCCGTCTCCAGCAGGATGTCGAACTCCTCCGCCGTCGTAGGATAGAAAAGAGTATCTGGAATGTTGTCCGTCGGAAGGTTGAGGTTCAATGGGAGCGAGTGGCCGTAGGTAGCACGGATGAGGTCGTTGCTCACCTGGTATCTTCCCTTCGGATCGGTCTCGATGATAGCGATGATGTGATGGGGCCTGAGCCAGTGATACCGCTCACGTTGCCTCTTCAGGGCGGCTATGAACTCCTTCAGGCTGACGAATCCCTGGTCGTCCATCTGCAGCTCGAACTTTTCGGGGAAGTGCCTAAGAGCGCCTGCCATGGTACGGCCGATCTGTTCCAGTTCCTGATCGTTCATTAGGAAGCGTCCAGGCTCGCCGCAGATCGTGCAGGTCTCGCCTCTGAAATAACCGTGGTCGGGGCACTCTCGAAGCATTGGCCGGGAAATAAGTGGGGTGCTTAAAAACTCTTTGCAGATGTAAAAGCAGTCAGGCGACGAATCGAAGTAAAGAGGATGATGAAAGGGTTTCGGCGCTCCACCTTAATTCTTCCTTCTCGGCCTGGATGGCAGGTTCAGACTGAAGAGCCCGCGCCTCCTCTTCTGCTCGGCGCTCTTCACCCTGCCGGTCAGCAGGATGTCCATCTTGAACAGCTTAACGGCTATGAACATCGTAACCAGTCCGAAGATGGCGTTGTAGATGATGCCAGCTATGACGATGGTATAGTCATCGAACATCAGCGCCCGAGCGGCGATCGTCGGCTGCGAGAACGGGATGGCGAAGATCAGCGCTTGTCCGGCGGTCGGCAGCGAATTGAAGTCCGTGAACATCAGCACGAACATCGGGATCAATGCCAGCATGGTGATGGGCAGCGTCATGCTCTGGGCGGCCTTGTAGTTCTTGGTGAAGATGCCGAGGATGAGGCACAGCGCCAAAGCGCACATCAGCGCCAGGAACAATGAGACGCCGATCAGTATGTACTTCGGCAGGTCCAGCGAGATGCCATACTTGGCCAGGTCGATTGGGGCGCTAAGCTGGAAGGACGTCATATAGTAGCTCATGCCGATCATGTAGATCACCGCCATGAGCAGTCCGACGATGGTGGCCCCTATCAGTTTGCCCAAAACGATGGAGTTCCTGCTCACCGGCAAGGTAAGAAGCGTCTCCAGGGTCTTGTTCTCCTTCTCCGTCCCCATGGAGTTGATGACCATGCTTCCCCCGTAGATTATGACCATCATGACTATGAGTGGCATGACCAGACTTGAATTGGTGATCACGCTGGCGATCGTCCCGGGACTGATGCCAAGTATCAATTTCCCCTTGAAATCGGTGCTGTCCGACCTGGTGAACGGCTGCAGGATAACGGTAGAATTGCTGGAAATGGAATGGTCGATCAGATGGCGGGAGAGCTTCTCGGATGTCTGGCTCAATACCGTCTCAACTGGCGCAGTGCTAAGGGCATCTGCTATACCCGCACCACGGATGATCCAGTAGATCGTGATGCTCGCCGAGTGATTCGAAGTGATATTCGAATCGAACGACGAATTGATGANNGTAAACGAACTGCGACAGCGGCCCATTGCCCTGGTTGATCAGTCCGATGGTCGGCTTCTCGCTTAGGACGTCGGTCGAGCCGCTTATTGCGGTGCCAAGGGACGCGAAGACAACGGCGATGATGATGATCGGTATCAATGTCGCGGGGGTAAGGAGCTCCTTGACCTCCTTCATGATCAGCTTCGAGGTGTTGCTCATTTGACCACCTGCACGAAGACCTCTTCGATGTTGGGAGCGTTGTACTTCTGCTTCAGCTCTTGGGGCGTGCCCATTTCCACGATCCTGCCGTCNNGTGCCGCGCTTGACGACCTTGCGCATCTCTTGAGCATTAAGCACGTCCAATCCTGACGTCAGCTCGTCGAGGATGGCCAGCTTCGGCCTGATCATCAATGCCCTGGCGACCAGCAATCGCCGCGCCATTCCCTTGCTGTAGGTATCTACGCGGTCGTCGATCCGTTCGGCCAGGTTGGCGATCTGGAGTCCCCTCTCGATCATCTCGTGCTCCGCTTCGCCGGACTCGAAGAAAGCTGCGATGAACTGCAGGTATGCCCTGCCGGTTAGGTTCTTGTAAGCGCCGGCGTCCTCTGGAAGATAGGAGATGATCTTGCGGATCTGGGCCGGTTCCTTCACAAGGTCGTGCCCAAAGATATTAACATTCCCGGATGTGACCCCGAGCAGCGTCGCCAGGATCCTTAGCGTTGTGGTCTTGCCTGCACCGTTGGGGCCGATCAGCCCGAAGACCTCCCCTTCATTCACATGGAAGGTGACATCTTTCAGCGCTTGCAATTGCCCATACTTCTTTGTGAGATTGTTGACTTCAATGGCGGCCATCGGCCTACCTCCTCGAAGACGGATCTAACTAGCTAGGGTGATTTGAATCGAATAAATAAAGCTCTTCTACGCGCACCCGATTGGCTCTTTCCAGAAGATCAGACGCGCTTCGATTGGTTCCGATGAGTCTGCTCTTCCGCTGCGGAGACGGTATTCACCATCAGCATGGCCACGGTCATCGGCCCCACGCCTCCCGGAACGGGTGTGATCGCCTTCGCCTTCCTCGATACCGCTTCGAAGTCCACGTCGCCGACCAATCGGTAGCCCTTCTTTGCCAATGGGTCTTCCTCGCGCGTCACGCCAACGTCAATGACCACTGCCCCTTCCTTCACCATGTCCGCCGTGATGAATCGGGGCTTTCCCATCGCCGCGATCAATATGTCAGCCTGCATTGTATGCTTGGCCAGGTCGGCTGTCCTGGAATGGCATATGGTGACCGTCGCGTTCGCGCCCTTGGCTTTCTGTACCAGTATCGCGGCCACGGGCTTCCCGACCAGGTTGCTCCTGCCGACGACGACAACATGCTTCCCGCCTGGGTCGTTCCCAGTCCGCAAGAGGAGCTCCTGGATGCCGTGAGGCGTCGCGGGAAGCAATCCAGGGACTCCGATCAACATCTTACCGACGTTCATGGGATGGAATCCATCGACGTCCTTCGCTGGGTCGATCCGAAGGATGACCTTGTTCTCATCCAGATGGGACGGCAAAGGCGATTGCACCAAAATGCCGTGTATCTTCGGGTCGGCGTTGAGATAGTCCACCTGCCGTATCAGCTCGTCTTCAGAAATGGTCTCAGGAAGATTGATCTGGCGTGAATAGATGCCCAATTCCTCTGCCGCCCGACCTTTGCCTCGAACATATGACTCGGAGGCAGGGTCGTTGCCGACCAAGATGACCGCCAGACCGGGAGTGACACCGCTCACCTTCAATCCAGATATCCTGAAAGAGAGCTGTTCCCTGATCTGTGCTGCGATTCTCGTCCCGTCGATGATCTGAGCCACCATTCGCTTCCCATTTCCATGAGAAGTTAGGTGCCGTATGTACTTTGCCTTCCCATGCCAGTGAGCATCGGGCGGTCATGATATGCGTTTTATACAATCAGTTTCATAGGCGTTTGACTCGAGGAATGACGTTGAGGACGAACATAGAGATCGCTCAGGCAGCCAGGTGCAAGCCGATCGAGGAAGTGACGAGCAAGATCGGTCTCGGCAGGGACGACATCCAATTTTATGGCAAGTACATGGCCAAGATACCATTGGATGTCCTGAAGCGTTTCGACGACAAGCCCAGCGGCAAACTCATCGTCACCAGCGCGATCACGCCCACTCCAGCCGGAGAGGGAAAGACTGTTACCACAATCGGGTTGGTGGAGGCCCTCGGCAAGCTCGGACTAAAGGCGTGCGGGGCGCTCAGGCAGCCATCGCTCGGCCCGGTGTTCGGGACGAAGGGAGGAGCGACCGGCGGAGGACTGGCACAGGTGTACCCCATGTGGGACATCGACCTGCACTTCACTGGCGATATTCACGCGGTCGCCGCCGCTCACAATCTGCTATCGGCCATCATCGAGAATCTGGTGCAACGGGGGAACGAGCTGAACATCGACCCCACCCGCATCGTCTGGAAGAAGGCCATCGACATGAACTGCCGCGAGCTGAGGCACATCGTCGTCGGCCTCGGGGGCCGTGGGGATGGAGGCGTGCCGCACGAGAGCGGCTTCATAATCGCCGCCGCCTCGGAGATCAGCGCCATCCTTGCGCTGGCGACATCCATGGCCGACCTGAAGGTGCGATTGGGGAAGATGATCGTCGCCTATACCTATGACAAGAAGCCGGTCACCGCCAGCCAGCTCAACTGCGTCGGCGCCATGGCGTTAGTGCTGAAGGAGGCAATGAAGCCGAACGTGGTGCAGACCCTGGAAGGTCAGCCGATGTTCATCCACGGCTTCCCGTTCGCCAATATCGCGCACGGCAACAATTCCATCCTGGCCACCAAGTACGCGTTGAAGATGGCCGATTACGTGGTCACCGAATCCGGTTTCTCATCTGAGCTCGGGGCGGAGAAGTTCTTCGACATAGTTTGCAGAGAAGCCAAGCTGAGGCCGGACTGTGCGGTCCTGGTCGCTTCGATCCGCGCGCTCAAGATGCATGGCGGTTGCCCGTTCGACAAATGCGACGTCAAGAACCTGGAAGCGCTGGAGAAGGGCTTGGCCAACCTGGAGAGACATGTCCTGAACCTGCGCAAGTTCGGCATTCCCGTCGTAGTAGCGATCAATCATTTTTCAACGGACACGGTAGAGGAGGAAGACCTAATCATCGAGCATTGCCGCGATCTGGGGGTCAGGTCAGCGGTCTCGCACGTCTTCGACAAGGGCGGGGAGGGCGGTCAGACGCTGGCCAAGCAGGTGCTCGCTGCCATCAAAGAGAACAACAACCATTTCAAGCCGCTCTACGAACTGGACATGCCAATCAAGAAGAAGATCTCCACCATCGCCACCGAGCTCTATGGGGCGATGGAGGTCAAGTTCCACGCCGAGGCGGAAAAGGACGTCAAGGAACTGGTCGCCGCCGGATATGGGGAACTTCCAGTCTGCATAGCGAAGACGCAACATTCGATCACCGACGACCCTAAGGTCAAGGGCGCCCCCATCGGTTGGACGCTGACGGTCAAAGAACTGCAAGTTGCGGCCGGAGCCGAGTTCATCGTGGTGATCTGTGGCGACATCATGCTGATTCCAGGCCTTCCCGGAGCTCCAGGGGCGATGAGCATGGACATATTCGATGACGGCAAGATAATCGGTCTCTATTGATCAGTCTTGACCGGCCTTGACGAGCTTGGCAACGACGCTAGAGGCGACGACCGCCAGGTCCTCGGTGGCGAGTATCCTCGTAGCTGATTCGTCGAACAGCATGTTCGCGGCCGGGGCGACCTCATCATCTCCTTGCCAGATAAGCGCCACGACAGGAAGAATTGGAAAAACAGACAGCTTGACCGCGGCAGTGGCCATCTTAAGCGGCTCCCCGCCGAGCAATGCGCCAATTCTAGTAAGGCTATCTGGGTCATCGCCGAACATCTCTGTCAGTCGATCGATGGAGCGCTTTTTGAAGGCGGAATAATAAACCTCGCCGCCAGGCGCTTGAGCGAACGAGATCAGGTTGCCGCTCAGCCTGGTTCCGTCGCATCCGAGAAGGTAGTGAAGGGCAAGGATCCGGTCGAATATGGCCAGCTCGTCGGATCCGATGCGCATGCTCTTGGTCCCTATATCGATCCTTATGGTCTGGTTGAATGAAGGCAATAAGATCTCAGAGTTGTGGAAGGTCGCTCCAGCTCCATCGCACAGCTCATGAATGTTCGAATCGGAGAGTTTGCTCCATGCCAGGTCCAATGCAGTCCGATATCTCTCGTCCGGCGCTCCGCCCTCGGCCATATCATTGGCCTCCCAACTGATCCTCGATGGGAAGGAATCTGATGCCTTGGTCGAGCATCCCCTCCAGCACCTTCCTGGTCATCTCGACCTGCAATGTTGCCTGAGCGCGATCGAGCGGTCCGCTCTTGAACGTCTCCGTCAGATGCCAGGAATGCGTGGCCAGGACCAGATATCCTGATTGGAACGAAGAAGCCAATTCGACGTAATCATCCGCACTCCTCTTCCCTTCGTGCATCGGCCAGAGGTAAGAAACGATCTTCTTGCCATGGCCGTCCTTTCCGCAGGCGAGCGGCACCTCGAAAAGCCCGCTGTCCAGCTCCTTTGGCGCGATCTTGCCGTCGTTCATCTTCTCGGTCTTCGAGGAATCATAGGAAAATCCAACCTTGGCCAAGGCGCCGAGGCCGATATCATCGATATGCTGGTACGGAGCTCGGAACCCAGTGGGAACGCGCCCGATGACGTCGCGCACTATCGACCTGCTTTCACTGGCCACTTGCCCGACCTGCTCTCCTGTCAGGCAAATACCGGTGCTCTCTCCGGTGAAGTCCTCATGGCAGATGCCGTGGCAGGCCACCTCGTGCTTCTGCAGCAGCGATCGCACGTCAGCATGGCGAGCGATGTCCCGAAGTGCATCCCCCTCAAGGAAGAACGTCGCCCGGATGCCCAGATCCTCGAGAAGCTCCGATAGGATCCGGAGGCCTTCTCCAGATGATGCGAAGCGCGGTAAAGTGTCAACTCCAGTTATCGCTTTCGACCCAGCGTCGTAGCGCCCTCGCTCTGCCAGGTTGGCATCTCGGTCGACATCCACTGTGAAAGCTGCGTAGCGCATCGAACAATTATGGCACGCTCCGCTAATAACGGTTAGCAGCCCGATTCCTCCAATCTGGAAACGTCCCTCTTCCGGCAACTTATAAATAACGCAGGAGTGGTCGCAAACCTGGCATGCCAATGTGGTGGAAATGAAGAAGGTGCTGATAATCGGCGGTGGAACGGCTGGACTGAGCGCCGCCCTGAGTTTGGCCGAAAGAGGCGTGCCTTCGGTCGTCGTCGAGAAGATGGCCTTCGGCGGAATGGCAGAGAACCTCGCTTGCAAAGGGAAGGTGGAATGTGTCCGCTGCGATGTCTGCCTGGCACATGACAAGGTTCGAGATATGAAGCGGTCCTCGTTGATCGAGAAGGTCGGACCAGCCGAAGTTCAGAATCTGGCAGGAGATCCCGGTTCTTTCCATGTCACGATTTCGTTGGCCTCGGGCAAAATGAAGCAGATCTGCGCTGGCGCGGTCATCTTGAGCATTGGCCTTGAGCCGTTCGATCCACGCCTTGACAAGCGGTTGAACTATGGCACCGTCGCGGGCGTTATCACCGCATACGAGGCGGAGAAGCAATTGCTTCAAGATGGTTATCTGACCCTTGCCCGAGATAAGAGGGAAGCAAGGAGCATTGCCTTCGTTCAATGCGTCGGCTCGCGCGACCGCCGTTTCGGGACCGATTATTGCTCCAGAGTATGCTGTAAGTATTCTCTCAAACTCGCTCAGTTGCTTAAGAAATTGGACCCAGAGCTCGAAATATCATATTACTTCATGGACTGGAGGCCCTGCGATCAGCATGACGACCTTTATGCTTGGGCAAAGAGCATGAACAAAGTGGAACTGGTCCGGTCCCGACCATCGGAAATCGTGCCGGGGGACGATGGAAGGCCAGAGGTTTGGTTCGCTTCGCCCATGGGCGATGAAGTGGAAGCGAGGCAGCATGACATCGTGATCCTTTCCCAAGGGATCCGTCCTGCCTTGGATGCGGGGTCGATATGCGATCGGTTCGGACTGGAAAGAGATGAGAGCGGGTTCGTCAAGAGCCCGGAGAGCGATCCCTGCATAACAAATCGAGCAGGCGTCTTCGTGGCTGGCTGTGTCCGTGCCCCAATGGATTTGGTCGATGCCGACAAGGATGGATCCATCGCCGCTGGCAAAGCATTTTCGTTCCTGGAGGGGAAGCGATGAGCACTCCATCCCCCCAACCGCCGAATTCTTTGTTAAAGACGAAGGTCGTCAAAAAAGCGATAGTGCTGGGGAGTGGACTCAGCGCCTCCGTGATCTCGCTCGAGATAGTCAATCAAGGGTACGATGTCGATTTATTGATGCCTGGAAACGAGCTGATCAATCTAGATTCATACTCTTTCCCTGATGAGCACGGCCGAAGGAGCGCCGTAGAAAAGATGAAGATCATCGGCTCCTCGCCTAGGATCCGATTGCACCGTGATTGCACGATAACTTCCATTGACGGATCACCTGGCGATTTCGAGATTACGTTCAACGAAGCCGATGGAAATGGCAGCGTCAGGGGAGGAGCCATTGTACTCGCCCTGGATCCCAGCCCATCAGGTATAGGTCTAGGCGCTTCGGTCGTGACGAACTCTGGGATAAGGGGTATCATTGAAAATGATGCAGCCATTCCTAAGGTCGTGGTCTTCATCGAGGGTTCTAGCACAACAATGAGCTGCCCCGCCCAAGGAACGACCGCCTCCATCGAGAACGCCCTGTCGATCAAGAAGAAGAGGCCAGATGCCCAGGTCTACATTCTAGTCAGGGATGTCGGCGCGCCGGGCTTTTTCGAACGGACTTACCAGATCGCTCAAGAAAAGGGGATCGTTTTCTTCCGAGGGGATTTCAGTTATCGCCAATCTCTTGGGGGATCGGGCAGCCTAATCGCAATGGACCCAGTGGTGGGAGAGGTGAATATCCATGCAGATCTCATCGTGAGGGATGAGGGCTTCGATCTTGGCAGCAATCCCATTCTGGCAAGGAAGCTAGGCCTATACTTGAGCCAGGAAGGCCAGCCCCCCAGATTCAATACCCGGCTGCATCCGGGCGAGACCATCAGGGAAGGGATCTTCGTCAGTCGTGGGCTTGGAGCCAGCATCCTTGCCTCTGAGAATTTCTCCGAGGCTTGCGCCGTCGCCTCCACCACTTCCGAACTGCTTTCGAAAGAGTTCCTGGAGCATGGAGCGGAGGTCGCCTTCGTCGACAAGGAGAAGTGCTCCGCCTGCTTGGCTTGCGTGCGCATCTGCCCCTATGACGCCCCCTTGATAGGCGATAAAGGAAAGGCGGAGATCCAGGTCGCCAAATGTCAGGCTTGTGGGATGTGCGTCAGCCTGTGCCCGAGCAAAGCCATCGATCAGAGGAATTGGACCGATGCTCAGTTGAGCGCTCAGATCGTGATCGCTTCTAAGGGGGATAGCCGATGAGCCAGGGGAAGCGCATCATCGCCTATTGCTGCGAGCATGGAGGGATCGGAGCTGTGGAAAGGGCAGAAGAGGAACATCGGCAATCCTCTCCAGACGTCGTCATCATCCCGGTCAAATGCCTTGGAAGGGTGGATGTCCTGCATCTGCTCCAAGCGTTCCGGGAGGGTGCCGATGCAGTGTTCGTCGTCGGCTGTCTGGAGAAGAACTGCCATCACCTATATGGGAACATCGAGGCGAGAAAGAGGGTCGACCAAGCGAAGCACGTCCTCGACTCTCTCGGCCTCAATGGAGAAAGAGTGGAGATGTTCAACATGGCTTCGAACCAGGGGCTCGAGTTCATGCAATCGGCGGAGATCATGATCGAACGCGTGGAAAGATTAGGTCCGAATCCGTTGAGGGTGAAGCGATGATAATCGGTGAACAGAAGCCGTTGAATGAGATATGCGAGATCCTCGAGGGGCACCACCGCATCCTGATCGCGGGATGCCGCTCTTGCGTCGCTATCTGCTTGGCGGGCGGAGAGAAGGAAGTGGGGATACTGGCCGAATCGCTTCGCCTGCATTCTGACCTAGAGGGCAAGGGCTGGGAGATCGAAGAGGTGACCGTCGAAAGGCAATGCGAGAAGGAGTGGGTGCGCGAGATCGCTCCCAAGGTCGAGGGCAAGGACGCCGTCCTCTCCATCGCCTGCGGCGTGGGCGCCCAGACGATCCAAGCGATGTATCCAAAGGTGAGGGCGCTGCCAGGACTGAACACCTCCAACATGGGAGCGCCGGTCGAGCCAGGGATCTTCCTGGAGAGATGCGGGGGGTGCGGCGATTGCGTGCTGCACCTGACCGGCGGCATCTGCCCTATCGTCCGCTGCGCCAAGAGCCTTCTGAATGGCCCATGCGGAGGATCTCAGAATGGCAAGTGCGAGATCGGTAGGGATACGCCGTGTGCCTGGGAAGAGATCTACCAGAGCCTGAAGGAGCTAGGCCGCCTGGACCTGTTGGAAGCGAACATCCCGCCCAAGGATTGGACGCCCAGCCGGAGCGGTGGACCGCGCAAGATCGTCCGACCAGAAGCGGTGATGAGCGAGACCGAACGCCAGCTGAGGGGAGAGAGATGAAGGCCGACAGCAATCTGGAGAGGGTTCTATCCTCTGGCAAGTTCGCAGTGACGGCGGAGATTGGACCGCCTCGGTCAGCAAGCGCCGACCCGGTCCGAAAGAAGGCCGAGGGGATGCGCGGCTGCGCCGACGCCTTCAACCTCACCGACAACCAGACCGCCATGTCGCGCATGTCCTCCATCGCTTGCGCCGTCGTTCTGATGCAGCAAGGGCTGGAGCCGGTAGTCCAGATGACCTGCCGCGACCGAAACCGCATCGCTATGCAATCCGACGTCCTTGGCGCCAGCGCCCTGGGCGTCCGCAACGTGCTCTGCCTCTCCGGCGATCACCAGAGCTTCGGCAACATGAAGGAGGCGAAGAACGTCTACGACATCGACAGCATCCAGGAATTGATGATCCTGCGAAAGATGCGCGACGAAGGCAAGCTTTGGAACGGCGACGAGCTGGAAGTTGCCCCGAAACTCTTCCTCGGCGCGGCGGCCAATCCGTTCGCCGACCCATTCGAGTTCCGAGTGACCAGGCTGGCGAAGAAAGTGACCGCTGGTGCGGATTTCGTCCAGACGCAGTCGATTTACGACATGGAGCGCTTCGAGAGGTGGATGGCATTGGTCCGAGACCGAGGGCTGCATGAGAAGGTCCACATCATCGCCGGTGTGATGCCATTAAAGTCGCAAAAGATCGCGCTCTACATGAAGAACAAGGTTTCCGGTATGATCGTTCCAGACGCCATTGTGGAGCGCATGAGGAACGCCAAGGACCCGAAGGATGAAGGCGTGCGCATCTGCGTGGAGCAGATCGAGCATCTGAAGGGCATCGACGGAGTCCATGGTGTGCATATCATGGCTGTCAACTGGGAGGAGATCGTTCCCCGGATCGTGAGAGGGGCTGGCCTGACCTCACGTCAGTGAATATCGCCTTCGAGGTTTTGGTCCAAAGGCCCTTTGGGAATGCTATCTCTCTCAGCCGCCCATGAGTATCGTCACTACGACGATGATTACTCCCAATACTGTGATCGTCAGCGCCCAGCGGATCCGGTTCATTCCTTCCCGGCCGCCGGAGACGTAGCCGACTATGAACAGCATTGCAACGGCGATGACATTGGATAGTCTGATGGCTAGGTCCAATTTCAGGTCGAGGACGAAGGGCACCATGGTTGGCAACACGACGATGAACGAGATCAGAAAGCTTGCTATTCCTCCTAGAACATCGTCTTTCCTAACGTGCTGTCGCTTCGGAGCCGCGTGGTTGACCGTCAGGAATATCTGCTCGGCGATTCGGTCCCTCTCCTCCTTTTCGAGGATGCCGATCAAGGAATCGTCCAGCTCGTCCTCGATCTGAGCGATCGCCTCCTTCTTCGGCTTGTTCTTCACCCTGGACACGAACCGAACATGATGATTGCGCTCATGGACCCCTGTCAGGACGTAGACCACGGCGTCGACCATTCCCCAGGCGATGCACGTTCCCAAGGCGGCGGTGAGAAGGGTGCCCGCGCTCTGTTGCTGCTTCGAGATGGTGATCTCGATTGCACTGATGACCGTCAGAACAAGAATCAGGCCATACAGTGCCTGTGAAAGGCGCTCTGACGGCGTCAGATAGTCACTGATGAACTTCCTCATCGGGTTCTTCGGCATGTTCCATCGCTCGGTGCTCGACCATTAGGCACTCGACCTATCATCAATCCTTCTCATGCCGAAGAGGAACGCCAATGCGCCGATCAACAACAGTAAGGCAGCCAGCCCGAACCCCAATTGAAAGGAGACCAAGGTGACGACCATTCCAGTGATCAATGGCCCGAGCGAATGCCCGA
>PMBU01000099.1:0-2186 GCA_003153895.1 Methanomassiliicoccaceae archaeon | reverse complement strand
CCGATGATGATGCTCGGTTTCCTGCCCCTTTTATCAGAAAAGCGACCCATGAACGGTTTGGTGAGGAGCATGCTGATCACCTGCACGCCCATGATGGCGCCGATCACGAGGCCGTTCATTCCGAGCGAGAGGCAATAGAGCGGGAGGAACGTTTCGAAGGCGCCCATGGCGAAATATTGGATGCCCTCCATGGACGAGGTTAGAAGGATGCCACGCTCCTTCACGACGTCTTTCAGGGCGGCGATCATGCTTCCCTGCGGCTTGAACGCATGCCCTTTCGTGAACGGCTCGTCCCATCGGACCAGGAATGCCAGGGCAAGGGCGATGATGGCTGTAACGCCACATACGATATAGAGCAGGCCAAAGTTCGCAAAATAGATCAGCGCGCCACCAGCGAACGGCGCAGAGAACCTTCCCACCATCGTGAACGATGAATAGGTGCCCAATGCCTGGCCACGCACTTCTGCGGGATAATGGTCCGCGATGGCCGCCATTGCCACTGGCATGAACATGCCGGTGGCGAACCCGTGATAGAAGCGGATCATCCCGAGCTGCCAGATCTCCGTCACAAAGAGGTAGGTGAACGGGGCCGTGGCGAAGATCAGCAATGAAATGAACATCACCCGCTTCCGGCCGTACTTGTCGGAATAGGCGCCGGCGAAGGAACTGATCAATATCCCAGGGATCGGACTGATCGCCGATATCAAGCCCACTTGAGCCGCGTCCGCGCCAATGCTCTGCGCCAAGAGCGGCAAAGCTGGGTTCTTGGACATGGTCGAGGTGAAGATGACCAGCGCCGCGATGGTACCGATGATGATGAGGAGCGGACCGCTCTTGCCAACCGACGGCTTCACGGACCTTAGATTCCAGTATCTACATAATTACCGTTTCTGTCGAAAGTCGATGGAGCTATCACGCTCGAATGAAATCGTCGCAATAGAGCTTCTGGTCGAGGAGTATCTGCGCGGCCTTGAAGGTCTTCATCAGTTCCGCATCCTCCGGGTCCAGGATCGCCGCGCTCAGGCCCGCGCCCATCAGCATCGCCAGGTACGTCCGGTTCAATAGGCTGCGGTCTTTTGCACCGTTCGAGACGTTGCTCAAGCCCA
Source organism: Methanomassiliicoccaceae archaeon (assembly GCA_003153895.1). Lineage (GTDB taxonomy): Archaea > Thermoplasmatota > Thermoplasmata > Methanomassiliicoccales > UBA472 > FEN-33. The sequence goes on along the minus strand of PMBU01000099.1, from coordinate 1,080 downwards.
CCACCGTCCGGGGCGCGGGGTCGTTGAGCGTACGGAATAAACGAAGCGCTTCGATCACCTTGACGCTCTGGTCCTGCGATGCCTTCGCCGGAAGCACCAGCGGGTCGAGGAAGAGCCGCTCGGGCATGACCTCGTACTCTATCGCCGTCGTGATCATGAGCATGGCCATTTCCGCCCTGGCCTCCGCCGAGTTCGGTATGCCACGCTCGTCCATGGTGAGGCAGATCAATTCTGCGTTGAACTCCCTCGCCAATGGAAAGAGCTTCTCCATCCTGGCCTTCTCCGCGGTAGTCGAGTTAATGATGACCCTGTTCTTCGCCGCCTTCAGGCCGGCGGTCATGGTCTTGATGCCAGGGGTGTCTATGCAAAGCGGGACCTCAGTCACTTCCTGAACGGTCCTGACAAGCCATTCCATCACTGCCGGGCCATCCTCTCGTCCCGGACCGGTATTGATGTCCAAGGCCTGGGCGCCGCAATCCAACTGGCGGATGGCATGGTCCTGGATCCATTTGGCATCACGGTTGTCTATTGCCTTGGAGACTGAAACGAAAAGGCCGTTGATCCGCTCGGAAATCAGGTACATTCGTCCCACCAGATGTTTCGTTACGTAGGCCAAGCATAAAACGATTGCTGCTCAGGCCGACGGCGAACCTCCTCCGAGGCATGCCTGGACTATCTCTCTATATTCGAAAGGTGAGCTTTATCTGCAGGGCCGCAATATCCCTCTGGCATACTGTTCTACGGCATGCCTCGCTTCGACAAGATGGGGGAAATTCACTTGGTCAAGATCGGAACAGCGCTGATCAGCGTCTCCAATAAGGAAGGCATCACTGACTTCGCCCGCGGCTTGAAAGAGCTGGGCGTGGAAATAATCTCCACCGGGGGCACTGCCACGTTGCTCGAGCGCCACGGCATCAAGAGCACCGGGATCTCTCAGCTTACAGGATGGCCGGAGTTGCTTGACGGCCGGGTGAAGACGTTGCATCCCATCGTGCACGCCGGGATACTTGCCAGACGTGATTTGCCGGAGCATATGCTCGTCTTGGAGAAGATGAAGATCAAACCCATCGACATGGTCGT